>NZ_JADDYK010000060.1:32203-100928 GCF_015163615.1 Vibrio sp. OPT18
ATTGGTTTGAGCGCCAGCTGAAGAAAGCCCCTAAAGCTTTGGTTCCGTCACTAGAATATGGCCAAGCACTGGTTTACCTAGATTCCAAAAAATTAGACAAAGCAGAGCCGATTCTGAACAAGCTGATTAACAGCGATCCAACCAACCTGTTTTATCTAGATGCTATTTCGGATCTGCACATCGAGAAAAAGCAGCCTGAGATTGCGATTAAAGAACTTAAATCTGCACTGGTTCGTCAACCAAACAACCCAGTTCTGACCATTAACTACGCCAATGCACTGATTGAGAATGAAGATCTACAGGAAGCGGTTCGCGTATTGCAACGTTACACGCACGATAATCCGAACGACACTAATGGCTGGCACTTACTTTCAAAAGTAAATACGAGCCTTGGTAATAGCGACGAAGAACTGGCTGCTCGTGCAGAAATTTTGGCACTGCAAGCCAACTGGAACAAAGCGATTCAGTACTACACGCAAGCAAGCCAAATCGCAGAATTAGGAAGCCTAAAACAAGCACGCTACGACGCTCGAATTGATCAGCTGATGATTCAACGAGAACGCTTCTTGTCGCTACAATAATATGTTTACTGGTAACAGCTCGTTGCCAGAATAAAAAAAAAGCTCAACTGTACACAAAAAAGAAGTCACCTCTGGTGGCTTCAGCTAAACAATTAAATCAAAAATAATAATGAGGAAGAACCATGTCTGTCGTGATTTATCATAACCCACGCTGCTCAAAGAGCCGTCAAACTCTAGAAGTGCTTCAGGAAAACGGCGTACAGCCAGAGGTAATCAAATACCTAGAGACTCCGTTAACAGTTGAACAGCTGAAAGTACTATTCACTCAGCTTGGTTTTGAGAGTGTTCGCGACATGATGCGCACCAAAGAAGCAGACTACAAAGAAGCAAACCTTGGTGATGCTTCGGTTACTGATGAAGATCTTTTCGCCGCGATGGCAAACAACCCAAAACTGTTTGAACGCCCAGTGGTTGTCGCGAACAACAAAGCGAAGATTGGTCGTCCACCAGAGCAAGTGCTAGAGATTCTGTAATCCAATATGAGCATTAACATTCTTGTTCTTTACTACAGCCGCCAAGGCAACACACAAGCTCTAGCAAGGCAGATTGCACGAGGGGTTGAATCTATCCCGAACTGCGAAGCCATGCTAAGAACGGTGAGCGACGTGTACACAGTAGAAGAGCAGCCTGATTCGCGTTATCAACCAACCGATCCTATTGCCTCGTTACAAGAACTTCGATCTTGTGATGGTTTGGCGCTAGGCAGTCCGGTTTGGTTTGGCAACATGGCCGGGCCAATGAAGCACTTTTGGGATAGCACGACATCAATGTGGATCAATGGTGATCTCATCGATAAGCCAGCTTGTGTCTTTACCTCTTCTTCATCATTGCATGGTGGTCAAGAGACAACACAACAAAGCATGATGTTGCCCCTGCTTCATCACGGCATGTTAGTCGTGGGCATCCCCTACTCAGAACCTGCGCTGCACACCACTCAAACTGGTGGTACGCCTTATGGTGCAAGCAGTACTGGAGAGAGCGCTTCGCTTAGCAAAGAAGAGATTGAGTTGGCGCAAAACCTAGGTAAACGCCTAGCGCGCATCGCGTTAAACCAGAAGGGAATTTCTCAATGATGTATATGCCAGAGAAGGCTATGTCTCCCAAAACCAAGCTATTTCGCTACCTTGCTTTAGCGGGCAACTTGTCACTTTTATTCTGGGTGGTGGCTTGGCAGATGACGCTTTCACCGCACCCTCATCTCAGTAATGTCACACTGGCGATTGCTTGGGCTATCCCACTGTTGCTGCCATTACCGGGTATTTTAGCAGGTAAGCCTTATACGCACGCTTGGGCAAATTTCGTTTTGATGCTCTATTTCCTACACGCATTAACTATTTTGTATGTAGACGATGGTGAACGCTTGTTAGCGGCTGTAGAACTGCTTCTGACGACTCTAGGTTTCGCGGGCAATATCTTATTTACTCGCTTTAGAGCCAAAGAGTTAGGCATCAAGTTGAAGCGCCTTTCCGAAGTAGAAAAGAGAGAGAAAGCTAAGTTCGAGCAATAATATTGAGCCCATGCTTTTAAACTGACCGCTTACAAACAAAAAGCCCTGCGAGATTGCTCTTGCAGGGCTTTTTTCATGTTTTCATTTCAATCAGTCATGTCAGCTGACAATTATGAGCGAACCCACTCGTATACCAAGCTTGGCTTAGCATGTACTGGCGCAGTGATAGTTAGCTCTTCTGTACTAGAATCCTCTAACGTTGCGTCAGGCGTGAGCTCAGCATCCTCAGATACCTCATTACCCTTAATCACTTGCACGCCTGAGTCAGTTTCGTCACCAGCGACTTCAGCAGCGTCTGTTGAATCATCACCTACAGACATTGTGTTGTCTTGAGTTTCAAATTCAGGGCTCACTTCAGGCTCAATGTAAGATTCTTCAACCTTCGCAACTTGGCGAATACTTGCTACTTCTTGCTCAAACTCTTGTTGAGTCGACAATAAGTGAATTCGGAAAGTGACTTCGTTGTTCTGAATCTTCAGAATATCTAGGCTTGCCACCGAGTTTAGACGCTTAAGTGCGTTCTCCAACTGGAAGAAGTCTTGAGCATTATTCAGGCTAATAAACTGCGTTAAAATCGATTCTGATGACTCACTCGCTACCGTCACAGCACTTTTGCCTGCGTAGTAGTTACTGATTTGGTCGACTAACTTCTTAGAAGTCGTTGCGCTGTTACCTGATAAAGAACCACTTACAGGCGATGTTGGTGCGCTCGTCAATTGACTTGGCTTTTGATCGTATAGAGCCCAACGTAGGCCTGAAGATTGAGCCTTTATCACCAGCACAGCATCAACAGGGTAACGCTGACTCGCTTTACTGATTGGCGTAACAAAGCTGCCCCACAAATCAGAAGTCGCAATACCGGTAATATCGTCAAAGTCACCCACAGGCAGCGTTAGAGGCAAGCCACGCTCTTTTGCGTTCGCTTGTAAGCCAGCGGCCAACTGTGAGTTAGAGTGTTCCCATACGATGTTCTTGTCGTAGTTGTCCTCTTCCACCAGCCAAACAAGGATGTTTGAACGCGTATCAGGCCAGTAAGGTAACTGTGCTTGAGTCAGTAGAGAACGGATTTGAGCACCGTTAAAACGCATACGCAATGTTGATTGGTCATTGCTTTCGCCAAAACTCATTTGAGACATGTACTGCGAACTCTTGCGCATCGCCTTTTGAATCGTCTCATTCGAAGCGACATCAGTTTGGCCAGTCGCACGTATCAATACCTGCTCCATACCTGTATTTCTTGCCACTTGTTCTGGCTGTTTGTCTTCAGCGTTAATCGCAACTTCAGCACTAAAAATATCTACTTGAGTTAAGGCATAACTCGGAGAGGCTAATAGTCCCATCAACAACAATGCTATGTAGCGCATACTGATCCTAATATTCAAATCTTGTGCCTAGATGATAAGCAACTATGGATTGAGGGGCAAGGTCGTTAGCGCCCACTGTGTTTAATAACCACAAAATATCACCTGGCCATGATAAATCGCTCACTTATAAGCTGAATTTCTAGGGCTTAGATGGATATAAAACATCACTAAGATAAATAAATTTGATCTATCTGGTGTAGCAATCGATTGCTAAGTGATAGAATCCCGCGAATTTTATTTTTCACTTTTCATATAACGACCATTTTTAAGGACATATCATGAAAAATGCTTTGCAAGGTGCGCAAATGCTGTTCGTAGCTTTTGGTGCGCTTGTACTCGTGCCGCTACTAACAGGACTTGATCCTAACGTTGCACTCTTTGGCGCAGGTATCGGTACCCTTTTATTCCAACTTATTACACGCCGTTCAGTGCCAATCTTCTTAGCGTCTTCTTTCGCATTCATCGCGCCTATCATGTTTGGTATTCAAACTTGGGGTGTAGGTGCAACCATGGGCGGCCTTATGGCGGCGGGTGTTGTGTATGTACTAATGGGCGCGTTAATTAAAGTTCGTGGCGTTGGCTTCATCCATAAACTGCTTCCACCTGTCGTGGTTGGCCCTGTGATCATGGTTATCGGTTTAGGCCTTGCGCCTGTTGCGGTTAACATGGCGCTAGGTAAGACAGGCGATGGCGCGGTTCAGCTTGTTGATGCAGACGCTGCACTGTGGATCTCTTCGATTTCACTGTTAGTGACCATTGTCATCAGTGTGTTCTCTAAAGGCTTCCTTAAGCTACTGCCAATCTTCGGTGGTATTGTCGCAGGTTACATCACAAGCTTGGTTTATGGCGCAGTCGACTTCACACCAGTAGCGCAAGCATCTTGGCTAGCACTGCCAAACTTCACAGCGCCAGAGTTCAACATCAACGCTATCTTCTTTATGGTATTTGTTGCGATTGCACCTGCTGTTGAGCACGTAGGCGACATGCTTGCTATCTCTAACGTGACCGGTAAAGACTACCTTAAAAAACCTGGCCTACACCGCACAATTACTGGTGACGGTGTGGCAACAATTGCTGCTTCAATGCTAGGCGCGCCACCAAACACGACCTACAGCGAAGTAACAGGTGCGGTAATGCTGACCAAAGCATTCAACCCAGTGATCATGACTTGGGCAGCGGTAACAGCCATCGTTCTTGCATTGGTCGGCAAGCTAGGTGCACTACTTCAAACGATTCCGGTTCCTGTGATGGGCGGCATCATGATTCTACTGTTTGGTTCTATCGCAACCGTAGGCTTGAATACTCTAATTCAAAACAAAGTTGACCTGCACAAATCACGCAACCTTGTGATTGTGGGCATTACGTTAGTCTTCGGTATTGGCGGCATGGCATTTGGCATCGGTGACTTTAGCCTACAGGGCGTAAGCCTATGTGGCATCGTAGCGATTCTACTTAACCTAGTACTTCCAGATGAGCTAGGTGACAACACTGTGGTAGATAAAGCTCAAATCGATTAATGGATCGATAAGGCTAGATTCCAAAGAATCACAACCTAACAAGATCAAAAAAGGGAGAGCATCGAATGCTCTCCCTTTTTATTAATACGGTTAATTCAGCGAATTAAGGGACTGTTTAGAGTCACTTAAGCTGAAACCGAATTACTTAGTACCGAAGATCTTATCGCCAGCATCGCCAAGACCAGGAACAATGTAGCCCTTGTCGTTTAGCTTCTCATCGATTGCAGCCGTGTAAAGCTCAACATCAGGGTGCGCTTTTTCTAGAGCAGCGATACCTTCAGGAGCAGCAACAAGCACAAGAATCTTAAAGTGCTTACAACCTTTCTCTTTCATCAGGTCGATAGTCGCGATCATAGAACCACCTGTCGCAAGCATTGGGTCTACCACTAGAGCAATACGCTCATCGATGTTAGATGCAAGCTTGTTGAAGTATGGTACTGGCTCAAGTGTTTCTTCGTCACGGTAGATACCAACAACGCTGATACGTGCACTTGGGATGTGCTCAAGAACGCCGTCCATCATGCCTAGACCAGCACGTAGGATTGGCACTACCGTTACTTTTTTACCTTTAATTTGGTCAACTTCTACTGGACCGTTCCAACCGTTAATCGTCACACGCTCAGTTTCAAAGTCTGATGTCGCTTCGTATGTTAGAAGGCTACCCACTTCTGTCGCTAGCTCACGAAAACGCTTAGTGCTAATCTCACCTTCACGCATCAGGCCAATTTTATGTTTTACTAGCGGGTGTTTCACTTCAACAACTTTCATTTCCAACTCCGGCAATATTTAAACAAACCTGTAGATTATACACGAACTCTAAGGTTATTTCAGAATCTTTATTCTAATAAAAAAAACCGCGCAAACGTTTGCTCTTGGTAATCAAGCCCTGTTAGAATAGCGCCGTTTTCACATCCAACTTAAGTTCGAGGACTATCCCGTGAGTGGTAATACTTCTTCTCTAAGCTACAAAGACGCTGGTGTTGATATCGACGCAGGTAATGCACTAGTAGACCGTATCAAAGGTGCTGTTAAACGCACTCGTCGCCCTGAAGTAATGGGCGGTATTGGTGGCTTTGGCGCCCTATGTGAACTTCCAACGAAATACAAAGAGCCGGTACTTGTCTCAGGTACTGATGGTGTTGGTACTAAACTTCGCCTTGCTTTGGATCTGAAAAAACACGACACCATTGGTATCGACCTAGTGGCAATGTGTGTGAACGACTTAATCGTTCAAGGTGGTGAGCCGCTATTCTTCCTAGACTACTACGCAACAGGTAAACTAGATGTAGATACAGCAGCAGACGTTGTTTCTGGTATTGCTGAAGGCTGTGTTCAAGCTGGCTGTGCACTAATCGGTGGTGAAACTGCTGAAATGCCAGGCATGTACGAAGGCGACGACTACGATGTAGCTGGCTTCTGTGTTGGTGTTGTAGAAAAAGCGGACATCATTGACGGCACTAAAGTAGCAGCAGGCGACGCACTTATCGCTGTTGGCTCAAGTGGTCCACACTCAAACGGTTACTCTTTAATTCGTAAAGTTCTAGAAGTTTCTGGTGCTGATAAGAGTGAAGAACTAGAAGGTCGCACTATCGGTGAGCACCTACTAGAACCTACTAAGATTTACATCAAATCGGCGCTTAAGATGATCGCAGAGCATGACATTCATGCTATCTCGCACATCACAGGTGGTGGTTTCTGGGAAAACATCCCACGCGTACTTCCTGAAGGTACTAAAGCAGTCATTGATGGCAAGAGCTGGGAATGGCCTGCTATCTTCAACTGGCTACAAGAGAAAGGTAACGTGGAGACATTCGAAATGTACCGCACTTTCAACTGTGGTGTTGGCCTAGTTGTTGCTCTACCTAAAGATCAAGCAGACGCTGCCGTTGAACTACTGAAAGCTGAAGGCGAAAACGCTTGGGTTATCGGTGAGATCGCAAACGCTGAAGCTGGCGAAGAGCAAGTAGAAATCAAATAAGTGATACGTTCACTTACTTAGTTAATCAATGAGGACCTAATGGTCCTCATTTTGCTATTTAGCCCGCAGAAAACCTTAGTTTATGTAGGTACATTGTAAACAGTTCAGTTAATCAATCGTATGACCCACTCTATGAAAAACAATCACTCAAATAAAACCAGTCACTCTAATAAAAACATCGTTGTGTTAGTTTCAGGAAGCGGAAGTAACTTACAGGCAATTTTGGATGCCTGTGATAACAATATGATTGATGCTTCAGTTAAGGCTGTCTTCTCAAACAAAGCAGAGGCTTTTGGATTAGAACGAGCGAAAACCGCAGGTGTTGACGCACATTCAGTGAATCCAAAAGACTTTGGTTCACGTGAAGAGTTCGATCATGAATTGATGATTCAGATTGATGCATACCAACCCGATTTAATCGTACTTGCGGGATACATGCGTATCCTGAGTTCAGAGTTTGTTCGTCACTATGCGGGTAAAATGGTCAACATCCATCCTTCCCTGTTACCTAAATACCCAGGCCTACACACCCACCAGCGTGCCATTGATGCGCAAGACAAAGAGCACGGTACTAGCGTCCACTTTGTGACCGAAGAGCTTGATGGTGGCCCTGTGATCTTACAAGCTAAGGTGCCGGTATTTGAAGATGACGATGCTGATATTCTGGCAAGCCGAGTGCTTACTCAAGAACACTGCATTTACCCTATGGTCTGCAAATGGTTCGCCGAAGATCGTTTATCAATGCTAAATGGGCAGGCTGTCTTAGACGGTAAGGCATTAGGTAAACACGGTTACGCAGAAGAGTAATTCTTCAGAAACTAAATCAAATCCAAAAAAAGGCCGCTTACTGATTCATTAGTTCAGTAAGCGGCCTTTTTTATACGGTTCAAATAATACTATTCGGGATACTTAGCTCAGCTCAATGGTTCAGTTGGCGCTTGGCTTGCTACCTTCTGCGGCGCATAAGCGACATCTTCCAATGCTTTATGATTGTTGCCAATCAGCTCACCAAAATGAAACAGCGCATATTCGCCCGGCTTCATTCTAAACCACTCTTCATTGTCTGTTAGAGGCTGAGTTGCCACCACTGTAACCACGTCATTAGGCGTAGTTTCTTCTTGGAAGTTAATTTCAACGTCTTCATCAATTAAGCTCGCTTTACCAAAAGGCGCGCGTCTTGTTATCCAATACAAATGGTTAGTACAGTATGTCATCACATACTCACCATCGCTCAATAACATGTTGAAAACGCCTTTCTCTCGAAGCTGGTCACAACATTCCGCTACGAAGCGAAACATACCTTCCATGTCTTGTGGTGGCTCTGGGAAACGCTCTTCAAGTTGTTTGAGTAGCCAACAAAAAGAGAGCTCACTGTCTGTCTCGCCAACCGGTCTGAAACGACCACTAATCAGATCGTCGTAATCCGTTAATTGACCATTGTGAGCAAAGGTCCAGTATCGCCCCCAAAGCTCACGAGTAAAAGGGTGTGTATTCTCTAGATTAACACCACCACGGTTCGCTTGACGGATATGACTGACAACGGCTTGGCTTTTAATTGGGTAGTTTTGAACCAACTCAGCGATCTTAGATTCACAGCTAGGGTTAGGATCTTTAAATGTACGAAAACCCTTTCCTTCGTAGAAGGTAATACCCCAGCCATCGCGGTGCGGGCCAGTATTGCCTCCACGCTGCATAAGACCAGTAAAGCTAAAACAAATATCAGTTGGCACATTCGCGCTCATACCGAGCAATTCACACATGGTTTAATCTACTCCCTATTAAAACCAATGGAGCCACAAACCTGGGCTCCAAATGTCTGTAAAACTATTATTCCATCTCTTTTTCAACAAGCTGAATCACAATATGAATGATCTTAATGTGAATCTCTTGGATGCGATCTGCGTAACCAAAGTGTGGCACTCGGATTTCGATATCAGCACAACCCGCCATTTTGCCGCCATCTTTACCCGTCAATGCAACCGTCTTCATGCCTTTAGCTTGAGCAGCTTCAATCGCTTTTAGAATATTGGCAGAGTTACCTGAAGTCGACAGACCGAACAACACATCACCTTTACGACCTACCGCTTCTACATAACGAGAAAATACGTGGTCGTAGCCAAAATCATTACTCACGCAAGACAGGTGGCTTGGATCTGAAATCGCAATACCAGCGTAACCTGGACGGTTTTCACGGTATCGGCCAGTAAGCTCTTCCGCAAAGTGCATTGCATCACAGTGTGAACCACCGTTACCACAAGAAAGCACTTTACCCTCTTGCTTGAATGAGTCAGCAATCAGTTTTGCCGCCGCTTCAATTTGAGCGATGTTATGGTCGTCACTCAAAAACTTGTTAAGAACGTCAGCAGCTTCGTTTAATTCACTTTTGATTAGGTCTTGGTACATAAGGCTTATCTCTTATTTTTTTTAACGCAACTTAAAGTGCGTGAAATGAGAACTGAGGGTTTTCCCCTCTTTATAGCTGAGTTTACCCACAAACATGAAATAGTGTCGACACTTAAGCCCAAAGATTGCCACCTTTATTAGGGTCTCACTGCCGATCCGTCCAAATATTCGCCACCAACCTCTCACAATTAGAACTTTAACTCTATTGAGATCACTTTTTATTCACTTTGGAGTTTTACAAATATTTAATATTTTGTTTACACTTGACTGGTTAGACCTCTTACCTAAAACTTAATAACAATAAGTGATCTCTGAAAAGGAAATCGATCATGAACATATTGCTCTCCCTACTCGGCATGACCGCCATCTTAGGCGTCTGTCTTTACCATAGAGTTAGTCTGGTACGTGCATTAGTTGTATTAACCGGCGCAATGGTAGCATTAACTCTGTTTGGCAGCGTGTCAGTCACTGGCTGGCTTTGTTACTTGTTAGCCGTTGCGATCTTTGCTGTACCGACCATTCGTCAGACCCTAATCAGCCAAAAAGCACTCTCTTTATTTAAGAAAGTTCTACCGGCGATGTCTCAGACAGAAAAAGAAGCACTAGAAGCTGGCACAGTATGGTGGGAAGCAGAGCTGTTCAAAGGCAAACCTGAATGGAAGAAGCTTCAGAACATTGCTGACCCGAAGCTCTCTGAAGCTGAGCAAGCGTTTTTAGATGGCCCAGTAAATACCGTATGTAAAATGGTCAATGATTACCAAGTGACACATGAGCTTGCTGATTTGCCACCAGAAGTATGGCAATACCTGAAAGACCATAAATTCTTCGCCATGATCATCAAGAAAAAATACGGCGGCTTAGAGTTCTCAGCTTACGCTCAATCTTTGGTTCTACAGAAGCTAACGGGCGTTTCTAGTGTATTGTCATCGACGGTTGGCGTACCTAACTCATTAGGCCCAGGTGAGCTGTTACAACACTACGGAACAGAAGAACAAAGAAACTACTACCTGCCTCGCTTAGCGGAAGGTAAAGAGATCCCTTGTTTTGCTCTGACTAGCCCAGAAGCCGGTTCAGATGCAGGCTCTATCCCAGATTACGGTGTGGTGTGTAAAGGCGACTGGCAAGGCGAAGAAGTACTTGGCATGCGCCTAACTTGGAACAAGCGTTACATCACTCTCGCGCCTGTCGCGACCGTTTTGGGCTTGGCCTTTAAACTGCGTGACCCGGATGGTCTGCTCGGTGACCAAAAAGATCTTGGTATCACCTGTGCGCTTATCCCAACTGATTTAAAAGGCGTAGAGATTGGCAACCGCCACTTCCCACTAAACGTACCTTTCCAGAATGGTCCAACGCAAGGCGACGATATCTTCGTGCCTATCGATTTCATCATTGGTGGCCAGAAAATGGCAGGTCAAGGCTGGCGCATGCTAGTTGAGTGTCTGTCGGTTGGTCGTGGTATCACACTGCCTTCAAACTCAACAGGTGGCATTAAGTCTGCTGCGCTCGCAACAGGCGCTTACGCTCGTATCCGCCGTCAGTTCAAACAGCCTATTGGCCGCATGGAAGGGGTCGAAGAGTCACTTGCACGCCTCGCAGGTAACGCTTATGTAATGGACGCTGCAAGTAACCTAACCGTCGCAGGTATTGACCTTGGCGAAAAGCCTTCGGTTATCTCAGCAATCGTTAAGTACCACTGTACTCACCGTGGCCAACGCAGCATCATTGATGCGATGGATATCGTCGGTGGTAAAGGCATTTGTTTAGGCCCATCGAACTTCCTAGCTCGTGGCTACCAAGGTTCGCCTATCGCGATTACGGTTGAAGGCGCAAACATCCTGACTCGTTCAATGATCATCTATGGTCAAGGTGCGATTCGCTGTCACCCTTACGTACTGAACGAAATGGAAGCGGCTTATTCTGAAAGCAGCGATGCGCTTGATAAGTTTGATTCAGCGTTAGCTGGACACGTTAGCTTCACTATGAGTAACCTAGTCCGCAGCTTGTGGTTTGGTTTAACCGATGGCCGTGGTTCTGATGCGCCAACACCTTCAAATAAAACAGATAAACAGACACAGCGTTACTACCAACAGCTAAACCGCTACAGTGCCAACCTAGCGCTACTGTCTGATATTTCAATGGCAGTTCTAGGCGGCTCACTAAAGCGTAGAGAACGTTTATCAGCAAGACTGGGCGATATCCTAAGTCAACTTTACCTAGGTTCAGCAACGTTGAAGCGCTTTGAAAGTGAAGGCAGCCACGCTGAAGATCTACCGTTAGTACATTGGGGGATGCAAGATAGCTTACGTCAGACTGAAGTGGCGATTGATGAGTTCTTAGCGAACTTCCCTAACCCTGTGATTGGTCGTCTGCTTCGTGTTGTGCTAATGCCATTTGGTCGTATCCGTCGTGCTCCAAACGACAAGCTCGATAGCAAAGTTGCGCACATTCTACAAACACCAAGCGAAACACGCTCTCGTATAGGTCGCGGCCAATACCTAGAAGCGACGGAATACAACCCAGTAGGTAAGATTGAAAAAGCGCTAGAAGTAATTCTTCAAGCTGAGCCTCTGTTCGACAAAGTCTGCAAAGAGACACATCAAAAACGTGCCTTCTTACGACTTGATCTTGTTGCTCAGTTGGGACTTGAGAAAGGTATCTTAACGCAAGACGAAGCAAATCTTCTGATTAGCGCTGAGGAACATAGACTGTACACGATTAACGTGGATGACTTCTCACCAGAGGAGCTTGCAGCAAAGTCTCAGTACCCAGACCAATCGATTGATAACGTCGCTTAAGGCCAGAAAAAGAAACAAAAACGGGACTCCTATGAGTCCCGTTTTTTTGTTCATGATTTCGTTACCACAAATTCCAATGCTTTATCTAGCGGCTTATTCTCTCTAGACAATCTAATCATCTATGCGAGTTACTTGGGCGCCTTGAGTTGCATCTCAGGTAACGCTTTTTTCTTCGCCTTAACCTTACGAACCACAAACCAAATCAATAAGCCCAATAGAATCGCGACCACATTACCCACCGCAATAATGATCATACTGCGCTGTCTGTCATCTTCACGTTTTTGAAGGATCATCAACTCTGTTGCGATACGCTTCTGTTCAGCAAGTGCTTCTTCTTGAAGACGTCGTGACTCTGCTAAGTCGATATCTTCAACAACGCTGTACGACTGCTCGGTAATTGGAAAGATCAGTGGGCGCTGACTTGAAGCGTCAGTGGCGTAAACCACTCCTGACCAATTATAAATCCCCAAATAGCCATTGTAAGGCACCTCTAGAGCGACTTTCATTGCGTCGACTTCAGCTTGCCCCTGCTTGTACATCACATATTCATCAGGAGCCTTGTGCTCAACATGAACCGCTAACGAGCTCGGTGCGATCATCCCCTGCTCACCAGACACCACAATAGTATGAGGTAAACCCTCTTTTCGTGATTGAATGAAGGTGTTAGTGATCGGTGTTGGATAAACCAAGACTTCTTGCTCTTGCGCTCGCAGGAACACACCATTACCAGAGGTAATACGCGCTCGGTATTTACCAGGCTCGATATCTATTGGCAAAGAGACCGTGAACACACCATCTCCAGCCTTTTCATCAAGATCTGCGCCATCATCAGCAAACTCGCCCATCACAACCGGCACCGGGCGCGCTTCTCTCACCAAAGACTCTTCGTTTTCAACAAACTTAGTAAAGGTGACCTTAAGCTTCACGCGATCGAGAAAATCGCGCAGCACCAGCGGCTTGCCATCAGAGGTTAGTCGAGCGGTAAATTTGATGCGTTCTGTTTGATACAACTTATCTGGGAACTCATTAGCATCCAAAACAAGATGAGACAGCAGCTTGATATTGTTCTTAGGGGAAACTTTACCTATCGCTTGCCAAGGACCGGGCATCGGATTGTCGATAGAGATAATGTCCATGGACGATTCTTCGTACCAACGGACATTATCAGCATTGCGCCAAGAGTAGTATTTCTTGCCATCAGGGCGAACTAAAACGACAGGTTTAGAGTTATCGGTTCGATAAATCACAAAGGTGACTTGTTCAATACTGGGATCAACTCGAAAACGGTTATCCAATAAACTCATTACGGATTCTGTTGCTGCATGTAAGCCAAAGCTTAACAGCAATAAGCAACCGGTAGCCAATACCCTTAACATACTTTCTCCCTACTGACGCCAGAGGCAGCTTCCGCTTTTCTCGACGAGATCTAAACGACTTTGATGCGCTTCTACTTCATCGGCCGTAGCTCGTAAAACCTTTAGGGATTTTCGACCACTTTCTACTCTTCGTATGCTTTCGGCTTCGCCTTCCTGTTGACCAGCGTTAAATTGCAGCGAAGTTTGACCACCCGTCATCAATAAGTAGACGTCGGCTAGGATCTCCGCATCGAGCAATGCGCCGTGGAGAGTACGGTGCGAGTTATCGATACCGTAACGGTCACATAAGATATCTAGGTTGTTTCTTTTACCCGGGAATATCTTCTTCGCCATTGCCAAGGTATCGGTAACTTTACAGTAGTCATCCGTTTTACCTATCGCAGAGTTGAGCTTCTCAAACTCATAGTCCATAAAGCCCGTATCGAAGGGCGCGTTATGAGCCACCAGCTCCGCACCTTTGATAAAGTCGAGAAACTCTTTATGTATGTCTTGGTATTCAGGCTTATCAATCAAGAATTCATCGGTAATACCGTGAACGCCAATCGCCTCTTCTTGAATCGCACGATCGGGCTTGATGTAGACGTGGAAATGACGCCCGGTCAGCCTACGGTTGATGATCTCCACTGCACCAATTTCAACAATGCGGTGGCCCATATAGTGAGGACCACCTTCTGTATTCATACCGGTGGTTTCGGTATCGAGTACAACAATGCGCTTATTTTCGTTCGAACTGTTTTTTTCGTTCGTGCTTTGTTCTGGAGTGCTACTGGTATTCATAAGGATAACTGTGTCAGACTATGCCGATAATGTGCTTGAGGTAATAGTATCAAATCATGACGAAACAAGTTGAAATTTTCACTGATGGTTCTTGTTTAGGCAACCCTGGTCCCGGTGGCTATGGCATCGTACTTCGCTACAAGAAAGTCGAGAAGACGCTAGCAGAAGGCTTCACGCTAACAACCAATAACCGCATGGAAATGCTCGCCGCTGTCGTTGCTCTCCAAGCCCTCAAAGAACCTTGCTCTGTGATTCTGACCACAGATAGCCAATACGTGCGTCAAGGCATCACACAGTGGATTCATAACTGGAAAAAGCGTGACTGGAAAACAGCCGACAAAAAACCGGTTAAAAATGCCGATCTGTGGCAAAGGCTCGATAAAGAAACCGCTCGCCATAGCGTTGATTGGCGCTGGGTAAAAGGACACGCGGGACACAGAGAAAACGAAATGTGTGATGATTTAGCAAGAAACGCAGCGGAGAATCCGACTCTAGAAGATACGGGCTATCAACCAAGCTAACCGCTTTTTAGATTAGACGCACATTTCAGAAAGCGATTTATAATTTCTCAATCGAATTGATAGATGAAAAGCCGACAACTAGTCGGCTTTTTCTGTTTTTAGCGGATATGACGCTTTGGCTGAATCCATTGTACGGCGCGTATTGGTTCTAAAACTTGCCCCAACAGGCGAGAAACGTCGCTTAAGGTGCCAATGTGGTTTGATGGGTTTTAGCGGGTAAGTACGCTTACGAGCAACAATAAAGTATTGGCTTCCGGCGAAGGATGCACAACCACCTAAGCTGTTCTCCAACCACGTCCACATCGCTTGATACTTACTCATCGGAAACAGCGCGTAGGTGTCACAATGAATTACTTCATAGTTAAGTACACCTAACCAGTCTTTAATTCGACTTGGCGTGTACATGCGGCCACTCCAGGGTAAGCTGTTCTTTCGCCAAGGCATCAAACTGGCAAGCCCAGTGACACTGATTGGGTTGAAGCCAGTGATAATGATATAGCCATCGTCCATCATCACTCGATCGACTTCTCTCAATAATCGATGCGGGTCATTGCTATAATCTAGCTGATGACTCAGTACTACAACATCAAAGCTTTTCTCCAAAAAGGGTAAATTATAGCCATCCGCTATCACATTATGTAATGGGTTCTGGATATCTAGGTTTACTTGATGTTGAATGTTGCATGTGCAGCTAGAAATCTCACTACTGAGGCCACCGAGCTTGAGCATATGGTAACCAAATAGCTTTGGGCACCACTCATCGAGTCGAGTTTGAATAGATTCTCTCAACCAGTCCCCATTGTGCAATTGCGCCCAAGTGTAAGGACGTTCAAACTTCTTTCTGCTACGTGCTGGCTTCATCAATAATCTGTCTCACTTATTCTGTCGCACCAAAAGTGACTGGAGAACCAATAATGTTACATATCAAAAGCATACCTGCATTTAACGACAATTACATCTGGCTGATTCAAAATAGCGATCGCCGTTGTGCTGTCGTCGACCCTGGTGATGCGACTCCAGTATTAGAGTACTTAGCACACCATGAGCTAACTTTAGATGCAATCTTGATTACTCACCACCACCATGATCACATTGGTGGTGTTCCAGAACTCGTTAGACAATTTCCCGGCGTCGATGTTGTCGGTCCAAGGAATGAACCTATCCCTACCTTAACTCATCCGGTCGATGATGGTGATCAATTAGAACTGTTTGGCGAAGTATTCCTCGTCCTAGGGCTCAGTGGCCATACTGCGGGTCATATTGGTTATGTGGGTGATGCCAAACTGTTTTGTGGTGATGTGTTGTTCTCTGCGGGCTGTGGCCGAATCATGGAAGGCACACCACAACAGATGTTCGATGCACTGAATAAGATCACGGCGCTGCCTCAAGAAACCGAAGTTTATTGTGCACATGAGTACACTGCAGCCAATATCGCTTTCGCATTAGCCGTAGAGCCTGATAACCAACATTTGCAGCAATATCGCGACCAAGTGAACCGACTTCGCGCTCAAAATAAGTCGACCATCCCCACAAATTTGAGACAAGAGAAGTTTGTGAACCCCTTCCTGCGCTATACCGAGCCAAGTGTAGTGAAATCAGTGTCTAATCGCACCGAGCAGACCGATCCTTTATCGGTATTCACCGCTTTACGTGCGTGGAAGAACGAATTTTAACAAATACAGGCTTGTCACTCATAGGGGGTGGCAAGTATTATCATCGGCCGTTAATTAAAAAGGCTGTAACATGCGAGTTAAGTACAGCTGGGCTTTGGTATTACTACTTTCTGGTTGCCAATTAACTCAGTCAGAGAATCCAGACCAAGCTTCCGAGCAAACCAACACATCTCCTACTAAAGAAGTTTCTCAAGCGAACGTTTCATCAGAAGCAACAGCCAAAGAAGATCAAAAAGTTGAAGCACCTGTCGTTACTCCACAAACACAAGAAGATGTTTGGAAACGCATTGCGATGCAACTTGAAATGGAAGTACCAGACCAAAAGAAGGTCGACTACTACCGAACTTGGTACCTCAAGCACCCGAGTCATCTAAAAACCGTATCAAAGCGTGCTGAACCTTTCCTATATCTGATCACAACTAAGATTGAAGAAAAAGGCTTACCACTAGAACTGGCCCTATTGCCAGTTGTAGAAAGTTCTTTCGATGCGTTTGCCTATTCTCATGGCAGTGCTGCTGGTCTATGGCAATTCATTTCAGGCACAGGCAAAGACTACGGGCTTGAACAGAACTTTTGGTATGACGGCCGCCGTGATGTTGCCGCTTCTACCGACGCCGCATTGGATTTCTTATCAGACCTTAACCGACGTTTCGATGGCGACTGGAACCATGCGATTGCGGCCTATAACAGTGGCGGTGGTCGAGTAAACAGTGCAATCCGCAAGAACAAGAAGCTGGGCAAACCAATCGACTTTTTCTCTTTGGACTTACCAAAAGAGACCAGCAGCTATGTACCAAAACTGCTTGCTCTAGCTGATGTCATTGCCAACCAAGAAAAGTATGGCATCGATATCCCTGCGATCCCGAACAAGCCAGTGCTGACTCTGGTTAACCCTGAAGAACAGCTTGATTTAGCCATTGCTGCGAACTACGCAGGCATTCCTGTCAAAGAACTGCAAGGTTACAACCCGGCTTACAACCAGTGGGCGACAGCGCCAGAGAAACACCAACAACTATTACTTCCTTTAGACTCAGTTGAGAAATTCAACAAAGAAGTCGCTGCCAATAAAGGCAAAGGCATGAAGTTGGTGCGTTACAAGGTTCAATCTGGTGACAGCATTAGCGTACTGGCAAGCAAATATAACACCACCAGCAAAGTGATCCGCTCTGCGAACGGTTTGAGCAACAACAATATTCGTATCGGCCAGCACTTACTTATCCCAACATCCACCAAAGACGACAAGACATACGCCCTAAGCGCCTCAAATCGCCTAGCAAGCACACAGTCGAAGAGTCGTGGTCAATATAAGCTCAGCCATACTGTAAGAAGTGGTGACAGCCTATGGACGATTGCACGCGCAAATAAGGTCTCTCACCAATCACTGGCTAAGTGGAATGGCATGGGACCACGCGACACGCTTAGAGTTGGTCAAGAACTGGTCATTTGGAAGAATGGCTCAGACGGCGCCATCATCCGTACGATCTTTTATAACGTAAGATCAGGTGACACAGTCAGCGGTATTGCATCAAAGTTCAAAGTAAAAAGTGCAGATGTTGTAAAATGGAATACTTTGCAGAACAAGAAATACTTACAGCCAGGACAAAAACTCAAGCTGTATGTTGATGTAACTAAGGTAAGTGTATGAACCCGTCAAGTAACCCACTCGTCATGCTGTTGGATATATTCCGTTCACCAACAGCTTGTTTCTTAGCGCTTTATCAACGAAGTGCTTGGGGATGGCAACCGTACGTCGTATTAATGCTCAGCCCATTTTTGTTTTGGGGTGCTTATTTTTCGAATGTAGATTTTGCATGGTTAAGTGCAGAGCTCTCGCAGCAACTGGCTCAAACGAACCCTGACCAATTGGCGTTACTTGACAGCAATACCTTACTCGCGAGTGAGATCATCAGCGACGTATTTGGCCGAACATTAACCATTGTTCTATTGGCATTCTGGTTTAACCTAGCAACCAAGCCAAGCCAACACCGACACAGCTTTTGGCGATGGTTTGCAGCGGCATCGGTTGTTATATTCCCAGCTGTTTTAGGTGATGTAGCAAGCTACGCAAGCCTGATACTCAAGCATGGACATGTGATGAACTACGCTGCAGACTTGAACAGCTTAAATGGCTTGATCAAGTTACCGCTAACTAATGATTGGTCACAGTTTGCTAGCTCATTACCACTGCTTCTGCCATGGTACATCGTGCTAGGTTATGCCGCGGTATTGACGTGGACTGAGTTTGAACGCGGGCAAGCGCTTGTGATTTCAGGCTTACCATGGGTTGGATACTACCTAATCTGGGCGCTCTACATTTTAATCTTTTAAGTTGAAGAGATAAGGCTAGCGAAAACTCTCTAGCCTATTGTTCCGTTAGATTTCCCAAGGTAACCACCGTGCGAATGGTTAAGCTCCAATGACTAATAGCTAATGACTATTTAGCCTTAAAGGTCACTCGCATAGGGTTATGATCAGAAGCGTCCGTAATAGGCGCTTTTGCTTTTTCTACCTCTAGCCCTCGATAGAATACGTGGTCGAGCACCAACCCTGTAATGAACTGAGTTCTGTTATCTGGCTCAAAGGCAACTTCCGTCAAACCAACCTTCTCCAACGCATCTTTCAATACAGCAAAGCGAGCTTCACTCCAGCTATTAAAATCCCCAGCAAAAATAACAGGCCCACGATACCTTTGCAGATTGTCAGTTAAGCTCTTGAGCTGAGCTTCATAATCTTCCGTACCAAAGGTAAAGTTCACAGCGTGGATATTAATCACAGCCAACTCTTCGCCATTGCTTAGTTGGTAACGCGACCAAAGCGCGGATTTAGGCAATTGAAGCCAAGGTTCTTCATGAGTATAAGCACAAGCTTCAATCGGCAAATGAGTTGCTAGGTTGAGTACCCCTGCACTTTGCTCAAAGGCCTCAAACGCATTAACACGTGTGCTTCCCCACTGGCCGCTCGTTACCCATTGGCGAAGCCCTTCTGTCATACTCGCTTCTTGCAGCAAGACTAAATCGCTACCTGCCGATAGCTTATTTAACTCACTCTGCCAATTATTTCGGTTTTGCTTATAGATATTCCACACCGTAATGTCTAAGCCATCAGACACATCAATCGCTTTCGGTGCAGAGTTTTGGTAGCAACTGTAGATGTCGTTACTGGTACTTTGAGAGGAAGTGATCAGGTTGGGTTTATTCGGGATCACAAAGATAAAATGAAAACTAACGACAGCAAGCGTTATCAATAGCGTGATAACAATGATGGTTTTCTTAAACATACAGCACCCTACCAGAAATGAAAAAGGAGCGATAAACGCTCCTTTTAGGGTAATAGTTTTTTTATACGGCGTCTTCGTCTTCTTCGCCAGTACGAATACGTACCACACGTTCAACTTCAGTAATGAAGATCTTACCGTCACCAATTTTACCTGTTTGAGCCGTCTCGATGATGGTATCAACACATTGGTCAGCCACTTCGTCGGTCACAACGATTTCTAGTTTCACTTTAGGTAAAAAGTCGACCATGTACTCTGCGCCGCGGTATAGCTCAGTATGACCTTTTTGACGTCCAAAGCCTTTAACTTCAGATACTGTCATACCCGTAATACCCACTTCTGCAAGTGCTTCACGTACATCATCAAGTTTGAATGGCTTGATAATGGCTTCAATCTTTTTCATGTTCATCCCTTAAACTGTGCGAATGGCTCATTATCGGTTAGCTATAGTAAACATTCAATGAAAAAAGCCAGAGCTTTAAAGCTCTGGCTCGAAATTTATCATCTTGTTTAATCAGCGCTTTGAGAAGGTTTTACTTAAGGCTTGCGTAGTAAGCGGCTAGATTCGCGATGTCTTCATCACTCAGCATTGAAGCTTGAGCCTGCATTACAGCGGCCAAACCGCCGGTGCGCTGGCCGTTCTTATAGGCCTTAATTGATGAAGCGATGTATTGCTCGTTTTGACCTTTGAGGTTTGGATAGCCAGGGATCACTGCGATACCGTCTGCACCATGACATGCCGCACAGATTGCTGCTTTAGCTTGACCCGCAGCAACATCAGCCGCCAGTGCGTTACCACTCAATAGTCCAAATCCAAGAACTAATCCTAGTGTAATTTTCTTCATTGCATATTCCATTAATTATTTTTATTAAAGTGACGGTGAATTGTGACACAAACTTTTTCTACTTGCTCCAAAGCGCTTCACAATCTTGACCTTCGTAGTTTTTATCTACGAATAAGCCTAAAACAGCGATCACTCGATCGCCATCCATTAATATCGGCGTTCTACGTCTTAACCAACTGGGTACTTGGTACTCTTGAAACAACTTCTTCAGCTTCCTGCTATGACCGCGCCCAACAGGGTGTGCTGACAATCCCTCAGGGTTAAAGATCACTCGCAGTGTTCCACTCGTTGTATTGAGACTAAAACGTTGCGCATCACGGTGGTTAGATACACCATCACTCGCCGCTGAAGTTAAGTGTAGTTCCCCTAAACCATCAGGCAGAACTAAGCTCTCTTCCATCGAGATATCGCTTTGCCAGTTCGATAAGTCTTTGGTCTCTTTGACAACATAGATCTGATGATTAAAACGTCTAACCTCAACATCACTCAACACCAGCTTAGGGTTGGCGTCAGCCTGAGCGCATGCCACCTCATCCCATATAAGTTTGAGCTGCTTTTGGCTCGGCATCGGTTGATTACAGCAGCTCAGCCACATTCTTAATATACGTGCACGCAGTAAATCAGAGTGCTGAGATAGTGCTTCTATACTTATACTTATACTTTGACTTTGATTGCCACCTAAAGCTTGCTGTAAGTGAGATTCTAACAACTCATCCAACAGTAACTCTTGCTCTGCACATAGCTGAGCGCTGCGACTGACCGACTCTTGGAAACTAGGCCAACGCTCGGTCAGTGCCGGAGTGACTTGATGACGAATAAAATTACGGTCAAAGCGAACGTCTTGATTACTCTCATCTTCTACCCAAGTTAAAGCCATATCGCGCGCCGCCCCTTCAATATCCGTTCTCGTCACCGACAGCAGTGGGCGAACAATATGAGCATTAGCAAACGGCATCATTTTCGCCATTGAAGAGAGCCCTTTCGGACCACTGCCACGCTTCAACGCTAACAAGAAAGTCTCGACTTGGTCATCGATGTGTTGACCTGTCACTAACACATCACCTTGTCTAATATGCTTTTTAAAGGCTTGGTATCGCGCGTCTCGAGCCAGCTTTTCAACGCTTTCTCCACTGCTAATATCTAGCGAGACTCGTTCAATGAACAAGGATACCGACAAAGCATCACACCATGTTTGGCACTGCTCTGCCCAGTAATCAGCATTCTTGCTTAAGCCATGATGAACATGTACCGCGCAGCACTCAATGTGATGGGACTTAGCGTATTGCGCAGCCAACTCCAACAAAACTCGTGAATCGACACCACCACTGAAAGCGACGATCAACCGACAAGGCTTAAGCGCGCTTTGATCAAGTACAGATGTGAAGGTATCAATTAAGTGTGTCATGAGGCTAATAAACCAAGAGATCGTGTGTGAAGGGATAATGTTTTAATAATAAAAAAGGGTTGGCACTGAGTCCAACCCTTTCATCATTTGTTCGTATAGCTAGCCTTATCGCTAAGGCAAGTTATCAGCAGTAGCCGTAGCTCATTAGACGCTGGTAACGGCGCTCAAGCAGCGTTTCGTTATCAAACTGCTCTAGCTCTTCTAGCTGTTTAACCAACATGTCTTTCATGTTCTGAGCCGTTTGTGCAGGGTCGCGGTGCGCGCCACCTAAAGGTTCAGGAATGATTTCGTCGATAAGCTCAAGCTCTTTAAGACGAGGAGCAATCAGGCCCATCGCTTCAGCAGCTTGTGGTGCTTTATCTGAATCGCGCCATAGGATTGAAGCACAACCTTCTGGAGAGATTACTGAGTACGTAGAGTACTGAAGCATGTTCACGTAGTCACCAACACCAATCGCTAGTGCACCACCAGAACCGCCTTCACCCACAACGTTACAGATAACAGGAACTGAAAGGCCTGCCATCACTTTTAGGTTTTTAGCGATAGCTTCAGATTGACCACGCTCTTCAGCACCAACACCTGGGTATGCGCCCGCTGTGTCGATGAAAGTGATGATAGGCATGTTGAAACGCTCAGCAGTTTCCATTAGACGTAGCGCCTTACGGTAACCTTCTGGCTTTGGCATACCAAAGTTACGGATCACTTTCTCTTTAGTCTCACGACCTTTCTGGTGACCAATAACCATAACAGGACGGCCATTTAGACGAGCCATACCACCCACAATAGCTTTGTCGTCAGCGTAAGCGCGATCGCCCGCCATCTCTTCAAACTCTGTGAATGCATGCTCCAGGTAATCTTTGGTGTAAGGACGTTGAGGGTGACGAGCAAGTTGAGCTACCTGCCATGCACCTAAGTCACTAAAGATTTTCTGTTTAAGCTCTAAGCTTTTTTTCTCTAGTTGTTCGATTTCTTTGTCTAGATCTACCGCTGTGTCACCACCGTGACGCGAAACGTCACGTAGCGCTTCGATTTTTGCTTCAAGTTCAGCGATAGGCTTTTCAAATTCTAGAAAGTTCAGGCTCATCTATGAATCCTTGTTGATTCAGCTCCGCATTCGCGAAGCTAAATTTTAGTTAAATTCGAGTTCTACTTGGCTATTTCCAAGCAGCTGTTTTAATTCGTCTAGTAATGTATCACTTGGCGTCACACGCCATTCTGTGCCCAATGTTAACCGCGCTCTAGCGTCGGCACGCTGGTAGTATACATTGACTGGGACCGTTCCGGCTCTATAAGGTTCTAAGATTTGACTAAAGCGTTCAAAAAATTGACCGTTAATTTGGGATTGGTCGATAGATATCGACACCCCACGAGCATATTTCTCACGGGCGCTTCCTAAGTCCATGACCTCGCGCGCGGACATTTTAAGCCCGCCATTGAAATCATCAAAGCTGACCTGTCCGGAAACGACCACAATTTTGTCTTTTTCGAGCAATTCTGCGTAGCGATCGAGCGCATCCGAGAACAACATCACTTCCATTCGGCCCGATCGGTCATCAAGTGTCATCAAACCGATTCGCGTACCGCGCTTCGTGGTCATTACTCTCGCAGCAATCACCAAACCGGCAATTGTTAGTGATTGGTCACGACGCGTTGGCGTCGCATCTTTCAAACGACAGCTGGTGTATTTCGCTAACTCTTTGATGTAAGCGTTAACCGGGTGACCCGTTAAATACAAGCCAAGCGTTTCACGTTCACCCTCAAGCCAAACCTTCTCAGGCCATTTAGGCACTTGGGTATACTTGTGTTCAACCTCTTCCGGAGCATCGGTCAACACACCAAACATATCAGATTGACCAAAAGACTCGGCATGGTGGTGTTGGCTCGCCGCCTTCACCGCATCTTTCAAAGATGCCATCATCGCCGCTCGGTGAGGACCTAATCTATCTAAGGCTCCAGATAGAATCAACTTTTCGATAACACGTTTGTTGACCTTCTTCAGATCAAGGCGTGCACAGAAGTCGAATAAGTCTTTAAAGTAACCGCCTTTATCTCGCGCTTCAATGATCGCTTCAATAGGGCCTTCACCGACCCCTTTGATCGCACCGATGCCATAAACAATCGCGCCATCTTCATCGACGTTAAAGCGATAGAGACCCGAGTTGATATCTGGTGGCAAAAGCTTGAGCTTCATACGGAAACATTCATCAACAAGGCCGATAACCTTCTCGGTATTATCCATATCCGCCGTCATTACCGCAGCCATAAATTCCGCTGGGTAGTGCGTTTTCAGCCATAGCGTTTGATAAGAAACCAGTGCGTATGCGGCCGAGTGAGATTTGTTAAAGCCGTAGCCCGCAAATTTCTCTACCAAGTCAAAGATCTTCATGGCCAGTTCGCCATCAACACCATTGGCTTCAGCACCCTCTTTAAAGGTACCACGCTGCTTTGCCATCTCTTCTGGCTTTTTCTTACCCATCGCACGACGCAACATATCCGCTCCGCCAAGCGTATAGCCAGCAAGGATCTGTGCGATTTGCATTACCTGTTCTTGATATAGGATGATGCCGTAGGTAGGTTCTAGTGTCTCTTTAAGCGACTCGTGCTGCCACGTTTCATCAGGGTATGAAACCGCTTCTCGGCCGTGCTTACGGTCGATAAAGTTATCTACCATGCCTGATTGCAGAGGACCCGGACGGAACAGGGCTACCAATGCGATAATATCTTCAAAACAGTCCGGTTGTAGACGTTTGATCAGGTCTTTCATACCACGCGATTCCAGCTGGAATACCGCGGTGGTTTCAGAATTTTGTAATAGGTTAAATGACGCTTGGTCATCAAGAGGAATCGACTCGATACGAACCGGCTCTTTACCTTCTTTCTTCAGGCGAGGATTTACGAGGCCCAACGCCCAGTCGATGATGGTCAGGGTACGCAGACCCAAGAAGTCGAACTTAACCAAACCAGCGGTTTCAACGTCATTCTTATCGAATTGCGTTACTGGGAAGTTACCTTCTGCATCGGCATAGATTGGCGCAAAATCGGTGATCGTGGTGGGTGAGATAACAACACCACCCGCGTGCTTACCCGCATTTCGCGTACAACCTTCAAGGATGCGACACTTATCAATCAGCTCACGAACTTCTTCATCGCCATCGTAAAGCTCTGGCAATGCAGGTTCAGCAAGGAATGCTTTCTC
This sequence comes from Vibrio sp. OPT18, assembly GCF_015163615.1. Classification (NCBI taxonomy): domain Bacteria; kingdom Pseudomonadati; phylum Pseudomonadota; class Gammaproteobacteria; order Vibrionales; family Vibrionaceae; genus Vibrio; species Vibrio sp. OPT18. The sequence continues at coordinate 57,416 of NZ_JADDYK010000060.1, forward strand.
TAGCGTCATACCCGGATCTGGCGGTACAAGCTTTGAAATTCGATCGACAAAACCAAACGGGTGACCCAGTACACGGCCTACGTCGCGGATTACCGCTTTTGCCGCCATGGTACCAAAGGTGATGATCTGAGAAACGGCATCACGACCGTACATCTCAGCCACGTGGTCAATAACTTGGTCACGCTTATCCATACAGAAGTCGATATCGAAATCGGGCATGGATACACGTTCTGGGTTCAAGAAACGTTCGAAAAGTAGATCGTATTCAAGTGGATCAAGATCGGTGATATCAAGCGCGTAAGCCACCAAAGAACCGGCACCAGAACCACGCCCTGGACCTACCGGTACATCGTTGTCTTTTGACCACTGGATGAACTCCATTACGATCAAGAAGTAACCTGGGAACCCCATGTTATTGACAACTTCGAGCTCGATCTTGAGTCGCTCGTCGTATTCAGGTCTGCGCTCAGCGCGAACTTTTTCGTCAGGGAACAGGAATGCCAAACGTCGTTCAAGACCTTCTTCAGATTTCTTGATCAAGAAGTCTTCAATCGCTAAACCTTCCGTAGGGAAGTTAGGCAGGAAGTATTCACCCAAACGAACGGTCACGTTACAACGCTTGGCAATCTCAACACTGTTCTCTAGCGCTTCTGGAATGTCTGAGAACAGCTCACACATCTCTTCTTCACTACGTAGATATTGCTGCGCGCTGTAGTTCTTAGGACGACGAGGATCGACCATCGTGAAACCATCATGGATCGCCACACGGATTTCGTGAGCATCAAACAGGTCTTCAGTTAGAAAAACCACTTCGTTGGTTGCGACAACAGGCAGGTCTTCCTGTTCAGCAAGCTCTAACGCAAAGTGTAAGTATGACTCTTCATCTGGTCGTCCGGTACGAATCAGCTCCAAGTAAAAACGGTCGGCAAAGTACGTTTTGTAAAACTCAACGCTGCTTGCAACTAAGTCACGGTTACCTTTCAGTAACGCCTTACCAATCTCACCTTCTTTGGCGCCCGATAGAATGATCAGGCCTGCTGCATTCTCAATTAGCCACTCTTTATCAATAACAGGCTGATGTTGAACATGACCACGAAGGTAAGCTTTCGAGATAAGTAACGTTAGGTTGTTATAACCTTTATTGTCCGTTGCGATAACGGTGAGCTTGGTCAACTCATCACCGAACTCCGGAGACTGCATCAAGAAGTCAGCACCAATAATAGGTTTAACCCCACACCCATGGGCAGTACCGTAAAACTTCACCAAACCACACAGGTTGGTAAAGTCGGTCAATGCTAGAGCAGGCATACCCATTTCAGCGACTTTTTTAACTAATGGTGGCACCTTGGATAGGCCATCCACCATGGAAAAGTCACTGTGTACGCGTAGGTGAACAAATTTTGGATCTGACATTATTTTTCCTGAGTTCTAGGTTTGAGCCTAGGATTACAACTGTGTGTATTCTATTTTTTTCTAATACAAGTTAGCAACTTTATTCGATGCCAAGCTCTAGTTAACGTAAAGCTCTAGTCTATGCCAAGTATGCGTTTTACTGGCTTAAAGCTCTTGCGGTAATGCTCGGTTACACCATGTTTTTCAATCGCCTCGAAATGCGCTTTGGTCGGGTAACCTTTATGCTTAGCAAAACCAAACTCTGGATGAAGTTTATCAAGATCTTCCATCTCTTGGTCACGAACGACTTTAGCGATAATAGACGCCGCACTGATTTCAGCCACTCGCAAGTCACCCTTCACAATCGCAAGACCATCCATCGGCAGTTCTGGGACTCGGTTTCCATCTATCAACGCCATATCAGGTTGAACGCTCAAACCTGCGATAGCTCGCTGCATAGCTACCATCGTCGCTTGCAAAATATTCAACTCATCAATTTCTTGTGGAGAACAACGACCAACAGACCACGCTAAAGCTTTCTCTTTGATTTCTGGAAGCAGCGCAAGACGCTTTTTCTCAGATAATTTCTTTGAGTCGTTCAAGCCTTCGATTGGGTTGTTTGGATCGAGGATAACCGCAGCAGTCACCACGTCGCCAACCAAAGGGCCGCGTCCTACTTCATCTACGCCAGCAAACAGCTGGTAGCCTTGCGGATATTCAAATGGAGGAAGCTCTTTTTTCTCTTTTACTGCCATAACTAATCTCTTAATGTTCTGTAGGTAAGCGCTTTATGCTTCAACAAAAGGTCGGTCAATCAATTTCAATACTGCGTTAGCGGCTTGTTTGTCTGCGTCTTTACGGATCCAGTGATGCATCTCGGTAAAGCGTTCGATCAAGGCACTATTATCGGTTGATAGCATCTTATCGACAGACGGGAACAAAAAGTCTGGGTGGCACTCTTCAAGAATATGCTCTTTCACGATCTCTTCACCGGCCAAAATGTTCGGCAGTGACACAAACTCAGTGATCGCCAACTTCTTAACAATGTAACCCGTCAGCTTATTTACTTTGTAACCAACCACCATAGGGCGTTTAAGCAACATACATTCAAGAGCCACGGTACCTGAAGCCAAGAGCACAGAATCAGCGGCGGTAATCACGTTGGTTGCCGTATCTTCGACTAACGTGAATTCAAGCTCAGGTGCGGTCGATTGCCAGATATCAGTAAACTGCTTTTTACGTTGCTCGTTAACGAGCGCAACAACAAAATTGATATCCGGATACTTCTGTTTGATACGTTGGCAAGTTTCGATAAATGGCTGAGCAATCAAACCCATCTCACCACCACGACTACCCGGTAATACGGCTAACCACTGCTTGTCTTGATCAAGACCTAACAGCTCTCGAGCATCTTGTTTACTAGGCTCTAAAGGAATCGCGTCTGCCAACGTGTGACCAACAAACTCACAGGCAACGTTATATTTATCGTAGAACGCTTTTTCGAACGGCAAGAAAGCCAATACTAAGTCGGTTGCTTTGTCGATTTTAAAGATACGCTTTGGACGCCAAGCCCACACTGAAGGGCTCACGTAATGCACCGTTTTGATGCCAGCGTTCTTAAGGTCTAACTCAAGCCTTAGGTTGAAATCGGGTGCGTCGATACCGACAAAAACATCGGGTGGACTTTGAGTGAAATACTTAACCAGCTCCGCTTTTACTTTTAACAAGCGAGGTAAACGGCCAAGCACTTCAACTAAGCCCATAACGGCCAGCTCTTCCATCTCGAAAAGAGACTCACAACCTAGGGCTTTCATTTTCGGCCCGCCAATGCCAACGAACTCAGCATTCGGGTATTGTGATTTGATCGCTTTGATAAAGCCTTCACCAAGCGTATCGCCAGACAGTTCGCCGACAACAATGCCTACGCGCAATGGTTCATTCGAAACGAAGTCCGAGCTATTGGTTGTTGCTTCTTGCTGTGCCATAGTTTTTCAATTCCCTTGTTGCCTAAAACAAAAAAGACCGCCTAACGAGTAGCGATCTTTTTGTTATACCATTCTGATGAAGTAATTATTGTCATACTCACATTGATTGGTACATAACCACATCGAGTATTAACGAATAATACCGCGCTCAGAGTTCTCTAGCATTTCAAGCATAGGCGCTACCGAAGTAAACTCTTTTGCCATTTCAACTAAAGCTGCTTTCGCTTCTTCAAGTGTTTTACCTGAACGGTATAACTCTTTGTACGCTTTCTGTAGTGCACGAATTTCAGGTTTCTCAAATCCGTTACGCTTCAAGCCTACTAGGTTAAGACCGAATGGAGCCGCGTGGTTACCCTGTGCAAGCACGTACGGCAGTACATCTTGAACAACTGCAGAACAGCCACCAATGTAAGCGTAAGCACCAATCGAACAGAACGGGTGAATCGCAGAAAGTGCCATAACACCAGCGTAGTCGCCAACCGTTACGTGACCGCCAAGAATAGCGTTGTTACCAATGTGAGTGTGGTTACCAACAATAACATCGTGCGCTACGTGAGCATTAACACAAAGTAAGTTGTCATCACCAATCACTGTGGTTGCTTTGTCTTGAACCGTACCACGATGGATTTGAACCGCTTCACGAATTACGTTGCGATCACCGATCACAACTGTCGTCTCTTCGCCGCCGTATTTCTTGTCTTGGTTTTCTTCACCAATAACAGCGTGTGGGAAGATGCGGTTTTCTTTGCCAATGGTTGTGTGACCTTTGATCACAACGTGCGACATCACTTCAGTGTCGTCGCCGATTGTCACGTTACCAGCAATGTAAGTGAAAGGCCCAACCGTCACGTTAGCACCGATAGTTACATCACCTTCGATTACTGCTGCCGGGTGAATTTTCGCTGTTTCATGAATCATATTAAAACTCTCTACGAGCACATTTAAGTTCAGCTGAACATACAACTACGCCGTCAACTTTAGCAACACCATTAAACGATGCGATGCCACGACGCTCTTTTAAGAATTCAACTTCGATAACCAGTTGGTCACCTGGTACTACTGGCTTACGGAATTTAGCTTTATCTACGCTAGCAAAGTAGTACAACTCGTTGCCAGAAGGCGCACCGAAAGATTTGAATGCTAGAAGGCCTGTTGCTTGTGCCATTGCTTCTAAGATCAACACGCCTGGGAATACAGGAAGCTGAGGGAAGTGGCCTGTGAACTGAGGTTCGTTAACAGAGACATTCTTAATTGCGGTCAGTGTTTTTTCTTTTTCAAAGCTAGTCACACGATCAACCATTAAGAATGGGTAGCGATGAGGTAATAGTTCCTGAATTTCAGTAATGTTCATCGTTGTCTGTTCAGTAGTCAAAGTCGTATTCCTATGTATATTCTTTATTTAATTAGAAGGATTATAAACGAAAAAGACTCGCTGTACGCGAGCCTTTTATTAGAAATGCTGGAATTATGATTCCGCGCTCTTCTCAATAAGTTTTTCAACGGTTTTCAAACGTTTGTTCATTTCATCAATACGATGAACGCGCGTTGCTGTTTTACGCCAATCTTTATTTGGCTGTAAAGGAATACCCGAAGAGTACATGCCTTTCTCAGTGATGCTGCGCATTACCATTCCCATTCCGGTAATCGTAACGCCGTCAGTAATTTCAATGTGACCATTAATCACACTACCACCACCAATAATACAGTACTTACCTATGGTCGTGCTGCCTGCAATGATAGTACCACCTGCAAGAGCTGAACCATATCCGATGTGAACATTGTGAGCAATCTGAAGTTGGTTATCTAGGATAACGTTGTCTTCAATGATTGTGTCATCTAATGCGCCGCGGTCGATGGTAGTACACGCGCCAATTTCTACGCGGTTACCAATACGAACAGAGCCGACTTGCGGGATCTTAACCCATTCGCCTTTCTCGTTCGCATAACCAAAGCCATCAGAGCCAATAACAGTACTTGATTGAATCAGACATGCCTCACCAATCACCACTTCATGGTAAACACTTACGTTAGCCCACAGCTTAGTGCCTGCGCCAATTTTTGCATTTTTACCAATAAAGCAACCAGCACCGATGATCACATCATCACTAAGTACTACACCAGACTCAATCACAGCGTTCGCACCAATAGACACATTTTGTCCAATAGTTGCATCGCTAGAGATTGAAGCAGAATCAGCAATAGCCGCTGCGGGTGCAGGAGTAGTATCAAGCGCTTGAGCAACCTTAGCAAAAGCAACGTAAGGGTCACTAACCACAATAACGTTGGTCTTACACAGTTCGCGCTCACTCTCTTTAACCATAATAGCGGATGCTTTACAGTCACCTAGGTGCTTGCTGTACTTCACGTTAGAAAGGAACGTAATGTTACCTTCTTGCGCTTTATCCATAGGAGCGACTGCTGAGACGGTAATCGTACCGTCTCCGTGTAGCTCTCCCCCAGTAATCGTTGCCAATTCGGCTAAAGTCAGGTTCTTCATAAAACTTATTTCAGTGATTTAATTACTTGCTCAGAGATGTTGTATTCAGGCTTACCGTATTGTAGAGCTTGAATATCAACGATCATGTCGTAGCCTTCTTTCTCTGCAACTTTAGTTACAGCATCTTGAATCACTTTGAACAGCTTCTGCTTCTCTTGTGCTTCACGACGTTGACTTGCTTTTTCTAGTGCTTGAGCTTTGATTTTGTACTTGCTGTCCAGTTGGCCTACTTCGATACGAAGCTTCTCAACTTCTTCAGGGCCTAGTAGCTCGCCATCACGCTTAAGCTTTTCAATCTTTGTTTTCGCTTCAGCTTGAATGCTCTGTAGCTCAGCCGCTTTATCTTTGAACTCTTCCTGCATCTTTTGAAGAACAACTTCACGCTGAGGTAGAGCCTGGAATACTTGTGCAGTGTTTACATAACCCACTTTTTGCGCAGCTTCAGCAGCTGTTGCAAAGAAAGAAGAGCTAAGAACTACAAGGCCTAAACCTGCTGCTTTAATCATATTTTTCAAAATATTGTCCTTTAAATATTAGAAAGTTCTACCAATGGTAAATGTGAAGAATTCCTCATCATCACCTTCGTAAATTTTAACTGGTTTCGCTAGAGAGAAAACCAGCGGGCCCATCGGTGACATCCATTGAAGAGCGGCACCATAAGATGAACGGTAATTTGTTGGATCAGAGTAATCGTAGTAGTACTGGCTGCCACTGTTAGGTGCGCCGCGGTCTACGAATTCGGTATCCCATACACTCGCCATGTCAAAGAAGACACTGGTACGAATCTGGCTACGCGCTTCATCAGAAGCAAACGGCGTTGGTACAATTAACTCTAAACTTGCCAAAGCAACCGCGTTACCACCTACTGAGTCATCAGTAGCTGAATCGTATGTAGGGTTGTTACCCGTGCTGTTCCCGTAAACGGCTTTCGGGCCTGCGGAGTTAGAGCCAAAACCACGTAGGGTTGTAAAACCACCTGCGTAGTAGTTCTCGTAGAATGGGAACAAGTTATCGTTACCATCCGTTTGACCATAACCATTACCATAGCCTAATCGGCCACGCATCAATAGTGTGAACTCATGCTTTTTGGTCAGCGGGATGTAATGTTTTACATCGTACTGCATTTTAAAGTACTGAGCATCAGAACCGGGTACCGTCACCTTAGCAAAAGCACGTTGATGGTTACCTTCGGTTGGGAAGAAGCCACGGTTAAGATTGTTACGAGTCCAAGAGATATTGATGTCGAAATCATCGGTTAGAATGTGTTCGTCACCATATTGGTCAATACTTCTCGCGAACTGTTCAACTTGGATATAGGTCGGAACGTTACCGATCTTGTTGTGCGTATAGCCAACACCAAACTCGAGACGGTTCAGCTCATCCATAGGAAAACCCCATGTTAGGCTGGTACCATAACTTTGGTTGGTATAGTCGACGATACCCGCTTCAGAGGCTTCAAATTCGTTGTAGAAGATCTTACCGCCCAAGCTCACACCATCAAGGTTCCAGTATGGGTCACGGTAGTCTAAGCTCACGTTCTTTTGGTAATCGTTCATCATGGCACTTACGCCAACACGGTTACCAGAGCCCGCAAAGTTATCTTGTTGCAAACCAACTTGGAAACTAACACCTGATTCAGTACCGTAACCAACACCAAAGTTGATGCTGCCTGAGTTTGCTTCCTTAACGTTGTAGACCAAATCAACTTGGTCTTCACTGCCAGGAACACGCACTGTTTGTACATCAACCGTTTCAAAGAAACCTAAACGGTTAAGACGGCTCTTACCGGTATCAATTGACTTAGAGTTAAGCCAGCTGCCTTCCATTTGACGCATTTCACGACGCAGTACTTCGTCTTTCGTTGAGTTGTTACCCGTGAATCGAATATCGCGAACATAGATACGGCTGCCCGCTTCTACATTGATAACCAACGACACTTCTTTGGTCTCATCGTCAAATTCAGGAATCGTGCGAACTTGTGGGTACGCGTAGCCAGATTCACCAAGAATTCGTTTTACGTTCTCTTCCAAAGACGTTACCGAAGAACCGTTATAAGTATCGCCGTCCTCGAATGGCACTAACGCTTCGAAGTCAGCCTCACGACCGATTAACTCACCACGGAAAGAGACATCTTTAACAGTGTAAGCTTCGCCTTCGTCTAGGCCAAGTGTGATGTAAACACCTTTCTTGTCTGGAGAGATCGCCACCTGCGTAGAGTCGACCTTAAACTTCAGGTAACCACGGTCAAGGTAGTAAGATTTCAGCGCTTCGATATCACCGGCTAAGACTTGCTTCTGGTATTTTTCATCTGCAAGGAAATTCCACCATGCAACATCAACATTCAGATTGAAACGACTAAGCAGTTCAGAGTCTGAGAAGACTTCATTACCGATAAAGTTGATTTGCTGAATCTTAGCGGATACGCCTTCAGTAAACACAAACTTAAGGTCAGAACGGTTACGTGGCAGAGGTGTCACAACCGCTTTTACTGTCGCGTTGTACTTACCCACGCTGTAGTAAAAATCTTCAAGGCCTTTCTCAATGTTACTCAGCGTAGTGCGGTCAAGCGCTTCACCTTCACGAACACCAGACGCATCTAGGTTCTGCTGAAGCTGCTCTTCTTTGATCGCTTTGTTACCTGAGAATGAAATGCTCGCGATGGTCGGTCGTTCTTTTACTTGAACAACTAAAACACCTTCATCGCGAAGAACTTTAACGTCCTCGAAGTTACCTGAAGCATACAGTGCACGAATGATCTCAGATACATCGCTTTCATCCACTTCATCGCCAATACGCACTGGCATTTTCAGTAGAGCTGCACCAAGTGCAACACGCTGTAAACCTTCGATCTTGATATCTTGAACCACAAAGTTTTGTGCTCCGTTCGCAGCCACACTAGTGGCCAATAGACTTGCGAACAGAATTTGCTTAATCGCCATACTTATTCTAATTATTCCTTGCTACTACCAATGCCTGTGAGAAACCATTCACAGACGAGTAAAATCATTAAATATTGCCAGAGCCATCAAAGAGAAGAGGATTGCACCTCCCACTCTGTATCCCATTTCCTGAACTTTTTCAGGCACCGGTTTACGAGTAACGGCCTCAATAGCGAAAAAGAGCAAATGTCCGCCATCAAGCATAGGCAGCGGAACCAAATTAATAATTCCCAAGTTAACACTAATCAGAGCCAAAAAGCCCAAGAAGTAAACCAAACCGTAATCGGCGGTTGTCCCTGCACCTTTGGCTATTGAAATCGGGCCACTCAAGTTATTTAAGCCAACATCACCAACGATGAGCTTCTTAAGCATTGTCAGCGTCAAACCAATGATTTGACCTGTTTTATCAAATGCTTTTCCTACAGACTCAATTACACCAAATTGTAACTCAAAGCGATAATCTTCTGGCCATTCTGCGACTTCTGGAGCAATACCTGCATAGCCGATTGTGGAACCATCAGAAAGCTCGCGGCTTTTTGGCGTCATAACTAATGACTGTTCAGTACCATTTCGCAGGACTACAAGGTCCAAGGGTGTCATCGGGTTTGAACGGATTAACTCAACAACCGACTGCCACTGTTCAATAGGCTGCCCATTAATCTCAACAATTTTGTCGCCAGCTTCTACCCCTGCATCGTATGCCGCACCGTCATCAATGACTTGAGCGAGCACTGTCGATATCTCTGGAGAATACGGTCTAAAGCCCAGCGTTGTCATTGCAGATTCAGTTTCTGGGTTGAATGACCAGTCTGAAATATCCAATGTCATCTGTTGTTCAAAGCCGATATCGTCTTGAGAAGAAACCGTTACAGTCATGGACTGATCACCAATATGCGATATCAAACCCATATTGACTGATTCCCAATCTGCGGTTTTGATTCCCGAAATAGATTTAAGTTCCATTCCAGTTTCAATTCCGGCTTGTGCAGCAATAGATTGCAGAGTAACTTCACCAATTACGGGTTTAACCGCCGGCACGCCAATCAAAAATACAAGCCAATACGCAAAGACGGCAAAGATAAAGTTAAATGCAGGACCTGCACCAACTATCGCCGTTCTTTTCCACAATGGCTTCTTATCAAAAGCGTATTGTTGCTCGTCTTCAGAAAGGTCGTCTACACGACCATCAAGCATCTTAACGTAGCCGCCCAATGGAATGACAGACAAGCTGTACTCTGTGCCATCACGACCAACTTTGCTCCAGATTGATTTACCAAAACCAATCGAGAATTTCTCAACTTTCACACCACAACGACGAGCAACCCAGAAGTGTCCAAACTCATGAACAGCGACCAGAATACCAAGCGCTACAATAAAGGATGCGAAGTTCCACAGAATTCCACTCATGCTAGCTGCTCTTTAATAAATTGATTGGCTAATTGACGAGACATATTATCGAGCTCGAGGAGGCTTTCCAAGCTATCTAAGCCCTCAGAGTTATGTTGTTCACATACTTTGCTCATAACATGCTCGTTAATGACGGCAATATCGGTAAATTTCACTCGATTGTTCAAGAAAGCATCGACTGCAATTTCGTTTGCTGCGTTAATTGCGGTTGTAGCATGCTGACCTAAGTAACACGCTTCAATCGCTAATCTTAAACATGGGTAACGGCTAAAATCGGGTTCTAGGAAAGTAAGCTCGCCCACTTTGGTGAAATCCAGAGGCTTAACACCCGCTTCAGTGCGCTCAGGGTAAGACATCGTCAAAGCGATTGGCGTCGCCATATCAGGCTCGCCCATTTGAGCAAGCACAGAGCCATCCTTGTACTGGACCATAGAATGAATCACAGACTGAGGATGAATAATCACTTTTAACTGCTCTTGAGAGGCATTAAATAACCATTTCGCCTCAATGTACTCTAAGCCCTTATTCATCATAGTCGCTGAATCGACCGAAATCTTAGGACCCATAGACCAGTTAGGGTGTGCAATAGCTCGTTCTGGAGTTACCGACTCCAGCTCAGCAACGTCCGTATAACGGAAAGGACCACCCGAACCAGTCAAAAGAATATGGTTGATACCGTTCTCTTCTAAATCACAACGGCCTAGGTTAGTTTGTACGTTTTGAGGTAGGCATTGGAAGATAGCATTGTGCTCACTGTCTACAGGAAGTAGTTCAGCACCGTACTTTTCTACCGCATCGATAAACAACTGCCCAGACATCACCAAGGCTTCTTTATTAGCAAGCAAAATACGCTTACCAGCCTTAACCGCAGCCATTGTAGGAAGTAAACCTGCCGCTCCCACAATCGCAGCCATTACCGTGTCCACTTCCTCTAAAGAAGCAACCTGACACATGCCTTCAGTGCCTGAAAGCACTTTTACGTTAGGGTAACTCGCGGACAACACTTCAGTCAGTTGAGACGCTGCATCAGGGCAAGCCATAGCAACATAGCTTGGCTGCCACTTTTTAACTAGCGCCAGCATCTTTTCAACATTCGAGCCTGCAGCCAGTGCAACCACTGAATAGAGATCTGGGTTTTGCTCAACGACTTTTAGTGTACTTGCACCAATTGAGCCGGTGGCGCCAAGGATAGTTAGATTTCGCATCACATATGACCGTAGAAATGTAATAAAGGGCAGAATCACTGCCCTTTTTTATTAGAATGCTAAATAAAGCAGAGCAAAGACAGGGAATGCAGCCGTTAAGCTATCTATTCTATCTAGTATACCACCATGACCAGGAATCAGATTACTGCTGTCTTTCACCCCAGAAACACGCTTAAACATGCTTTCAACAAGGTCACCTAGAACAGAAATAACAACGGTCACAAGGGTAATAACAATCATGTGAAGTGGGCTTGTGAATTGGATGTCAAACAAGTCAGCAAAGATCCAAGCCACGATCACCGCAGTAATAATGCCACCAATAAGACCTTCAATCGTCTTATTCGGGCTTACCGCTGGTGCCATTTTACGCTTACCAAAACTCTTTCCTGAAAAATAAGCACCGCTATCCGCCGCCCAAACAAGCAAGCAAACAAACATCACCAGTTTTGCACCGTGGTAAGGATCAACATCGATACCGTTAGCACGCAGGATAACCACACTCCAGAAGAATGGCAGCAGAGTCAACACACCAAAGGCGTGACGAAGAAGAGAAGAGTCTTTCCATGCAGGCATAGACTTAGGATAAGTCACCGCCATGCCACTCGCTATTACCCACCAAATTGAGCCAATCGTTAGAATAGCGTAGTGAGCAGTAGACAAGTTATTAAGGCTAAATGCATCAAAAGGGATAAGAGCAAAACTTGCAGCACTAACTACAACCGTTGGAATCAACGCTAAATAACGCGATTTGCTTTCAACAAACTGAGTCCACTCCCAAAAACCCAATAGCGAGATTACCGCTAGCGAAAGAATAAATGTAGGAAGTGATAACTCGAAAATACCTAGAATAACTAGGGGAGCTAAAATCAACGCCGTAATAATTCGTTGTTTCAAACCAAAAAATCCTTATTAACTGTCCATCAGAGCTTTAATTTGCTCACCGGTGCATCCAAAACGACGCTCACGGTTTACAAACCAAGTCACAGCTTCTACTAAGCTGTCTTCATTAAAGTCTGGCCAGAATTGTTCAGTGAAATACATTTCGGCGTAAGCCAACTGCCAAAGCATAAAATTACTAATGCGGCATTCGCCACTGGTACGGATAAGTAGATCGACTTCAGGAATATCTGCCATTGTCAGGTGCTGTGTAATCATAGCTTCATCAATATCATCTACATTAATATCACCAGACTTTACCTGTTGAGCAATAGAGGTCATTGCTTGCTGAATATCCCACTTACCGCCGTAGTTAGCTGCAATATTAATAACCATACCCGTATTGGTGCTAGTCAAAGCTTCCGCTTCTTCTATCTTCTTTTGTAGTCGATCATTGAAACGACTTTTATCACCAATAACACGAAGTTGTAGATTATTTTTATGAAGCTTTTTAACTTCACTCGACAGCACTGAAATAAACAGTTCCATCAAGATACCGACTTCTTCTTCAGGACGACGCCAGTTTTCGCTACTAAATGCAAAAAGAGTAACGGCTTTAATGCCAAGTCTGGCTGCAGAAGAGATAGTTTTACGAACGGCTTGAACACCGTTTTTATGGCCAAAGACGCGAGGCTTGCCCTGAGCTTTTGCCCAGCGACCATTACCATCCATAATGATAGCAATGTGTTTAGGAAGAGAGTCTGTGAACGCTTGAGAATTATGCATAAAAGAGTGAATCAAATTCTAATAGTCGAACAGAGTAGCATAAAAAAACGCTGCACCGTGAGTACAGCGTTTTTCCGGAAAGAAAAGAATATGGAAAATTAAACTTCCATCAACTCTTTTTCTTTAACAGCTAGAACTTCGTCTACGTTCTTAACCGCAGCGTCAGTTAGCTTTTGAATTTCGTCTTGTGCTTTACGATCTTCATCTTCAGAGATTTCTTTATCTTTAAGAAGTGCTTTTAGATCGCCATTCGCGTCACGACGGATGTTACGGATAGCAACACGACCACCTTCAGCTTCGCCACGAACGATTTTAACTAGGTCTTTACGACGCTCTTCCGTTAGCGGTGGAAGTGGAACACGGATAACTGTACCCGCAGACATAGGGTTTAGGCCTAGGTCAGATGTCAGGATTGCTTTTTCAACTAGAGGAGTCAGTGTTTTATCAAACACTGTAATAGCTAGTGTACGTGCATCTTCAGCGATAACGTTAGCTACTTGAGTCAAAGGCGTTGGAGCACCGTAGTACTCAACAGTAAGACCAGAAAGTAGGCTCGGGTGCGCACGGCCTGTACGAATCTTTTGCAGGCTGTTTTTTAGTGCATCAACACTTTTTACCATGCGCTCTTGAGCGTCTTTTTTGATTTCGTTAATCACAATTTCACCTTGATTATGTTCTTTCTTCAAGAAAGCTTTTTATTTGGAGTGATAAGGATAAGCTTACCAAGGTACAACACCTCAGTAAGCCCGAAAAATTAGTCAGCGTCGCTGATTAATGTACCTTCAGTTTCACCCATAACCACGCGACGTAGTGCGCCTGGTTTATTCATGTTAAATACACGGATTGGCATTTTGTGATCACGTGCTAGCGTAAATGCAGCCAAGTCCATTACTTTAAGTTCTTTATCAAGAACCGTGTTGTAAGACAACGTATCATACAACTCTGCGTCTGGGTTTGCTACAGGGTCAGAAGTAAATACACCATCTACTTTTGTCGCTTTTAGAACTACGTCAGCTTCGATTTCGATACCACGTAGACATGCAGCAGAATCCGTAGTGAAGAATGGGTTACCCGTACCAGCAGAGAAGATCACAACGCGACCTTGACGTAGTTGGCTGATTGCATCTGCCCAGTTGTAGTCGTCACAAACACCTTTAAGAGGGATTGCAGACATTACACGTGCGTTTACGTAAGCACGGTGAAGAGCGTCACGCATTGCAAGGCCGTTCATTACCGTTGCAAGCATACCCATGTGGTCACCAACAACGCGGTTCATACCTGCTTCAGCAAGGCCTGCACCACGGAAAAGGTTACCGCCACCGATAACAACGCCTACTTGAACACCTAGTTCAACCAATTCTTTCACTTCTTGAGCCATACGATCAAGGATCGTCGGGTCAATACCAAAACCTTCTTCGCCTTGTAGTGCTTCACCGCTAAGTTTTAACAGAATACGTTGATACGCCGGTTTAGGGTTCGTAGTCATGGAGTTTACCTTCCAAAGAGTTGATGATTAACAGTCATGGATAAAAACTGAATAGCTCAGTTTGCATTCATAACAGCTAAAAAATAATTCACTATTCATAAAAAGACCGCAGCATTTGCCACGGTCTCTTTTCAAACAATACGCTAAGGATTAACCTTTTTGTACCGCTGCAACTTCGTCAGCAAAGCTCATTTCAGCTGCTTTCTCGATGCCTTCACCAACTTCTAGACGTACGAAGTTAGATACTGAAGCGCCTTTCTCTTTAAGGATAGCGCCAACAGTTTGCTTAGGCTCCATGATGAAAGCTTGACCAGTTAGAGAGATTTCGCCCGTGAATTTCTTCATACGGCCAACAACCATTTTCTCTGCGATTTCAGCTGGTTTGCCTTCGTTCATAGCGATTTCAACTTGAACTGCTTTTTCTTTCTCAACTACGTCTGCAGGTACGTCTTCTGGGTTTAGGAACTCAGGACGTGATGCAGCAACGTGCATTGCAACGTGCTTAAGAGTTTCAGCTTCGCCTTCACCAGCAACAACAACACCGATTTTCTCGCCGTGACGGTAAGAAGCTAGTGCAACACCTTCAACGAATTGTACGCGACGGATGTTGATGTTTTCACCGATTTTAGTTACTAGTGCGATACGCGCTTCTTCAAATTTAGCTTGAAGTTCAGCGATTTCTAGACGTTCTGCTAGAGCAACTTCAGCAACTTCGTTAGCGAATGCAAGGAAACCTGCATCTTTAGCTACGAAATCAGTTTGGCAGTTAACTTCAAGAAGAGCAGCTGCGCCGTTTGCTTCTTTGATGATGATTGCGCCTTCAGCAGCAACGTTACCAGCTTTCTTAGCTGCTTTTGCTGCGCCAGATTTACGCATGTTTTCAATTGCTAGCTCGATGTCGCCTTCAGCAGCAACAAGCGCTTTTTTACATTCCATCATGCCCGCAGCTGTGCGTTCACGAAGTTCTTTAACTAGAGCTGCAGTTACAGTTGCCATTCTCTATTCCTCAGTAAATTCTAAAAAAGATAAAAAACAGGGGCCTAATTAATTGGCCCCTGATATTGACTGTATTCAGTCCGTTAAGCCATCGATTATGACCGCTTAATGTGAACTAAATATGGCTCAGAGCCGCTATTATTCAGCTTCTACAAAACCGTCTTTTTCAGCAGCTACAGCAGCAACATCTTTGTTGCGACCTTCTTTAACCGCGTCTGCAGCAGCGTTTAGGTAAAGCTGTACTGCACGGATTGCATCATCGTTACCTGGGATAACGAAGTCAACGCCGTCTGGGTTAGAGTTAGTATCAACTACAGCGTAAACTGGGATACCTAGGTTGTTTGCTTCTTTAACTGCGATGTGTTCGTGATCAGCATCGATTACGAATAGAGCGTCTGGAAGGCCGCCCATATTCTTGATACCACCAAGAGATTTCTCTAGCTTCTCCATTTCACGAGTACGCATTAGAGCTTCTTTCTTAGTAAGCTTGTCGAAAGTACCGTCTTGAGCTTGCGCTTCAAGTTCTTTCAGACGCTTGATAGACTGACGAACAGTTTTGTAGTTCGTTAGCATACCGCCTAACCAGCGGTTGTTAACGTAGAACTGGTTGCTGTTGATAGCAGCTTCTTTAACAGCTTCAGATGCAGCGCGCTTAGTACCAACAAAAAGAACTTTACCTTTCTTCTCGCCAACTTTAGCGATTTCAGCTAGAGCTTCGTTGAACATTGGTACAGTTTTTTCTAGGTTGATGATATGTACTTTGTTACGAGCACCAAAGATGAATGGCTTCATTTTTGGGTTCCAGTAACGAGTTTGGTGACCGAAGTGAACACCAGCTTTAAGCATATCGCGCATTGATACAGTTGCCATTTTAAAATCCTCTATGGGGTTAGGCCTCCACATCCCCCATGAATCCGACCCCTAACAACTAACCACTTTTCAGCCGTTATCTGTGTTGTTGAGGCACCCCGGAACATGTGTCGGAATGTGTGTGATTTAAAGAAATAAGTTAGTGGACATAAAGCTTGTTTCGCCAATTGGAGAAAACAGTCCTGATGTCCGGCGCGCTTTATACCATATTTTGTCTATCTATGGCTAGAAAAAATTCTAAAAATGGCGACTGCTATACTGATCCCTATCGGCGAATTTCACCTATAAATAGTGTCGCTATTCATTCACTTCAGGCTCAATAAATCGCTCACGATTCACTCACGTTGAGCAGTATCCACCAGCAATGTATGGACATGGGAATGTTGCGCTAAAATGCTGCACTGATAGAATAGCCCCAATATGCACACTTAGGTGCTACCAAATTAAGAGATATGCAATGGCTGTAAAAATTAAAACTGCTGAAGAAATTGAAAAAATGCGCGTCGCCGGCAAGCTGGCTTCTGAAATTCTAGAGATGATTGAACCTCACATCCAAGTAGGTACAACGACAGAAGAGCTAAACCAAATCTGTCACGAGTACGCTCTAGAAAGAGGCGCATACTCAGCACCACTTGATTACCACGGTTTCCCTAAGTCAATCTGTACGTCTATCAACCACATTGTGTGTCACGGTATTCCAGCATCACAAGATGAGACTGGCAGCACAGGTCAATTCAAACCGGCGGTACTAAAAGATGGCGACATTCTTAACGTTGATATCACGGTAATCATCCCTGATGACGAAAACGCTGATCTAAGCGTTCGTCCACAAGGTTACCACGGTGACACCTCTAAGATGTTCCTTGTAGGTGAGGTTTCTCCAGCAAACAAGCGTCTGTGCATGGTTGCTCAAGAAGCACTTTACGAAGGCATGCGCCAAGTTAAGCCAGGTGTTCAACTTGGTCAAATCGGTACTGCTATCGAGAAGTACATCAAAACAAACAACAAGAACAACCCACGCGCTAAGTTCTCTATTGTTAAAGATTACTGTGGTCATGGCATTGGTTCTGAGTTCCACGAAGATCCACAAGTGGTTCACTACAAGAACAGCGATCGCACCGTGCTAAAAGCAGGTATGTGTTTCACTATCGAGCCAATGATCAACGCGGGTAAGTTTGGCTGTCGTCTTGATGACGAAGATAGCTGGACAGTATACACAGCAGACAGCAAGAACTCGGCTCAATGGGAGCATACTCTGGTTGTAACTGATACTGGTTGTGAAGTACTAACACTGCGCAGCGATGATACAATCCCACGTATCATGAAGAACGCTTAGTTCACCGAACTAAACGCATCAGCCTTTTAAAAATATCCTCGCATTGTCGAGGATATTTTTTTATCCACTCAATTTCGATTTTCCATCAGCTTCTGTTAAATTGTTTACTATTCTCATTTGCTTGCACGGATAGCAGACTATGCCTTATCAATGCCCTCTTACGTTCAATGACGAACAAATTGAAATCTGCGAATTAAAAAATCAGCTCGAAATCTTCACGCAGTATCAAAAAAATGAATTTCTGAACCACCACCCCGTCACCGATTTGGTTCTACTGCGCTCCGAATACATGGATTTACTTCTCAATCGTTTGTGGGAAAATTTCGGATTCAACAAACTGCCTCATATTTCACTTGTCGCTGTGGGCGGTTATGGTCGCGGCGAACTGCATCCTTTGTCTGACATTGATATTCTCATCGTCTCTCAAAAAACATTGCCACCAGCGCTCGGCGAGAAAGTCAGCCAGTTCATCACCCTACTCTGGGATCTAAGATTAGAAGTCGGCCACGCCGTGCGCACCATTGCCGAATGTCTTGAGATCGGCATTGATGATTTAACCGTTGCGACCAACCTTCAAGAGTCGCGATTGTTATGTGGCAGTGAAGACACCTTCCAAGAACTAAAACTGAAGATTCATTCCGATTCATTTTGGCCAAGTGAAACCTTCTACAAGGCTAAGATTCAAGAACAGAGAGAGCGTCACGCTCGTTATCACGACACCACTTACAACCTAGAGCCGGACATTAAATCGACTCCAGGCGGACTCAGAGACATCCATACCCTGAGCTGGGTTGCGCGTCGCCACTTCGGTGCGACCTCTTTGTTAGAGATGAGTAAATACGGTTTTCTAACCGATGCTGAGTATCGTGAATTAGTTGAGTGCCAAGATTTCCTATGGCGAGTTCGTTTTGCACTGCACATTGAACTGCGCCGTTACGACAACCGCCTCACCTTTGCTCATCAAGCTCAAGTCGCTGAACATCTGGGTTACAGTGGTGAAGGCAACCGCGGTGTTGAGATGATGATGAAGGAGTTCTACCGAACCCTTCGTCGTGTTGCTGAACTGAATAAGATGCTGCTTAAACTATTCGATCAAGCGATCATCAATGGCGGTCAGACCCAAGACGCTGAGATTCTCGACGATGACTTCCAACGCCGAGGTTCGTTGATCGAAGCGCGTAAGCCTGCCCTATTCCAGGCAAGACCAGAAACCATTCTCGATATGTTTATCCATATCGCCAATGACTCGACGATCGAAGGGGTAAGTCCACCAACATTGCGACAGTTGCGAACGGCGCGTCGTCGATTGAACCGATTCCTGCATACCATTCCTGAAGCTCGTGACAAGTTCATGGATCTAGTTCGCCACCCTAATGCCCTGCACAAAGCCTTTAGCTTAATGCACAAATTGGGCGTGCTCTCTGCGTACTTACCGCAGTGGAGCCAGATCGTTGGTCAGATGCAGTTTGACCTATTCCATGTTTACACCGTGGATGAGCACAGTATCCGCCTGCTCAAGCACATCAACCGCTTTGGTCAAATCGAAAACCACGATAAGCACCCTATCTGCTGTGAAGTCTATCCTCGAGTACAGAAGAAAGAGTTACTGATCCTTGCTGCTATCTTCCACGATATAGGAAAAGGCCGCGGCGGAGACCACTCTGAGATTGGTGCGGTTGAGGCTTACTCTTTCTGTATTGAACATGGGCTCTCAAAGCCAGAAGCCAAACAAGTGGCGTGGTTAGTACAAAATCACCTATTGATGTCAGTAACAGCTCAACGTCGTGATATCTACGACCCAGATGTGATCACCGAATTCGCCAAAAAAGTGCGTGATGAAGAATCACTCGAGCTACTGGTTTGTTTAACCGTTGCCGATATCTGTGCGACTAACCCTGAGCTATGGAACAGCTGGAAGCGCACCCTGTTAGCTGAGCTATTCCACTCTACGCAGCGCGCACTGCGCCGCGGCTTGGAAAACCCTGTTGATGTCAGAGATCGTATTCGTCATAACCAACAAATGGCGTCAGCTTTGCTACGTAAAGAGGGATTCACCGCTCGTGAAATTGAAGTGTTATGGCAACGCTTCAAAGCCGATTATTTTTTGCGTCACACACATAAACAAATCGCTTGGCACTGTGAGCACTTACTTCGCCTAGAAGACCCAAGCCAACCGTTAGTGCTGATCAGTAAGAAAGCGACGCGTGGTGGCACAGAAGTGTTCGTTTACTGTAAAGACCAAGCGGCACTGTTTGCGACCGTGGTTGCCGAACTCGACAGACGTAACTTTAACGTTCATGACGCGCAGGTCATGGTCAGCAAAGATGGTCATGTTTTGGATACCTTTATCGTACTAGACCAACACGGCGAAGCGATTGATGAAGCAAGACACAAAGCCGTTGCTAAACATCTGACTCATGTATTGGCTGATGGCCGTCCGACTAAGATTAAGACGCGTCGCACACCACGTAACTTGCAACACTTTAAGGTCAAAACCTTAGTTGAGTTCCTACCAACCAAGAGCAAGAAGCGCACCTTGATGGAGTTAAGAGCTCTTGATACGCCGGGGTTATTGGCTCAAGTAGGTGCAACCTTCGCGGAACTAGACATCAACTTACACGGTGCAAAAATCACCACCATAGGTGAGCGAGCAGAGGATTTGTTTATTCTGACCAGTGAAGCAGGTGGAAGACTGTCTGAAGAACAAGAACAGGCGCTAAGAGAACGATTAACCGAGCACGTTTCGGAACTCGCACCTTAGAAAGCGAATTCAGTCTAAAAGCAGGTTTAATAACCAAATAAGTGTGGGCAAAGATAGAGAGCGATCTTGCCCACAACTTACAATCAATTCACAGATATCAACTATCTAGCTCGTCGTTAGGCTGCTACATTGATCAAGTCAATTACATAAAAGTATTACATTCATAACCTAGAGGTCGCTTATGTATCCAAACCTCACTGGCTTAGGTATCCACGAACCTAAACAGATTGAACGTTACTCCCTTCGCCAAGAAGCGCACAAAGATATCCTGAAGATTTACTTTCGTAAGCAGAAAGGTGAACTGTTCGCGAAAAGCGTTAAATTTAAGTACCCACGACAAGTAAAAAGTGTGCTTGTTAGCGGTGGCAATAATCAATACAAAGAAGTGACAGAGATTAACCGCAACCTCACTCTTGTGATTGATGAGCTCAACAAGATCACCAAACCGACGCCAACGGCTGAAGTGGATGTGAAGCAGAAGATCCTTACCGACTTACGCCATCTAGAGAAAGTGGTATCAAGTAAGATCGCTGAGATCGAAGCCGATCTAGAAAAGCTAAAATGATCCCGCGACTAACTATTACTGTTAACTAACCAACATTAGTTATGCCGTTAAGGTTATGCAGATACAAAAAGGGCTGATATCACTATCAGCCCTTTGTTTTTTATTCTATTTGTCTCTACTCACTTAGACTCGCGATTGCCTAAACACGCGAGACTTACTTAGACAAGCAAGTTTGAGCATCGATTAAGTTAGTATTCCACTCAAAGGTTTCAAACAACCTTAGCCAAGTTTCATCCAGGTTGGCTTTCATCACCAACTCTTCTTTTGTGAAAGGATGGATAAAGCGAAGCTCAGAAGCGTGCAACAACAAACGATGCGAATCTAAATCATCACGGAACAGTCGGTTGTGCTTACCATCACCATGTGAGGTATCACCGACAATCGGATGTCTTAGGTGAGCCATATGACGACGTAACTGATGTTTGCGGCCTGTCTTTGGCATCATCTCAACCAAGCAGTAGCGGCTGGTTGGAAAACGTCCTGTTGTGTATGGTACTTCTACTTTTGCTAGCGGTTCATAGACTGTCACCGCCTCTTGCGCTTCTTTGTCTTCTTTCGCGAACTTATCTGCGATCTTATCCAGCTCAACCTTAAGTGCATAATCGAGCGTATCGCCCTCTTCTATCCAACCACGGACAATCGCATGATAGGTTTTTTGCATCTCATGATTAGCGAACATTGGCATCACCTGTGAAGCAACCTCACTCGACAACGCAAATACCAACACACCCGATGTCGGTCTGTCTAGGCGGTGTAATGGAAATACATGCTGACCAATTTGATCGCGCAATGTCTGCATAACAAATTGCGTTTCGTGTTTATCCAGCCATGAACGATGCACTAGCATGCCTGCGGGCTTATTCACCGCGACAAAATACTCATCTTGATAAATGATCTCTAACATTACGCGCATACCTCATCAATGCTCTGAATCGTCACTAGCAGTTCGACTTTGTCTGCCTCATTTTTCCACACTTCAACAAAATAAGGATGGATAGCAAAGCCTTTCGGTAGGCTCATTTGGGCATCCATCATTGCGTTGATCTTAACGATAAAGATCCACTGCAACCACTCTTCTGGCTTTAGAGAATCGATAGCAAAAGGCTCAACGCTCGCCAGAGCTTCATTCGAAGGCGGAAGCGCGCTCCATAGGGAACATTGGCGCATTTGTTGTTCTAATTGTTGAAGTAAAAGAGGTAACTTTGTGGCTGCTGTCATTTTTCACCAAGTTATTTATCTAGTGACCTTGAAATTGGGGCATAGAGTACCATCTATTTAGGAAAGAAAGTTAGGAGCTTTATTACTATGGAAACGATTCACACGCTCACTCAGTTACTAAAGAATAGCGGTTGCCAATACGATATCTACGACCTAGGTCGTCGTATTCAGAAGATCGACAACACCTTATTCTCTGATGTTGAGCAAGGGAAACAGCCGTACCCATTTCCACTTCAGAAACAAGCTCACTTAGCGATTAGCTACTGGAACGAACACAAGCAACCGTGGATCTGGTTCCTAAAATTCAAACTGGACGAAAGAGGCCTATTACATCAAGGTGATGTCGGCAATTTTCTTAAGTTTGTTATCGAAGCGATGGGCACACGTTTGAACGGTGAGATCAGCGAAGAGCAACAACAAAAGCTGTCAAACAACCCATATACCTTCAAACCTTCAGAAGACAAAATGGCCGTGTTCCATAGCCAAGTAAGAGCAGGTTTAGACCTTGCAACGAGCCAATACTACGAACACGCTCAACACTACTTCACCGGCGAACTCGGTTGGGACAACTGGAAAACCGTTGGCCTACAAGGCATCACTGATATGTGTGCTCGCTTAGGCAGCCAACAAAATGGTGTCGCGATTCGCAAAGCATTGAACAAACTGCCATCAGAACCTCTATACGCAACACTAGGGGCGCTTGAGCACACGCAAATCAATGACAAGCTGGCTCAACGCTTACAAGAGATGGCAGAGAATGAGATTAACAGCCAAGAGCCGGATCTGTTCTTACTTTCGGCACTGGTACGTGCCCTTTCTGGCGCAGAGCAAAGCACAACGAATTCCGTAATTAACCAAGTACTGGCGAGCCCACGCTTAAGCCATCAAGAGGTGTTAATTGGTTTGGCTGGTCGTAGCTGGCACGCACTGCAAGATCCATCGATTGCTGAGCAATTCTTGTTACGCCTCGCACAAACAGGCAACCAGAACCTGTTCAATCAGTTATTTGCAGATTTAGTGATGATTCCGACACTAAGAATGGTATTTTTGCCGTTGTTGAATTCGAACCCATCACCAGAACTTGCCAATGCACTTGTTGAATTACAACAAGCGGCTAAGTCGCAATAGATACCAGACATAACAGCTCAGTAGCTCATAACAAAAAGCTCAAATCACGAACGGAATAGAGAGATAAAAGGAAGTATGGATTAAATGATAGATAACTTATTGGCTATTTTGATGCTGTGCTTCTTTTGCTTTCTGTTTTGGCAGCAGCGCAGGCAATCAGAGCTTGCGAAAGCTGCCATTGCGAGAAAATGTAAAGAGCTCGACTTACAGCTATTAAGTGTTGCCTTTAGTGGTCATAAACTTAAGATGCGCCATGAGCTCACCACCATTTGGCGTTGGCACACCGTGTACCAATTTGAGTTTTCGGCGTTGGGTGATGACCTGTACCAAGGGAAACTGACCATGGTGGGTTTCCGTTCTATGCGGTTTGAGCTTCAGCCTCATAGAATGTAACGTCGCAATACTCGGTATAACGATATTCATGATAAGGGCCAAACTGATCTTGTTTGGTCTCTTTAAATGCAAAGCCTAATTTTTCTAATAGCTTAATCGATGGGTTGTGGCCGACATTCACAGTCGCAACAACATTCGTTAGACGCTCTTCAAAACGTACTAAACTGAAGAAAGGCTTTAGTACCTCACTGGCAAAACCTTGATTCCAGTATTCTTTATCCAAAATAAAGCCAAGTTCATGCTTACCCTTTTCCGATGAAACAAAGACATGTCCAAGATATTCACGGGTTTGGTTGTGGATTATCGCGCGGCAAAAGCCTACGTTATCTTGCAGTATTTCTTGAAAGAGATGCTTCGCAGAGGCGACAGAGTGAGGCCCATTCATTTCAGCACGATTAATGGGGCAGCAATTTAACTTGATAAAGTCGAGTTCTAGCTGTTCAGTATAAGGTACCAACAGCGTTCTTGAGGTTGCTATCGTCATAAAACACTCCTTGTGTTGACCATTAGCAGAAAAGCAGATGTTGCGCTCTTAGATGAAAAAGCTCTCGATTGAAAAGAGCCTCCTAGACAGAGAAAGCCTCAGGAAAAGAAAAGCCCCGACACCGAAGTGTCAGGGCTAGGGTCTTACTCGCAGCAGTCCGGCTACTAATTAATGCTCCATGCATCATCCATAATAGTGGCTGTAATCCTTCAGCTCTTTCCTTTACTTCGCCGTCCTAGCGGTGTCCAATCATCCTGAAAGCTAACAATCCTAGTTAGCGCACATCACTTGTTCCGTGAGCGGTGTCCTTTACATCGTCCTGATGCTAATCCAACCCTTTAATCCTAAAGGTGTCCATTGTCATTCCGTTGCAGCTAACTTCCTGTTAACTGACTGTATCCCTACAATGTCCTTACGCTCCATGCTTGATCACTCAATCCTAAGTAACCAAATCTTCATCCTGAAGATAACCAAATCCTTGGTGCTTTCCTGTTCCGTGTCAGAATCCTTCCGACAAGGTTTAATTTACGCGATTTAGGATTCCGGACAATAGATTTGCATCACACTTTGAATTCAAGAAAGTTGTTAATTATATAAAACAACTAAAATTCAACACCTTAACCATATGCACATCAATCTCTCTAGCGATGTATTCGTGTTATCTCACAGCCTTTGTAAGAGATCTCTCACAAGCCATGGGCGGTTTTATGATTCGCTATCATTCACCAGAGCGAGTAAAATGACTAAGGACTAAAAATGGAGGTCAACATGCTGACAAAAGATGTTTCTGAAGAGTTGAAATCAGTGCTTGAAGGACTGCAAGCGCAAGGGAAAGAGCCGACAGTTGCTTTAGTTAAGGCTCGTATGAGCACATCTGTTCCGATGCCCGCTTTAATCACGACTATCAAGAGCTGGAAAAGCGCAAATCGCGTTCCTAAAGTTGAAGTCGCGACACAAGAAGAGCCGGCACTTGATCGTGTTAGCCAGCTAGAAAAGCAAATCCTTGAACTCACCGCTCGTGTTGCCATGCTTGAAGCTAAACTAACTGATCAATAAGGCAACTGAGCAATAAGCTAACAGAGAAATAGAACACTATGAAGATATGGGTTGATGCGGACGCTTGTCCAAAGGTTATCCGAGAAACAATCGTACGCGCAGCTGAGCGCACAGGGGTTGAATGTACCTTTGTGGCAAACCATCTGGTTCCCGTTCCTAAACGCAATAACATTCACTCGATTCAAGTGCCAAGCGGATTTGATATTGCGGATGATGAAATCGTAAAACGCACTGAACCCGGCGATCTTGTGATTACATCCGATATCCCTCTGGCTGACGAAGTGATCACTAAAGGTGGGCAAGCCCTGAGCTCTCGTGGCGAGCTTTACACCAAAGAGACCATCAAAGCGCGCCTGAATATTCGTGACTTTATGGATACCATGCGCTCAAGTGGCATCCAAACTGGCGGACCAAGTGCCCTTTCTCAAACCGACCGTCGTGAGTTTGCCAACCACCTCGATCGCCTGCTAGCCAAACGTTAACCACAGCCTTCCTAACGACGACACCTTTGATCGTCGTTTCTTAATAGCTGTAGCCCCGATGAAATTTTAATCGACATACTCCGTTCTTGATATTTATTACAATAACGGAGTATTGCTTATGATTCGTCGAATTGCCCTCTCGCTATCCATTCTTTTTGGCAGCACCCAAATTTCTTTTGCCGATGAAAACTTTGCTGGTGAAGGCTTTGCCGATAAAGACCTTACCAATAAAGAGTTCGGAATCATCGGAGGCAGCATCACCTATGGTGAAAGTGTTTTCTCCAATAAAAGTGCCCCTCAATTTGGCGCTACACCCAACCTATTCTACTCCGGCCCAAAAGGCTTTATTGATGGCAGCTTAGCCAATTGGCAACTGCTCCCTTACGTAGGACTATCTGGAAACTGGCGCTTTGCTGAGGTGTCAGACACTTTTGTGGACCTACCTAACGGCATTCAAGACAGAGATGGTAATGGGGAGCTGGGGATAACGTTAGGTACGGTAGGCGCACGACTTACCTACTTACACGATGTGACTTCAGAACATAGCGGCTACGAAGTTCAGCTTCACTTAGGCAGAACATTAGAAACCTGGACGCAGCCATTCACCATTACGCCCTACCTAGAGATCGATTATCGTGACAAGAAACTGTCCAATCACCTTTATGGTATTTCTAACACCGAAGCTTCTGCCTCAGGGTTAAACCAGTTTGATGCAGGGTCAACGTTTGTTTATCAAGCGGGGTTAATCGGGCTCTATGAGTTCACGCCAACTTGGATTGGTATCGCTCGAGCAGACTTGATTCATCACGACAGCGACAGCGCTTTGATACAACGAGATTTAGGCTGGTCATTTGAATTTGGGGTTACCTATCGTTTCGCCGGATTATGAGTTTACTCGTCCAAATAAACGAGCCAACCTATTTTACATGTACCATTTTGAAATCGGTCAAGATGGTGCTCCAAGTCTGATTCCTACAACGATATACACTTAACACATATCAGATATTGAAACGGATCATTACCTCCTCGTAGCGCAGACATGGATACTCCCTCTTTTAGTGAACACATGAGTGCACCATGCTACGTAAAACAACGACTATTTTTGGCTCGTTGCAATGGATCTGCTCCCTGCTTCTTGGATTCTCTTCTACTTCTTTAGCACAAGAAGATACCGTTCTCCCCTCAACACCAGACAACAAAGATAGCGGATTATTTTCACTGCTTGGGGGCCCGGCTTACATGCCAGAAACTGGCTTTATGCTAGCCATCGGTGGATTGTACTCATTTAACACGACACCTGAACAGCCGAGTAAAACTCAACGGTCTTCCATCACATTAGTGGGTATCGCTAATGAGATGGATAGCGGCGTCGGTTTTGGTGTTCGTTCTAAACAAAAAATATTTTCTCCACAGAATAAACTGCGCTACTTCGGCCAATTATCGATGGGTAAACAAAGCTTGTACTATTTCGGTACTGGTTATCAGTCAGGGGTCAATAACGGTAAAGATGAAGAGAACTTAGTCGACTATGACTTCGTCACCTACAACGCTGATCTCGGAATGCACTTGGGTAACAACATTTACCTAGGGCCAATACTTCGCCTGCAGTATAAAAAGGCGATTGAAGAATCTATTTCATCAAACGTCGCTCAAGATACCGATTTTATCTACGGTCAAGATAACCCCTTCACGCTCGGGGTAGGTGTAGCCTTACAATGGGATACCCGCGACATCGCAGTAAATGCTCGTCAAGGTCAGTTTCTGAGCCTTGAATATGCGAGCTACCAAGACAACTTTGGCAGTGACTCCAATTTTGAAAAAGCTGAAGCCGATTACCGTCTGTATTGGACACCAATCAAAGGCTCCACCTTGGCTTTTCTCAATACTGCAAACTTAAGCGCAGGCGATGTTCCCTATTACGAACTGCCAACCTTTGGCGGCCAAGATTCCATGCGTGGCATCTATTACGGACGCTACCGTGATATGCACAGCGTCGAGCACACCATGGAGTATCGCCAGTCATTTATGAGCAATGATGATTACACCAAACACGGCTTTACGATGTGGGCCGGTCTCGCAACAACGGCTGAAAACATCAATGACCTGTATCAGGATAAAATTTACAGCTACGGCGTTGGCTATCGTTATGAACTCCAACCTCGTATGAACGTTCGTGTCGACCTCGGCTTTGGCTCTAATGATGCACAAGGCCTTTATCTGTCGATCAACGAAGCGTTTTAAGAGGTCAGCATGACAAAGTTTATAACGTTAAGCGCGGTTATCGCATTGGCTATCGGCGCAACGTCAAGTCGGGCAGAAGAAAGTGCACGAGTCGATTTTCCTGATGCCGAAACACAGCAGAAGCTCAATAAGAAGTGGGAACACGCTTTACCTTTTCATGCCCAAAAGGCCATTGATCTCGGTTATGCCCTGCCTCTACCGTTTTCTCTTTCATTCATCGGTAACGCTTCTGCGCAAAATATCGAAATGTATGATTTGGGCGTGCAAGTCGGCGACGTAAATTTAGGAGACAGATACGATCTTTCGCAGGTGTCATTTGGCGAACCTGAAATCGAGAGCAAAAGCATGCAGCTGCGCGCTGCGGCTTGGGTGTTTCCCTTCCTACAAATGGGCGTACATGTCGGGCGTTTCTCGGGTGGTACTCAATTAACAGCCGAAATACCGACCTCACTCTTTAAAGCTTGCGAAAAACACTCAAATTTACCCATTTGCTCTAAAGAATCCATCAACACTCCAGAGTTTTACCCGGATGTGGAAGGCACTAACTGGGGGTTCTCGATGAATATTGTCGGTCAGGTTGGAGATTTCACTTATGTACTTCCGGCCAGTATGACGCACTCTCGTACCGACGATGAGCGCACTAACACTAAAACCATGTTGTTCAGCCCTCGAGTTGGCCAACTTATTCAAACTGAAAACTGGGGTAACATTTTCCCTTATGTGGGTGCCGCTTACATGCACAGCGAAGGGCTAACGCAAGAAAACAACGCGTTAGGTGTAGATGGGCTGTCGTATCAATTATCTCAACAAAGCGCAGAAGACTACTCTGCGATAATCGGAGCAAATTGGAATATCACAAAAACTTACGGAGCAAACCTTGAATTCATTGGCGGCCCAGGCAGAAAAATCGTCAATGTCATCATGACTTACTCCTACTAGTTCCCTGCGACATAACGAAAAAAAACCTGCGATAAACGCAGGTTTTTTTGTTCTCTATAAGAGAGCTATCTGTAAACAAGAGTTGCCTATAGGAACGAGCCATCTACAGACAAATCTAAACCTTAAGACTAAGGCGTGTAGTACGTTGCCGCACCTGGACCTACTGGTAGGCCAAATACGAATACCCAAACGTAGAACATTAAGCTCCAACCAACCAAGAATACGATTGAGTATGGAAGCATAGTTGCAATCAGAGTACCGATACCTAGGTTCTTCATGTAACGCGTCGCTACAGCAAGGATAAGACCAAAGTAGCTCATCATTGGCGTAATGATGTTGGTTGTTGAGTCACCGATACGGTAAGCCGCTTGAATCGTTTCAGGCGCGTAACCAACTAGCATTAGCATTGGAACGAAGATTGGCGCTGTTACTGCCCACTGAGCAGAAGCTGAACCGATCATCAGGTTAATGAAGCCACACATTAGGATGAATGCGAAGAACAACATTGGACCCGTTAGGCCGATATCTTGTAGGAAAGTAGCACCTGCAACTGCGAATACTTGACCGAAGTTAGTCCACTTGAAGAAAGCAACAAACTGAGCAGCAAAGAACACAAGTACGATGTACATGCCCATTGAAGACATAGACTTAGACATTGCGTCGATTACATCACGGTCTGTTTTCATTGTGCCGGTAACTTTACCGTAAACAAAACCAGGAACTGCGAAGAATACGAAGATGAACGCTACGATACTTTTCAGGAATGGAGAACCTGAAACCGTACCTGCTGCTGAACGTAGAACACCATCAGCTGGAACAATCGTCCAAGCAAGAAGCGCTGAAACCGCTAGCACTGCGATACCCGCAAGCTTAAGGCCTTTCTTTTCAACGTCTGTTAGCTTGCCCATTGAATCATTTGATAAATCTTCAGACGCTTCTTCGTCATTGTATTTACCCAGTTTTGGTTCAACAATCTTCTCAGTTACAAATGCACCTGTAATCGCGATGAAGAAAGTAGAAACAAACATGAAGTACCAGTTTGATTCAGGACCAACGCTGTAAGTCGGGTCGATCATTTGTGCTGCTGTTTCTGTTATACCAGAAAGCAGTGGGTCAACCGTACCGATTAGAAGGTTTGCAGAGTAACCACCAGATACACCAGCAAATGCTGCCGCTAGACCTGCTAATGGGTGACGACCCAAAGAGTGGAAAAGCATTGCTGCAAGCGGGATAAGTACTACATAACCAAGCTCTGAAGCCGTGTTAGAGATAATACCGGCAAAAACTACGGTTACCGTAACCATGCGCTTAGATGCGCCCATTACCATGCCACGCATCGCCGCAGATAATAGACCTGAATGCTCAGCAATCGCTACACCTAGCATTGCAACAAGCACGGTACCTAATGGCGCAAAGCCAACAAAGTTTGTCACTAGATTAGTAACAATGAGCTGTAAGCCTTCAGCATTAAGTAAGCTTACAACGTAGATCATGCCGTCAGCAGCACGACCTGGAGCACCTTCTGGACGAGGGTCCATAACAGACACATCAAAATATCCTGCGATACCTGAAGTAACTAGAATAGCGACACAGAAGATTGCGAAAAGAGTGATCGGGTGGGGTAATAGGTTCCCCAAATATTCAACACCATCGAGAAAACGGGTAAAAATAGGTTTCTTTGGCGAGTTGTTTTTTATTGAAGCTGATGAACTCATCAGTTCCCTCCTTGTAGTGATTCCTATGCAATTGTGACAAAAATGTTCAAATTGCCAGCGAAGGGTACGCGACAAAATTATCAATTAGAAATTCAAAATGTTACAAAATGTGTAACAATCGACGATTTTTAACTCCATTTGAACAATTAATTAGCAAATAAATCTACATTAAATACAAAATCTAGATTTATAATTCACAAATACACATTCACTACAAATATAACTGATAATATAACTTATTGATTCACTTGAAAATAAAACACGCCATACTCTAAGTTAATACGCAATATTCTGTCAGGTTCTTCTCGAGGGAAAAGAAAAACAGACAAATGAATGAAGTTTGACTTTCCCCTCGTTTTTACACTCGCGTCACATCAATTTGACTGACTATTTCTGAACCGCTTTGAATCTCGGATTGGTTTTGCAGATAACATAATGACGACCTCTGCGCTTTACTATCTGGCAATCAGGATGGCGGCTTTTCGCACTTTTAAGTGATTTCACAACTTTCATTCTATTTCGCTCCCTTACCTAATTGACCAAAACGACGTGTGAAGTTCGCAACACGTCCTTCTTTATGTAGCACTCGTTGTTTACCCGTATAGAAAGGGTGCGACTTTGACGACACCTCAATCGTGAAGTAAGGATAAGTATTGCCGTCTTCCCATTCGATAGTACGGTCTGTTTTTAGCGTTGAGCCGATTAAGAAGTACTCATCGACACTGGTGTCATGAAAAACCACGGGACGGTAATCTGGATGGATATTCGGTTTCATTGTATTTCCCTTAAATAACTAACTTGATATGTTATAACATTGCAAATGATAATTATTATCAAAAGAAAGACAAGCGATTTTATGATATTTTTCTGTCTTAATCGTAATCAGAGAACACCCAACTATGTACACCATTGAACCTGTTGGCTTTATTGAGTCTCCTTATAAAGAGAAGTTCGCTGTGCCAAGGCAGCCTAGGTTGGTACCCACATCCACCTCAAGAGTCAGGTTGGTTGATGCAGCAAACTGCCTTGAGTCTATCCGTGATATAGAGCAATTCAGCCATGTTTGGTTACTATTTCTGTTCGACCAGAACCTTGAAGCAGGCTGGAAACCAACAGTGAGGCCACCTCGACTTGGCGGGAATGAACGTATTGGTGTATTCGCGTCTCGTGCCACATTTAGACCGAATGGAATTGGCATGTCTGCGGTTGAACTAAAAGGTGTGTCTCAAGAGAAAGGACAGACTTGGTTGGATCTCGGCAGCGTCGACTTAGTAGACGGTACACCGATCATCGACATCAAGCCTTATATCCCCTACTCAGATTCGATTCCGGATGCATTGGGAGGGTTCGCCGCCGACGAACCAGAGGTGCTCGACGTTAACTTTTCGCAGCAAGCGCAAAGTAAGCTCGCAAGCCATCCACAAGCGCGCCATATCATTCAGGTGATCAAAGAAGTATTAGGCCAAGACCCTCGCCCTGCCTATAAGAAAGGTAAGCCTGACAACAAAGAATATGCGGTAAATTTGTTCGATCTTAACGTGAAATTCGTGGTTGAAACGCTTTTCATCAATGTAACTGACATTGAACGCTTTTGAGATCCCAAATAGGCTGATATTATATGCGGCTATATCAGATTTGCTGTGGTCACGAACGACAGCAAGTTTTCTTTTATCAATGATGAAACGGATACCATAGAATGCGTACCAGTAACTACCTTCTTTCTACTCTGAAAGAGACTCCAAACGACGCAGAAGTTATCAGCCACCAGCTGATGCTACGTGCAGGTATGATCCGTAAGCTAGCTTCAGGTTTATATACTTGGCTACCTACTGGTCTACGTGTACTGCGTAAAGTCGAAAATATCGTTCGCCAAGAGATCGATAATGCAGGTGCCGTTGAAATCTTGATGCCCGTAGTTCAACCGTTTGAGCTTTGGGAAGAGACTGGCCGTTCTGAAAAGATGGGGCCTGAGCTACTTCGTTTCACAGACCGTCACTCTCGCCCGTTTGTTCTTAGCCCAACAGCTGAAGAAGTGGTAACGAGCCTAGTACGTAACGAGATCAGCTCTTACAAACAGCTACCTCTAAACCTGTACCAAATCCAAACTAAATTCCGTGATGAGCGCCGCCCTCGTTTTGGCGTAATGCGTGCACGTGAATTCTCTATGATGGATGCGTACAGCTTTGATATCGATAAAGAAGGCTTAGAAAAGTCTTACCAAGCGATGCACGATGCTTACTGTAAAGCATTCGACCGCATGGGCCTTGAGTACCGTCCAGTATTGGCAGACTCTGGCGCAATCGGCGGCAGCGGCTCTCAAGAATTCCACGTTCTTGCTGAAAGCGGCGAAGACCTAATCGCATTCTCTTCAGAATCTGATTATGCAGCGAACATCGAGAAAGCAGAAGCACTAGCTCCAACGACTGAAGCGGCAGCGCCAACTCAAGAGATGGAACTGGTTGATACGCCAAACGCAAAAACAATCGCAGAATTGGTAGAGCAACACGGTCTAGCAATCGAGAAGACTGTTAAGACTCTATTCGTTAAAGCTTCTGATGAAGTAGACGCTGATATCATCGCGCTAATCATCCGTGGCGACCACGAACTGAACGAAGTGAAAGCAGAGAACCTTCCACAGGTAGCTTCTCCACTAGAGATGGCTTCTGAAGAAGAAATCCGTGCACTTGTTGGTGCTGGTCCTGGTTCACTTGGCCCTGTTGGTCTAGAGCTACCATTCATCGTTGACCGTTCTGTTGCTGTAATGAGTGACTTCGGCGCTGGCGCAAACGTAGACGGTAAGCACTACTTCGGCATCAACTGGGGTCGTGACGTTGAGCTTGCTCAAGTTGAAGACCTACGCAACGTTGTTGAAGGCGACCTTAGCCCATGTGGTCAAGGTACTATTCAGCTTAAGCGTGGTATCGAAGTTGGTCACATCTTCCAACTAGGTAATACTTACTCTAAAGCAATGAACTGTAACGTGCTTGGTCCTGATGGTAAGAGCGTAATCCTAGAAATGGGTTGTTACGGTATCGGTGTTTCACGTGTTGTTGCATCTGCTATCGAGCAAAACCACGATAAATTTGGTATCACTTGGCCAGACGCACTAGCACCATTCCAAGTTGCTATCGTACCAATGAACATGCACAAATCTGAGCGTGTTAAAGAAGCAGCTGAGAAGCTATACGCTGAATTAACGGCTATGGGTATCGAAGTTTTATTCGATGACCGTAAAGAGCGCCCAGGTGTTATGTTTAAAGATATCGAGCTAGTGGGTATCCCTCACACTATCGTTATCGGCGATCGCAGCATGGACGAAGGCAACTTCGAATACAAAAACCGTCGTACTGGTGATAAAGAAGCTATCGCAATGGACACGGTTATCGAGCACCTTAAGGCTCAACTAGCTTAGTAATCCGATTACTGACTAGATAAACATTGAAAGGCTACCATCAGGTGGCCTTTTTTGTGCCTGTCGTTTCCCTTCAAACTCCCTTCTATTTATCAGTAGAGTAAATAACGTAAGTTAATCCCCTGTTCATCTTCAAATCCGTATATTGGTCTCATCAACTTTTTGGACATGCTCACCATTGGAGGTATCGATGGATATCAAAAGCTTACTGAACCAAGCACTTAAATCAGATCTCGTTAAACAAGGCACTCAGAAACTTTCACAAGGGTCTTCAAGTTTAAGTAGCCTTTCTCAAGGCAGCAATGGCAAGAGTAGCAGTAAAAATACGCTCGGAGCCTTCGGTGCTGGCGCAGTTGGCGGCGGACTGTTAGGTGCGTTAATGGGCTCTAAGAAAACCAAGAAAATGGGTAAGAAAGCCGCTGGCATTGGTGGCGCAGCAGCACTTGGTGCTCTTGCTTACAAGGTCTATAACGACTACCAGTCTAAACAAGGCCAAACACCGAATGCCGAACAAGCTCAATTTGATGAGAACGACTCAAACCATAGCGTGCTGATTCTCAGATCGATGATTGCAGCGTCCAAAGCGGATGGTCATGTTGATGAAGAAGAGATGGCTAAGATCGAACAAGCCGTTGAAAATATGGGTGCCGATTATCAACTGACGAAATTGGTCTCTGAAGAGCTGCACAAACCGCTCGATCCAAGCGAAATCGCTCAGCTCGCGACCTCACCTCAACAAGCGAGTGAGATCTATTTAGCGTCTTTGATTGTAGCGGATGAACAAAACTTCATGGAGAAGGCCTACCTCAAAGAGTTAGCCAAGCAACTCAACCTTGCTGATGAAGTTACTTATCAACTTGAACAGCAAATCTCTGGTTAAGCCGTCAATATCCGGCTAATCGGCAAGCTAGCAAAGTGATACATTGAACATCAACAGAATGAGATATTGAGCAAGAACAAACTAACTCTGAACTTAATCAGATCCACTTTGTTTTTGCTTATCTCTATGTGTATATTGAGATCTGTTATCATTTGGTTAGGTATAAAAATGAAAGTATACGATTGTTGTGATTTGGTGCGTGAACTGTATTCTCAAATTGGCAGTGGCGACCAAGGCTATATCCCTAAAGCGATCACCTGCGCGGTAAAAACATTGAATGACCTTGCTGCAGATGAATCTCTTCCTAAAGAAGCGCGTGAGCGTGCAGCATTTGCCGCTGCAAACCTGCTGATCTCAGATTTCGAGGACTAATATGAACCTCGCTAATTTTGAAAAGATGGACCCTGTAATGTTGATGAGCATCGTCAACATGAAGCTACGTGACGACTTCGGTGGTGATTTGGATCGAGTGGTCAACTTCTACGAGATCGACAAAGCAGCATTGATCTCTAAACTTGCGTCTGCTGGTTTTGAGTTCCTTCCAGAAGCCAAACAGTTTCGATAGTCATTTAGAACACGCTTGATTTTGAAAGGCCAACCTCAGTGTTGGTCTTTTTTATTGGTGATACGTATTGGATAAACATGTAGTTAGCCAGTTATAAATTATCTGTCTACATCTATACTTTTATATCTTAGAGTCAACGAACGCTCCTTGAACCAACGCGTATTGTTGTATAGGCTACCTAAAATAGCCTATGAAACTCATCACTCAATCTGATGATATCGAAGGATTAACAATGAAAAGACTCGGACTTTTGGCAGTTTTCGCTGCAACACTGACTGCAGGTTGCGCTTCAAATACACAGCAAGACAATTTTCGTGAAGCCTCTTTTGAGCTGTGTAACACCGAAGTCGATATTTACTCAGTAAGCCATGATGAAAGAGTGCGTATTGTCTGCTCTGATGGCTCTAAATTCGCTTTAAACAATGAAGACACGCTAGAAGTTATGCGTGATATCAACATCGACTACTGTGACGGCGAAGGCTTAGGCAAATTCAACGAGAGCCGCCATTATTACTCATTCAAGTGTAAGTCTGGCACCCTGCTTAGCATCAGAAAGTAGAACCAACATAAGAAAACCACAAGGGGTTGATGTGCAAACATCAGCCCTTTTTAGTACCCGCAATAACCAATCTTCAAAAACAAAAAAGGCCCCAAAAGGAACCTTTAAACTCTTTTTTCAAAGTAGATGAGCAAAGTTCAAGGGGCTCACACGGAGTTTGCGCTAATACAGAAATTCGTTCACTCTCTGAGAGTTACCAGACCAATAAAAAAGGCTCCCAACAGGAGCCTTCAAATTCATCGTTTTTCAAAGTAGTCGTTTGAAATTCTAGGAGAGCACGCGGAGCTTACGGATGTAAGTGAGCATGCTCGACAACGAAGTTCAAATTACTACGAAGAAAAATTAAGCGTAAACCGGTAGACGCTTACAGATCTCTAGTACTTTTGCTTTCGTTGCTTCGATAACAGACTCATCGCCCATGTTATCTAGGATGTCACAGATCCAACCTGCTAGCTCTTTCGCGTCTGCTTCTGAGAAACCGCGACGAGTGATAGAAGGAGAACCGATACGGATACCTGAAGTAACGAACGGGCTACGTGGGTCGTTTGGTACTGAGTTCTTGTTCACAGTGATGTTCGCTGCACCTAGTGCTGCATCTGCTTCTTTACCTGTGATGTCTTTGTCGATTAGGTCAACTAGGAACAGGTGGTTCTCTGTAGAACCTGAAACTATGTTGTAACCGCGTGCTAGGAATTCAGCAACCATTGCTTTTGCGTTAGCAACTACGCGAGCTTGGTATTCTTTGAACTCTGGCTCTAGAGCTTCTTTGAACGCTACTGCTTTACCAGCGATAACGTGCATTAGAGGACCACCTTGGCCGCCTGGGAATACTGCTGAGTTTAGTTTCTTGTAAAGATCTTCGCCTTCGTTAGAAAGGATAAGACCGCCACGAGGACCAGCAAGCGTTTTGTGCGTTGTCGTTGTTACAACGTGAGCATGTGGAACTGGGTTCGGGTAAACGCCTGCAGCGATTAGACCAGCAACGTGAGCCATATCTACGAAGAAGTAAGCACCTACTTTGTCAGCGATTTCACGCATGCGCTTCCAATCACAAACTTGAGAGTAAGCTGAGAAACCACCGATGATCATCTTAGGTTTGTGCTCGATAGCTAGCGCTTCCATCTCTTCGTAATCGATTTGACCTGCTTCATCGATACCGTAAGGAATGATGTTGTACAGCTTACCAGAGAAGTTTACTGGAGAACCGTGAGTTAGGTGACCACCGTGCGCAAGGCTCATACCTAGAACAGTATCGCCAGCGTTCAGCAGTGCCATGTATACAGCGTTGTTTGCTTGAGAACCTGAGTGAGGTTGTACGTTTGCGTATTGAGCGCCAAACAGTTCACATGCACGTTCGATTGCTAGAGTTTCAACTTTATCTACGTACTCACAACCACCGTAGTAACGCTTACCTGGGTAGCCTTCAGCGTATTTGTTTGTAAGTTGAGAACCTTGAGCTTCCATTACACGTGGGCTTGTGTAGTTTTCTGAAGCGATAAGTTCGATGTGCTCTTCCTGACGAAGAGTTTCTTCTTGGATAGCTGCGAATAGATCCGCATCGTAATCAGCAATGTTCATGTCACGCTTAAGCATCTGTATCTCCTGACTCAGATTGTACTGAAAGTTTCAAAAAAACCACACAACGACCGAAAGCAAACGTTTCCGTCACCGTTTTGATGTGACGCATTCTACATAATTTGATTTAGGTCATAAAGAGCTAATTTCAATTTTATCATGCAGTTTTTTCATAATCACATATAAGATTCATCATGGTTATTTGGCTGATCCAACCAAAGATGACGCTTACTGTCAATTTTACGCTTTACACCCTGTAAAACGCAGATTACATAGGTTTACCTTAATTTTGCCCCTCAAGCTACCGAAAGCTAAGGTTTTTCTCTACTATGCACGCCTTTATTGGTTAGGTAATTATAAAAACGATGGAAAAACACTCACGCAAAGAAGATTGGGTAGCGATTCTCACTGGCACGTTTTTAGTGGCGTTAGGCGTCTTCTTTTTACAGTCAGCGAATCTGCTTACCGGTGGTACTACTGGCTTGGCTCTGCTTTTGAGTCAATTCTTGCCTGTAACCTTTGGTATTTTGTACTTTGTTGCCAATTGTCCATTCTATTTATTAGCATGGAAACGATTCGGCCGTAGCTTTGCTATTAGCAGTGCGATTTCTGGTGCTTTAGTATCTGTGTTTGCCGATCATTTATACTTAGTTATCTCGCTAGAAGTTCATAACGAGATCTATTGTGCTGTTGCCGGCGGCTTATTAATGGGCTTAGGTATGCTAATCCTATTCCGTCATCGCTCAAGTCTTGGTGGCTTCAACGTACTGTGCTTGTTTATCCAAGACCGCTACGGTATCTCGGTAGGTAAAACACAAATGGGTATTGATGCGTGTATTCTGTTTGCATCGTTCTTCTTCGTGTCACCTTGGGTAATTGCCGTATCTGTATTAGGCACCGCAGTATTAAACATCGTATTGGCAATGAACCACAAACCAACTCGCTACTCGGTGAATTACGCGTCTTAATACCAATCACCCTGTGAATTACTAGCTGTTTTTAATAACAAAAACAGCTAGAATTTAGGTTTTATAAACCGTCGCCTTTTCTATGCAAGATTACCTCTCTAGCGCCAAAGACCAACAAGCCTCTATTTATATTGAAGGCTTGGAATTCAACCCCAACACACGAGTCTTAAGCTGCGACGAGCAGATCATCGATTTAGAACCTCGTTCTATTGAATTACTCGAACTGTTTCTGACTAGCGTGGGTGAACCGCTCGCTGCTGAGCACATCATTGAATCTGTATGGCAAAGTAACTTCATTTCTAAAAATGTTCTGACAAACCGAATCAGTACCTTACGTTCAGTACTTCAAAAACACCTACCAGATAGCGACGCGACCAAAATACTGGTGACTTATCCACGCAAGGGCTACTTCCTTAATCCAAGCTCGGTTAGCTTTGCCGCGAGTTCCCCAGATACCGAAGCAGATGATACCGCCATAGAATCTCCAACCAGTCAAAAAGGATTTACCTCCAATCCGGTTAATCCTTGGCTTGTTGTGGTGTCTTTGGTTTTGCTGATCAGCACAGCGGTAATGGGTTATATGCTTTGGCAATCTTCGACTCGTGCTTCCGAAGTCGAACGCGACCAACGATTGATTCCTAAGGTCGAACTTCTTCTGAATCGATTGGATGCCATTGGCGATAATTCCAGAAAATACCGAAAAGTCGTAAAAGCATTAATACTTCAACAGCAGATTGAATACGCCTACACCGATCTTGCTAACCAAGATGCGCCAAGCTACTTCCTTGACCCTATAGATAGCTCTCCCTTCTTTCCGGGCGCCAAGAACATGCGTACCAGTGATTACCTGCTTAACATTCAGTTGAAGGATCAAGAAGTAGATAAGCGCCTTGTCGCTAAAATAAGCCTGATTTACCCAAACTCAGGGAAGCTGGCATTTGGTGGGGTTTACTCTATTGATGTTAATAACATCAGCAGCAGCGTTATGGAGATCAACCGAGAGTTGGCTAACTACTTTGCTCTGCCCGCACCATTGTCGCCAGAATGGTCAGTCGATAATACCGAAGTCAGCGAATTGCTGAGTGGAAAAACCATCACGTTTGATGGCATCAAGCTCAACACCATGACGTCTACTCTGATTGCACGACAACTTGCTCTATTTGAAACGGATCAGAAGAAGCTCATTGCGTTCACCAATCTTGTTCAAACTCGATTTAAGTTACTACCGGACGAACTCAAACTGTGGGTTGGTATCATTCATTTCAAACTGAGAGACCTGCAAACCGCAAAAGAACTTCTGACCAATACCTCAGGAAACTCTACGATCGAAAATGCGTTGGTTTATATGATGGTTTCTCACATTGCTTATAAGCAAGGCAACATGGAGAAGTTCCGCCTCAACTACATGGAGTCTCTGGTTGCGTTATTAAGAGTGGTTCCATCCGAAGACCTATTCGCTCGGCTATCTAAACCGGAATCCAAATCGACCTGCCTACAACCTTGGAAGAGCTTAAAGCTAAGCGTTAAAGAGCCTTTAATCATAAAGCAGTGGGAAAAGTTAATGCTTAACTACTGCACCGCTGTCGGGCAACAGTTCTCAAAGGATAAATAAAAACCCTTTAAAATGAATAACTTAAATATAAATTAAGATCTTATGTGACTTCGTTTTTTGCCCTATTTACTCCTCAAACAATAGCATTCCTAAAACATCGGGCCCATCAAGGGCTTCCAACTTTAGGAATGTTCAACATGAAAAAAACGATGACGCTACTAGCGACCTCTCTCTTTGCTCTCTATGGTTGTGGCGGCGGAGGCGGCTCTTCTTCTGGTTCTACAGATGGTAATAAAGGTCCAAGCAGTCAGGTTGATTACCCGATTGCGAGCTCTGCATTTTCCCCTAGACCAGAAACAACATTGGGCTACTCGTTTACCAAAGATGGTGAGACTGAAGGCGTGATGACAATGAACTTCACTCCTTTAAGCGGTGAACTCATTATTACAGGGTTACAAGAAGAGGCCGGCAATGAAGCGGTCGTTCAAGTTATCCATGACCTGATCAATTACGGCATCACCGAATTTTATGTATCTGAAGACATCATGACGAATGTTGAAGGTACACAAGAAGACGGCAGCATTTATTTTGCAGGCCCTGACCGCGGTCTACATGAAATCACCAATGCTTACTTTATTGGTAGCCAATACATCACAAGAATGATGTACAGCAGCCCACTGTTCCGCTTGAAAGGAACTGACGTAAAAGAGAGTGACCCAATCATTGATATCAGTGAAGAAACCATGTCATTGCAAGTGACGTTAGATGGGGAAGCAGTAGCTAACATGCTGAATGACTTTGAAGACAACTCGTGGGTAGCAAACCTTACAACTAATGACTCATGCCTAGTCACATGGCAACAACAGATTAAAGAAACAGGCGTACGTAAGAGTTTCAAGATCTCTGATAAATCAATCGAAGCTGCGAATCTAACAGAGAAAAACACTTACTACATTGGCTGTGAAGGTATGGATTCGGCAGAATTTGGCACATCATCAGAGCGCTGGTTCAACCCTAGCATCGGCTTAATTGAACAGATTGAATTGATGTCTGTAGAGCAATCTACGATCGAAGAATCAGCAGCGGTACTGACTTCTATTAGCTAAACCCAAGCATAACTGCTGACTAGCTACAAACAATAAAAAAGGCTTTGGGGAGCTCTCCAAAGCCTTTGTAGAAGCCCAATCCTTTAAGGGGAATCAGAATTAGGCTTATTGAAATGAAACAAGGTTACCCTTCAATCAAGAGAATACGAGTCTCGTAAGGGCGTAAGACTTGATGATGTAATGCAACTGAAGTGTTCGCTTGTTGATAGTTAGACAACAGACTCTTCGCCTTAGTCATATCAAAACGTTCCGGTAAAACGCATTCCGCCTCTTCGCCATAATAGTTGTTAATACACAACAAAGTTTGACCTTCGTTCTCACGTGCATACGCAAAAATGGATGAGTGATCAGGCAATAGATCTTGATAACTGCCATCCGTAATCACTGGCACTTGTTTACGTAACTCAATCAAACTCTTATAGAAATAGAAAACAGAGTCTTTGTCTTCCAGTGCTTGCTCAGCGTTAATCTCAGAGTAATTTTTCGCTACATCAAGCCATGGCTGAGCTTGTGAGAATCCCGCGTAAGGCTCATTGTTCCATTGCATTGGTGTACGAGAGTTGTCACGAGACTTCTGCGCCAAAATCGCCATCATATCTTGATGATCCACACCATCACGGTTCACCATGATGTCGTACATATTGGTACTCTCAACATCACGATACTGGCTAATTTCAGTATAGCCAGGGTTGGTCATGCCAATCTCTTCACCTTGATAGATGTAAGGTGTGCCTTGCATCATATGCACAGAAGCGGCCAGCATCTTGGCTGATTCAACGCGATATTGCTGATCGTTGCCTAAGCGACTCACGACTCTTGGTTGGTCGTGGTTACACCAGAATAGTGCGCCCCAACCTTTGCCGTTCAATCCTGTTTGCCAGTGATTGAAGATCGATTTGAGCTGCAAGAAGTCAAACGGAGCATTAGTCCACTTCTCACCATTGGTGTAATCAACCTTAAGGTGGTGAAAGTTAAACACCATTGATAGCTCGCTGTTATCAACGTTTGAGTATTGCTGACAATGTTCCAACGTGGTTGAAGACATCTCGCCTACGGTCACGCTACCGTACTTCTGAAATACGGCTTCGCTGATCTCTTTCAGATATTCGTGTACGCGTGGACCATCGGTATAGAAACGACGACCATCACCGATATCATCATTAGGGAAATCTTGCTGCTTCGAAATCAGGTTGATCACATCCAAGCGGAAACCATCAACGCCCTTCTCTGCCCAAAAGCTGA
Source organism: Vibrio sp. OPT18 (assembly GCF_015163615.1). NCBI lineage: Bacteria > Pseudomonadati > Pseudomonadota > Gammaproteobacteria > Vibrionales > Vibrionaceae > Vibrio > Vibrio sp. OPT18. Next base: position 100,032 of record NZ_JADDYK010000060.1, read on the forward strand.
TAACGTCTTTCACTTCTTCACGTACAACCGGGTTCTCCCAGTTGAGGTCAGCCTGTTCTTTGGCGAACAGGTGTAGGAAGTATTGCCCAGTCGCCTCATCTAATTCCCACGCATTACCACCGAACTTAGACTGCCAGTTAGTTGGAGCTTGACCATCTACGGGATCTTTCCAGATATAGTAATCGCGGTGCGGGCTGCTTTTGTCGCCCAAAGCAGATTGAAACCATGCATGCCCTGTCGAGGTGTGGTTTACCACGATATCCATCACGATACGGATACCACGTTGGTGAGCTTCAGACAGCAATAAGTCGAAGTCTTCCATAGTGCCGAATTGAGGATTAATCGCGTAGTAGTCTGAGATATCGTAACCATTATCGATCATTGGTGATGCGTAAACCGGGGTTAACCAAATCGCATCCACACTCAAATGTTTGAGGTAATCCAGTTTCGAAATGATCCCTTTGATATCGCCAGTACCCTTACTGCCACTGTCGCAGAAGCTCTTTGGGTAGATTTGATAGATGTTTGCGGTTTTCCACCAGCTTTCATCATGTTCAGTCATCGCCATCTCTAACACTCACTTACCAGAAAATATAAAATAAAAATCACCATGCAAATCATGGTCGAATAGCCGTTATAACTAAAAGAAAAAGCTATAATTAAGAGAAAAAGCGATAACTCACATTGGAGTCATCGCTTATTAAATGCATTACGCGTTCGCGGTTTCTAACTCACCCTTGGATTGGGCTCGCTTGTAGAAAAACAGGGTTAGCGTGATAGGCAGTACTATCGCCACCAGCATCGCGACTAGGTAAATCGACCAATATTGAGGTTGAATCGATAGGATGCCCGGCAAGCCGCCGACACCGATACCATTCGCCATCACACCCGCGCTGC
>NZ_JADDYK010000060.1:100977-102484 GCF_015163615.1 Vibrio sp. OPT18
CACAGATTGCGGCTGCAACAGCACTACCAATCATTGCGCTGAGCATTGGGAATTTGTATTTAAGGTTAATACCGTACATCGCAGGCTCTGTTACACCTAAGTAGGCTGAAATTGCTGCAGGAACCGAGATGTCTCGCTCACCTTCACGCTTACTCAAGATAATGATGCCGACTACTGCCGATGCTTGTGCAATGTTTGATAGTGCAATCAAAGGCCAGATTGGTGTGCCGCCTAAGTCTTGCATCAATTGCAGATCCACGGCGTTGGTTGTGTGGTGAATACCCGTGATAACCAAAGGTGCGTAAAGGAAACCAAATACCACTGAACCAAGAATCGCAAAGTCACCTGTCATTGCCGCTTTAGCTGCGAATGCCACACCATCGCCTAACATACGACCGAATGGGCCAATGAAAGCGTGCGCTAGAATCACAGACAAAATAATCGATACAAATGGCACAACCACTAGGTACAAGTAAGCAGGGACGATGCGCTTAAGATTGGTTTCAATGAACGCCAAAGCCACACCCGCTAACATCGCAGGGATCACCTGAGCCTGATAACCGACCTTCTCAATCACGAACAGTCCAAAATCCCATACCTCAGGTACCGATTTACCTATCATGTATGCGTTCATGAGTTGTGGTGAAACCAAGGTCACACCGAGCGTGATACCCAAAATAGGGGTTCCGCCAAGCTTCTTAACCGTTGCCCAACACACGCCAACCGGTAGGAAGAAGAAAATAGCTTCGCCGATCAACCATAAGAAAGAGTGAACCGTTGCCCAGAATTGACTGATTTCAACGAGGGTTTTGCCGTCGAACATGCGAATGTCGCCAATCACATTACGGAAACCAAGAATCAAACCACCAGTAATGATGGCAGGCAGCAGTGGTACGAAAATTTCGGCTAAATGGGAGATACCACGCTCAAGGAAGTTCATATTTTGACGAGCAGCCAGCTTCGCCTCATCTTTTGATGATGCCTCTTTACCTGTCTGTTCAATCAGAAGTGCGTACACTTCATCAACTTCAGTGCCAATCACAACTTGGAATTGGCCTGCGTTAGTAAAACAGCCTTTTACTAGCTTCAGTTTTTCGAGTTCAGCTTTGTTGGCCTGCTCTGTATCGTTCAATACAAAACGCAGTCGAGTCAGACAGTGGCTGACACTCGCAATGTTTTCTTTACCACCGACTAACTCGATAAGACGCGCAACGTCTTGCTTCGCTATCTTACTCATACTACCCCACCCTGGTTTCATTCAATTACTCATCTAAACCATGCAGCTATAACCGCTCAGATTTAGACTTATGGGAACATTCCCAATCACGATTATTATAATGCCCGCATGAATGATAAATTAAAATGGGAACAGTCCCATTAATTGAAAGAGATCACACTCTAATTTTAATCTAAGCAGTTCAATTTCGCTTAATTGAGTGGATTATAGAATAGGAGATTGGGTGTGATGAGAGATCTCTGAATTACCTAAAAGCTGAGAGATCAATAG
>NZ_JADDYK010000060.1:102536-111012 GCF_015163615.1 Vibrio sp. OPT18
ATTAGCAGCCAACTTACCTGCAGATTGGTAACCAGGATCAATGCTAAATACTCGCGGGAACAAGAAAGAGAGAAGATCATTGCCACCAACGCCTGTTACAACCACATCTTCACGTTGTAGTTCTTGTAGACGCTTGATCACGCCAAGAGCCAATGTGTCACTGGCACAGACAAGAGCTTGAGTTGTAGGAGTTAGTACCTCATCCACCAGCTGATAAGCGCTTTCATGATGAAGCTGCCCAGTACGATAGTTCGCAATCACTCCAGTGCTTTCGCACCAATCGAGATAAGCCTTAAGACGCAGCTCACCCGTTGATTTATCGCTAGGATCAACACCAATAAAGCCGACATCTGAGATCCCCTGATCCGATAAATGCGCCAACGCACTATTGATCACCTGCTGGTTATCATAGTTAATCGACGTCACGTTCTCGGTATCCAAAGCAATCACCACCGCTTTGTGTTCCCACGCTTCGATCGCAGGAATATCGCAGTCAGTAAAGCCAAATACAATAATGCCATCAACGTTACGACGCTTTAGAACTTGCAGGTGCTCATTGGCTTTATCTCTATCAAGTTGGCTTTCCATGATCACGACATCGTAATCCGCTCGATACAACTCGGCCAGCATAGTGCTAACGGCTTTATTTTCTGAGGGAGAGTCCAAACGAGAGATAATCACGCCGATGACTTTTTGGCTGCCACCGCGCATCGATTGCGCAGACTTTGAAGGCGTGTACCCAGATTCTTGAATTACTCTTTCCACCCTTTCACGGGTTTCAGGTTTCACTTTTGGATCATTGGTCAGAACGCGTGATACGGTTGACTTACCAACACCGGACAGCTTTGCAATATCAAGAATAGTGAGTTTTTTGCTCATAAAAAGTCTAACGTTAAAGGGGAGAGAAGAAAAAGTGAGGGTAGATTCCCTCACTTAACTGTTTGTAAATCCTAGCAGTTCTTACTATGACTTACTTTTGGCAATTTCGATAGACTACGCGACCAAGTTCTAGACGCGCATTGTCACCTTTCGTGCGCAAAGTGATGCTGTTAATCATCTCTGAAGTGCCATCATCTAAGATGTATTTGGTTCCTGAGCCCGCTGGAACTTGAGTCAAGCGGTATTCATTATCAGGCAAGCGTAGTACCGCTTTTTCATTATCAAGGTAAGACACATCAAACGAAACGTCAGACTCACATTGATAAGTCACGAATTGATCATTCGATGTTGCGCTATCAGTCTCAGGGGCTGCTGATTTAGAGCACCCAACCAATGCTACTGTACATAGAGATGCCACCGACATAGCTTTCATACTTCGTTCCTCATCTTTATATAGTCAACGACACTTAGCCTATTCACAGGTTCGAACAAACCTAATGTAAGTGCCTAATGATAGGTCCATACCTTAGTAATAAATAAAACGTTTAGCCTTTTAAGAAAGCGGGTACGTCTTTAATGCTATCAAGTACCACGCTAGCCAACGCTTCACCTTTTTCAGTGATGGGTTTACCGGTTCTGACCAAGACTTTAGTACCAACACCTGCCGCTTCTGCAGCCATCATGTCTTCCGCTTTATCGCCGATCATGACCGAGTTAGCCATATCAATCTTCAGAAAGTCACGAGCAGAAATGAACATGCCTGGCTTTGGCTTACGACATTCACAATCTTGCTTGTAGTCGCCAATACCGTGTTCCGCGTGGTGCGGGCAGTAATAGATGCCATCAAGCTCAACGCCGTTATCGACAAAGTTCCAATCCATCCACTGCGTCAGAGAAAGAAAACGATCTTCACTAAACATGCCGCGAGCAATACCAGATTGGTTGGTCACTAGCACCAATAAATAACCCATATCTTTAAACGCTTTCGCCGCTTCAAACACACCATCGATGTATTCAAAGTCATGCTCATCATGTACGTAGCCGTGATCAACGTTAATCACACCATCACGATCTAAAAAAACAGCAGGTTTAGACAAAATTTTGTTCTCTATCAACTCTCTATTAATCATTAATTATTACACGCTTTATTTGCTTCATCACTATCTATTTAGTTTTGCGTTCGTTAACGATTTGTTTCAAGCTTAACCATACAATCGACGTTTAGCCGTCTAGACGTAAAAATATCTATTGACTTAGATCATAGAACACCATAGCATCGTCTGTAAATCGAGCGAGCTATCGACATATTATTCTGTTCTACCTGCACGGGTTTCTCTATGATTAAAGTGAATCAAGTCAACAAGGTTTTTTATCAAGGCACTAAAGAAATCAATGCCTTAATTGATATCAACCTCCACATTCCTCAAGGTCAAATCTTTGGAGTCATCGGCTCTTCTGGTGCAGGCAAAAGTACCCTGATCCGTTGTGTAAATATGTTGGAAGCTCCGACCTCTGGTGAAGTGATTGTTGACGGTATCGACCTAACAAAACTCAGCAAATCAGAACTTAGCGAAGCGCGCCGTAACATCGGCATGATATTCCAGCACTTCAACCTGCTGTCTTCTCGTACTGTATTTAACAATGTAGCACTGCCTCTAGAACTTGCTGGTAAAGATAAAGCGATTATTGAGGCGAAAGTCAGCGAGTTACTTGAACTGGTTGGCCTTGCTGATAAGCGTGACACCTACCCAGCAAACCTAAGTGGTGGTCAAAAGCAGCGTGTTGCGATTGCTCGAGCACTGGCCTCTGACCCGAAAGTACTGCTATGTGATGAAGCAACCAGCGCATTGGATCCAGCGACAACTCAATCTATCCTTGAGCTGCTGCGTGAAATCAACCGCAAGCTGAACATCACTATCCTGCTTATTACGCACGAGATGGATGTCGTGAAAAGCATTTGTCACGAAGTTGCGATCATTGGCGGCGGTGAATTGGTAGAGAAAGGCACAGTCGGTGACATCTTTGCTCACCCTAAGACAGAGCTAGCACATCAGTTTATTCGCTCAACGCTGGATCTGACGATTCCTGAAGATTACCAAGCGCGTTTGCAAGAGACTCGCGTAAACAGCAGTTATCCGCTGGTGCGTCTTGAGTTTACTGGTGCAACGGTTGATGCTCCGCTGATGACGCAAATCGCACGTAAATTCAACATCGACGTCAGCATCCTAAGCTCTGACCTTGATTACGCCGGCGGCGTGAAGTTCGGCATGATGGTTGCTGAGCTGTTCGGTAATGAAGCAGATGATAATGCTGCTATCCAATTCCTACGCGACAACAATGTAAAAGTAGAGGTGCTTGGTTATGTCCTTTAGTTTCAACGAGATTGCTGACTGGATCAGCCTTAACGGTAACCTTCTATTAGGCGCAACAGGCGAAACGCTTTACATGGTTGCTGTCGCAGGCATTGTTGGCTTCGCGGTCGGTATCCCATTAGGCGTGATTCTACACACGACTAAACGAGGTGGTCTGCTAGAGAACACCAAGGTAAATAAAATTCTCGGTGCGGTTGTAAACGTCGGCCGTTCAGTGCCTTTCTTAGTGCTGATGGTGGCGATTATCCCACTGACTAAGATGCTGATTGGTACCTTCATCGGCACAACAGCAGCGATTGTTCCACTGACGATTGGCGCTATCCCATTCGTGGCTCGACTTATCGAGAGTGCGCTACTTGAAGTACCAACAGGTCTAGTAGAAGCGGCTCAATCAATGGGCGCAACACCAACACAAATCATCAATAAGGTTCTGCTTCCAGAAGCACTACCGACTATCATCAACTCAGTAACGATTACGCTAGTGACTCTGGTGAGCTACTCAGCAATGGCCGGTACTGTGGGCGGTGGTGGCCTAGGTGATGTCGCGATCCGTTACGGATTCCACCGCTACGATGTGACCATCATGGCTGTGACAGTAGTGATGTTGATTGTGTTGGTACAAATTATTCAATCAATCGGTGATTCATTAGTTCGCCGCGTTGACCACAGATAAAGACTCACGCATAAAGATTAGAGTCGTCTGAACCCAATTAAATAGATTTATTAAAAGGAGATTATTATGAAATTTAGCCTTAAAGGTTTACTGACTATCGCAGCAGCAGCTTCAGCGCTAGTTCTAGCAGGTTGTGGTGATAAAGAAGTGGATACTTCTAAAGTAAAAGTTGGCGTAATGGCAGGTGCAGAAGCTCAAGTTGCTGAAGTGGCAGCTAAAGTAGCGAAAGAGAAATACGGCCTAGATGTTGAGCTAGTAACGTTCACAGATTACGTAACACCAAACGCAGCTCTAGATGATGGTTCTATCGATATTAACGCATTCCAACACGCACCGTACCTAGATCAGCAAGTGGCTGACCGTGGCTACAAGCTAACTATCGCTGGTAACACGTTTGTTTACCCAATTGCGGGTTACTCTAAAGAAGTGAAATCAGTAGACGAAATCCAAGACGGTGCTCGTATTGCTGTACCAAACGACCCTACAAACCTAGGTCGCTCTCTACTTCTTCTTGAGCAACAAGGTCTTCTTGAACTTCGTGAAGGCGCTGGTCTTCTAGCTACAGTTCGCGACATCGTGGGTAACCCTAAGAACCTAACGATTGTTGAACTAGACGCAGCTCAACTGCCACGTTCTCTTGATGATGTTGCTCTATCTATCATCAACACAACTTACGCAAGCTCTATCAACCTGACTCCACAAAAAGATGGCGTATTCGTTGAAGACAAAGATTCTCCTTACGTAAACCTAATCGTTTCTCGTGAAGACAACCTAAACGCTGAGAACGTACAAAACTTCGTTAAAGCTTACCAGACTGAAGAAGTGTACAACGCAGCTTCTGACATCTTCCAAGGTGGCGTCGTTAAAGGTTGGTAATCAACTAAACGACAGCACTGTATAGATACCCGAAGGGGCTGACATAACGTCAGCCCCTTTTTATTGGTTAGGATTTACAAGTAAGTTCGACTTACCACCAAGCTTCCACTTGCATACCTACACTCATTTCACTGTTTTTACCTTCGCCGAAGGCATTGTCGTTTTCAGCATCATTCAGGTAAGTAGCGAAGATACGGAATTCAGGACGAGACCAGAAACCCACTTGTGGAACCCAAGCCTGAGCGATTGTGAATTTACCACCTGCCCCATCTTGGTTATCAATCGTTTCAACAAAACCACCAATTTCAAGGATGGTACGCATGCGCTTGTCCCACTTATAAAGCGGACGAATGACGGCACTGAAAGAGTCATCATCGCTATTATTCGCGCCGACACCCGTAGACATGGCATAACGAACAGTATGGCCAAACTCAATATTCTCGCCAATCGCAAGTACGCCCCAGTTAATCAAACGGAAGCCATCGGCGTCGTTGTTGTTTGCATCACGAACGATGCCTTTACCCGTTCCAAAAGTCGTCATCTGCTCGGCATAACCAGAGTTAGCAACCTGTAGAATGGTTTTGTTGAAACCGCCTGATAGGTTTTGATTCAAGCTCGCGGTTAGCATTACGCTGTCATCCGCATCCACCGTTTGACCTTGTTTTTCATTGGCGAAGTTCATATCAATACCGACCTCAAGATCCGCATTGTTCCACAATGGAATGCCCGCATAACGTATATCAGCAATCATGGCTGTGGTTTCTTTGCCATCAAACACATCGCCAGTCACCGTGTCTTGAATCAAAGCCACCGATAATTTACCAGGGCCTAGGTTGATGTGTTCAACGCCGGCACCAATACCACTTACATCCCAGTAGTAGTTATCAACGATGTGCACATCATGACGTTGGTAGTAGCGCTCACCCGCCCAAATCCCAATGTCCTTATCTTCAAAAAGCCCCACCGCCTGAACATTCAATTGCACCACATCCACGCTTTTATCCGCGGCATTCTCATCTTGGCCTTGCCAGTACGACCACATGGAATCAACTAAAAATGAAACGTCGTCCTCAGCATACACCTCTTTCTTAAAGCCAAACTCACCATACAGGTCATTTTCGTTGCCGAGTCGGCCAACTTTACTCACCTCCCACTTGCTGTTTGAGCCGCCTCATTACTCAGGCCAACGCCGCCGCGCATGTAGCCATTGAACTCCAATGGCGTGGTTTCATCAGCGTATAAATTAGGAGTAAGTAAAGCAGTAGAGAGTGCAGCAGCAATAGGTAACAGTTTCATCGTCCATTCCTTTCAGATCTAGAATCAGGTTATTATTTATGAATGGGAACATTCCCATGGGATCGATCCCATTTATATTGAGCAGAATATAAATTGAAAGAGAACTGATTGATTATTGTGATCAGGCTAACTATTGAGGTAACTAAAATTTGATGGGTGTTGGATTATTTCAATGAATACATTAGTGCTACAGAAAGAGCTGAATATCACGTTCTGTACGTATTTAAAGGGGAAAAGGGTAACGATAAGAGAGTAATAAAGATCGAGCTAAGACAGGTAACGAAGTCAAGGCATCGGGGATGATACAAGGTGCTAAGTGTTTAATATAAAGGGAAAAAATATCGGAGCACTAAATTAGCACTCCGACATCTAAAGCATGACGTTTAAATAACCACAAGAAGACTACTTCAGGTGATCCCAAGAGATGTTTGACACCAATCGGCAGTCATCACACTTGAAATAGAAAATATCATGGATAGGCGCATCTAGCAGCCATTCACCACCACATTGCGGGCATTTGCGCTCTTTTTCATCTTTCAGGCTGATTCCACCGACACGGTATAAGTAGTAGTAGGTTGGAACCTTAGTCAGATATTCAATGCGCCCTCTTAGACCCCAACCGCGCTTAAACAGCACACTCTTAGTGTCACTGATCTCGGTTAGCGTTGCATGTTCAGCGCGACAACCACCACCCATTTGTACTTCATCACAGGCTTGCCATTCGGTCTGCCATTTCAACACGGCTTTATGGTCGCCATTGAAGGTAGGTGGATTACGATACAAAGGGATTGGTAGCAAGCTATCGCCACTACGCAGCGGCGAACAGGTGTGCACGAAAGTCGTGTATAGCACCTGCCAGCTAGGCGTTTCATCTTCTGCCACTTCTTCTGAGTTCAGGTCTCGACCTAGCAAACGCATTTTAGGCGCTAGTAGGCTCGCGTTAGACAAGCGATCAAAACACACTTTCACAAAGTCTGAATGATTACGCGGGTGCAAACTGTCTTGCTCCGGGCACACAACGCGAACATAGAACTCACCATCGCCCATCACGATTGGGAACTCACGACCTAACACTTGTCCGTTATAACGAAGTGCATCCATTAAGCCATTAACAGCCTTGTCGACAGCGCTTACCGTTGTGTTATCAAAACACTCAAATTGAAGTTCTAGTACGTACATCTATTTATACCGCTGGTTGTAGCTTTTCTAAAAATTCTGCCAATGTCTCGGCGAGTACATCACGATTTTTGGTGCCTAAGCGCTCCAAAATCACGTTACCCGTTAGGTTACAGATAGAGATAACGTCCAGCTCTGCATCGGTCGCGGCAATGAAAACCGTTGGTTTTAGCTTCAAGCGGCGCTGAGTTACTAGGTGACCCAAAATGTTTTCTTGTAGGCATTCGAAGTCTTCATCACTCCAAATCTGTAACAGAGTCAGCTCGTTACCATCAAAAGTCGCGTTCATATCTGCGCTGAATTGTGCGCCGTAGAAAGTCTTGATGTCTTCATGCAGAGTCAACTCAATACCGGTTTCAACGTTTGTGAAATCCGCGAATTGCTCACGTGGATAGTGCTTCCACAACACGGCGTCGCCACTCTTTTCTTCTACGCATGGCGATACGATGTCCACCAACTCCTCATTACGAGGTAAGCTTTGGTGTTGCTGCTGCCACGCGTCAATGTATCGCTGACTAAAAGAAAGTAGTGCGTCTTGAGCACGTTGAGTCATGAAAATCTCCTAAACACAAAATAATAAATAGAATCCGAGCCCTTTCCGCGCCGATTAAGCGATGACTTAATGACAGGGTAAGGGGGATTCAGTAAAATCGACCCCATTCTAATCGAATTTGAAACGAAAGTATGAGCAAATATTCTGACGCAAAAGAGCTAGCGGGTTTAACCCTTGGCCAAAAAACTGAGTACTCTAACCAATACGATGCAAGTTTATTGCAACCAGTGCCTCGTAGCTTGAATCGTGATGATCTTGCGCTAAACGGTGAACTGCCTTTTGTTGGTCATGATATTTGGACGATGTACGAGCTTTCGTGGCTAAACACCAATGGCCTACCACAAGTGGCGGTCGGTGAAGTTTTCATCCCAGCAACCAGCCCAAATTTAATTGAATCAAAATCTTTCAAACTGTACCTGAACAGCTACAACCAGACTCAATTTGAAAACTGGGATCAAGTCACTGAGCGCCTGACCCAAGATTTGTCGGCATGTGCAGGTGAAACGGTGATTGTGAATGTAAACTCAGTAACCGACTACACCAACCAACCTATCGTGACGATGGAAGGTGACTGTATCGACAACCAAGACATCCAAATCACCAGCTACGACTTTGAAGCGTCACTGCTTGAAGGCGCTGCTGGCGAACAAG
>NZ_JADDYK010000060.1:111065-113363 GCF_015163615.1 Vibrio sp. OPT18
ACGTTGAAGAGACACTACATAGCCACCTATTGAAGTCGAACTGTTTGATCACCAATCAACCAGATTGGGGCAGCGTTGAGATCGCATATTCTGGTAAGCAAATTGACCGTGAAGCTCTGCTACGTTATTTAGTTTCTTTCCGTGAGCACAATGAATTCCACGAACAATGTGTTGAGCGTATCTTCACTGACATCATGAAATACTGTGCACCTTCGAAGCTAACTGTATTCGCACGTTACACACGTCGTGGTGGTCTGGATATCAACCCATACCGTTCAACAGAGCAAGATAGACCAAGCCACAATAAGCGTATGGCTCGCCAATAATCAGGCGAGAACCACCCACACTTATTTGAACCTACCAAATCTTTAAAGGGACATTGAAATGCGTTGGTTATACGTTGTTAGTCTATTTATTTTAAGCTTAAGTACATCGGTCAATGCGTCGGTTTATTCGTCGGCGCTACTCAATGAAGCCAATAATTTGGTTGAGATCGAGCCGAGCCAAGCAAAAAAAATGGCCAACAGCTACCTAACGCTGCGTGTCCTTTCTGATCAACGCGAGAAAAGCCCTTCAGCTATTTCTCGCGAAGAGACAGACTCCTCGATTCGAACACCAAACAGCAGTATCGATGCGTATAAAATCTTAGCTAAGGCGGAATACAACCTTGGCAATATGCGTATTGCGATTCAGCACATCGACAAAGCCTCTGAGCTAGCGAAAACCTATAAGCTTGATTACCTAAAACTGGATCTTCAGATCCTAAAAGTTCGCTTACTGTGGCTGAGTGATAGAAAATCAGCCAAAGCAAAAACAGAGCTAGCGGGTATTGAAGCAAACCTAGAGTCGGTGAATAAAACCTTACGCTTAACGGAAGGCATCACCTATCGCTTGATCATGTTGAAAGCCGATATCGCCTCTTACGACAACAAGGTCGATGAAGCAGAGAAGTTCTATCAAGAAGCCAAAACCTATCTAGACCAACGCTACTCTGAAAAAGTCACCATCGACTACCACATCTCAGTCGGTGAGTTTTATCTAACCCATAAAGAGTACAACCACGCATTATCTGAGTTGCTGTATGGCTACTGGAAATCGGTAGAAGGTAATCTGAGTTCACGTTTAGCTAAGGTAAACCGCCTGCTTGCACAGCTTTTCTTTGAGCGCCAAGTGTTAGATAAAGCGCTAGAACACCTATCTCAAGCTGCTGATTTCTATGACAACTTTGAAAACTCGCCGGTATTGGCACAAGTGCTTAAGAAAATGGGTGATGTGTACTTCTATCAAGGGAAATATAACCTTGCCTTGGTGCACTTCTTCAACGTTCTTGATCACGAGAGTACTGACCGAGATATCCACCAAGTCATTGATATCCGCCTAAGTCTATCAGCGACTTACCTACGTCTTTATAATTACCCTCTAGCAGAACAGTACCTGACCCGTGCCCTTGAGCTGCTGGAATATACCGACATTCCAAAGCTGGAAGGTCGTGCTGCACTGTTATCGGCAGGGTTGGCGTATCACCTACAAGAAAGCGAAGACGTGATAAAGCATGCGACACGTGCACTTGAGATCTCTCGTCAGATAGAGAACATGCGCCTTTCACAACGCTCGTACTACTTACTCTCTTTAGGTTATGAGCAGGCAGGTCGCCCACAGCAAGCGCTGGCAAACCTTAAGCAGTACAACAGCCTTGTCTCTTTAGAGCAGCAAAAACTTAACCGTGTTGGCGAAGATGCATTCCGTCAACAGAAAGAGTTTGCCGAACAAACCCTGCACTACGCAGGCCAAGCTCAAGAGCTAGAAAAATACAAACTGGAGCATCGTAAGTTCCAAAAGATATCGTTCGCCCTATTCCTGTTCAGCATTGTCTTGTTCTTCTTTGTGCTGCGCCGAGGCTACATCATTCAAACCTTAGCCAAAGAAGTGGACTCACTGCGCACCGACCTATTTACGCACTCACGTTCAAAGCTTCCGAACTTAAGAATGCTCAATGCAAAACTATCGAACTCGCTGGAACAAACCAGCCAAACCTTTGAACAATGGCAACTTGGCGAGCTCATTCATGAACCACTAAACGACCGTCTACGCTTCGTGATGATTGATTTACCGTTCCTACGCAATATGTATACGCAGAACGGTTACAAAGCAGGTTTAGAACTGGAAGACGCTTTCGGTGAGTTCCTAAAATCTAAGCTTGAAGGCCCAGCGCGTGTCTACCACTTCTCGGATGCGAACCTGCTTTATATTGAACCAAACGCGGACCGTGATTTGTCGCCGGAAGCCATGTTCAGAAAG
>NZ_JADDYK010000060.1:113412-119268 GCF_015163615.1 Vibrio sp. OPT18
ATTCAATCTTGGGTGAATGACTTCGAAACAGAGCGAAATATCAACCGAACGGTCCGTATGGGTATCGCTGACTACCCATTCTTGCCACGCGCTTACACCGCAATTAACGATCAAGAACTGCTCGACGTATTGTTGATGTCGACCAACCTCGCTCGAGAGATCAGTCTCAAAGAGCGCAGTAGCCAATGGGTTTATCTAAAAGCTATCGATAATGCACCGGCAGCGAGCCTTGCAACTGGTAACATAAGAGAAGCGTGTAAACATGCGATTAATCAAGGGTTAATAAAAATACAATCCTCGTACCAGAATGAGGACAACATCAAAAAAATGCTAAAAGATGACTGATTTGCGAGCGGTTAAGAGCAGCAAGTCGTGACCTTATTTTTAGTTTTGTTATTATCGATGTAACGGAATTTCATCAAAATGATCGAGATCGGTCTACGCGGCGCTAATAAATACATCTATGGGCATTCTTGAAAAAGACATTCAGGCGCAACTCCACCAGCTGAAATCTCAGTTGGAGCAGGTACGTTTGACGCAAAGAGACACCTCGTTCAAGTTTATTAGAGAACAGAAAGTTCTAAAGCGTATCGTCACATCTTTAAGTGACGCATGTGTTGGCAGTAACAGCCATTTAGATGAAAACCTCATTGCCCTTAGGGAAGAGCTAGAAAAACAAAAAGACATTAGCTCGATGATCCCAAAGCTGGCAGTATTAGAAAGGATGCTTAAGCAGAAAACGTTGGCTATGGATAAACAGAACGGATATCTGGACGATAGCATTAAGCACAGTGGGGAAACGCTGCAGCGCATAACTGGACTTCCAGCACAGCTAAAACGCGACCTACGAAACTTACTTAGCTTCTCCGAATGCAATGGCAGTCAGAAAGTCGACCATGCCATGAAACTTCTCGGTATTTATGAGCGTGCCATAAAGATTATGGCGAATAACTCACGCACCCATTTTGCTGACGCTGCGCACTCTCCGGAACAAGAGCTCCTTTCCGACCTATCAAACGAATTACAACATCTGATCACTGAACTCGACTTCGAGGGTGAATCGGGTGATCTGCTTACCGATATTCGAGCGAAGCTGCTGCTTGGTGTTTCCACACAAAACCTACTTGAGCTGACACTTCAGATCCTCAAACTGGTTATTGAAGGCACCAACCTAGAACGTAAGAAGTCTGAACAATTCATCGACCAGCTTAACTCCTCTCTAGCGTCCAGCATCAAAACGGCAGACCAAAATGCCGACCAGAGCCAGAGCTACTTTGAGCACCGCCAAGGTCTAAACTCTGAGTTAAATGAACTTGTCACTAGAAGCCAAAGCTCGGTAGATAAAGCGAAGGATATTGATAGTTTAAAGCTGTCGATTAATCCGCTACTCAGTGAAATCGCCTCTCTTTCGGAAAGGCTGAACCACGCAGAGCAAAAAGAACAAGCTCTGATAGAGAGAATGAGTTACGGAAAGACTCAGTTAGATTCACTCTATGAAGTGACCCAAGATTACCGTAAGCGTTTGGAAGATCAGGCTCAGCGAATGCTGCTTGATCCTCTTACTAAGGTTTACAATCGCACTGCCTTTACTGATCGCTTAGAGCTTGAGTATCGCCGCTGGATCCGCGCGCAACACTCGCTACGCGTAGTACTGCTCGACATCGACAACTTTAAAGCAATTAACGATAGCTTTGGTTACACCGCGGGCGACAAAGCACTCAAGATCATCGCAAGAACCATCACCAAAGAAGCCGGCACCACTGATACTGTGGCTCGCTTTTCAGGTGAAGAGTTTGTGTTACTGCTACCAGAGCAAACCGATGAATATTGCCATCAGGTGATTCAGAACATTCAAACTCAAGTAAGCCGCCTGCCCTTTAAGTTCCGTGACCAACAAATCACGATCACTTTATGCGCGGCAAGTACTCAGTTTAAAGAGTCTGATACACCGGAAGAAGTGTTAGAGCGACTCAATACAACGCTAAATAAAGCAAAACAACGCGGTAACAACCAACTTGTTTGGCACTAGGCCAGCCCTAGATTTAATTTATTTCATTTTTTCAAATACTTATCACATACCATTTCCCTCAATGTTTGCTAAGCTAATGATTAACATTCGCTTAACAAGCATTCTTGGCAAGCAACGCTGTCGTATCCGTTTCGTCTGGTTAACTCTCTCCTACCTTTAACCAAACACTTTCAACGTTTGCTTCTCACTCTCGAGCCAGAGGGTCACTTCAACGTCCCCTGCTCTTTTCAATAAGGAGGCACTATGATCACTCATATCAGCCCTGCCGGTAGCATGGATTTACTCTCTCAACTTGAGGTTGAGCGTCTTAAGAAAACCGCGTCTAGTGATCTGTACCAACTGTATCGTAACTGTACGTTAGCGGTTCTGAACTCGGGTAGCCATACCGACAACTCCAAAGAGTTGCTCGACAAATATCTGTCGTTCGATGTCGAAGTCGTTCGCCGTGAGCGTGGTATTAAGCTAGAACTGAGCAACCCACCTGAGCATGCCTTTGTCGATGGTGAAATCATCAAGGGTATTCAAGAACACCTATTCTCAGTACTGCGTGACATTGTTTACGTCAACATGCACTTAGCCGACAACCAAAGGCTCAACCTGACTAATGCCACTCACATTACTAACCTTGTGTTTGGTATCTTGAGAAATGCAGGTGCGCTGACGCCGGGCATCGAGCCTAACCTGATTGTATGTTGGGGTGGTCACTCTATTAATGCCAGCGAGTATCAATACACTCGTGAAGTCGGTAATGAACTCGGCCTACGTGAACTGAACATCTGTACCGGTTGTGGACCGGGAGCAATGGAAGGCCCAATGAAAGGGGCTGCCATTGGTCACGCGAAACAACGTTACACCGATCATCGTTATCTGGGGCTTACCGAGCCTTCGATCATTGCGGCTGAGCCACCAAACCCAATCGTGAACGAACTGGTGATCATGCCAGATATTGAGAAGCGTCTTGAGGCGTTTGTTCGTATGGCGCATGGCATCATCATTTTCCCAGGCGGCCCCGGCACGGCCGAAGAGCTGCTGTACATATTAGGGATCATGATGCACCCGAATAACGCCGAGCAGCCAATGCCGATTGTCCTAACTGGTTCGAAAGAGAGCGAAGCTTACTTCCGCTCAATCGATAAGTTCATTGGTGAAACTCTAGGGCCTGATGCGCAGAAACATTATGAGATCGTGATTGATGATCCAGCACGCGCTGCGAAAATCATGAAACAAGCGATGCCAGATGTGCGCTCTCACCGTAAAGAGACCGGTGATGCCTACAGCTACAACTGGTCGCTGCATATTGAGCCTGAGTTCCAACTGCCATTCGATCCAACACACGAATCTATGGCGGCGCTTGATCTTCATATGGACCAAAAAACAGAGAGCCTAGCCGCTAATTTACGTAAAGCGTTCTCAGGTATTGTCGCAGGTAACGTCAAAGCCGAAGGTATTCTAGAGATAGAGAAACACGGCCCATTCCTGATTGATGGCGACAAAGAGCTAATGACCAAGATGGACCAACTGCTAAACGACTTTGTTGAGCAACATCGAATGAAGCTACCGGGCGGTACGGACTACGTGCCTTGCTATAAAATTGCACCGAGCGAATAGGCACACTCATTAACGAGTAACTAAGTGAGTGATAACCAATTGGTAGGCATAAAGTTAATCAGGTTATGACGTTTACGTCGCTAACGTTTCAACTCACCAAGTGATACGTTACTATAAGGGGCTAGCAGCCCCTTTTTTATTGCCTATTTAGTGGAAACTTATGTCTATCCATCTTGTTATTATCGATGCCTTAAACCTCATCCGACGCGTGCACTCTGTTCAGCCGGATCCAACCGATATAGCAAGAACCATCACCACCACTACTCGAACTCTCAATAAGATTCTGAATGAATCAAAGCCCACCCACATCATCGCGGTATTTGATCACCATTTACAAGATCGAGGCTGGCGCGCAGATGTGCTCCCTGCTTATAAGCAGAACCGTAAACCGATGCCAGAACCATTAATGAAAGGCCTTGATGCTATTCAACAAGCTTGGTGGGAGTTAGGCATTGATTCACTGCTGTCTGATGGCGATGAAGCGGATGATCTCGTCGCAACACTGGCAAAGAAAGTGGCTGACCACGGAGAAACCGTCACCATCATCTCGACAGACAAAGGGTATTGCCAGCTGCTATCACCCACTCTGCAGATCCGAGATTACTTCCAGCACCGCTGGTTAGACAAACCCTTTATCGAAGCTGAGTTTGGCGTTAAACCTGAACAACTGGCGGATTACTGGGGATTAACGGGCGTAAGCTCAAGCCAAGTACCGGGGATTCCAGGTGTCGGACCAAAAGCAGCCAAAGAGATATTAACCACATACCCAGATATCGAAGCGGCCTACCAAGCAGAAGACCTACCGAAAAAATATCGTAAGAAGTTCGACGAACACATCGAATCCGCTCGTGTATGTAAGCAAGTATCGGCACTCAAAACAGACATTGATTTAGGGTTCAATCTGCAAGATATTCGTTACGAAGCAAACTCTTAGAGCCTACTCGATATACACAAAGCTACAGAACCAGAAAAGCCTTAGTTCACACTAAGGCTTTTTGTTATTTACGGCTGCCGCCTAAGCGGATTCAGTCGGATGATTAGAAGTTATAAGCGATAGATGCTTTGAAGTTACGACCCGCTTCGTAGCTGGTGTACTTATCTGAGCCCCAAGAGATACCAAAACCAGTATGCTCTGCGTACTTCTTATCAAGCAGGTTGTCGACACCAAGGTTCACTTCTAGATCTTTAGCAAACGTTGGAGTGTAAGCCGCCCAAATGTTATGCGTAGCGAAACCAGCACGTTTAACCTGTTCACCATCTTCGTCCATGTAGTCATTACCCGGTACAAAGCGTGAATCCCAACCAAACACAAACTCGCTGTTTAGGCTGTAGTTAAAGCCCGCTTTGAAGTTGTGAATACCTGTTTTACTCATATGGCTCGTTTTGCCATTCTCTAGGTCTTTCTGGTCACCATCAGAGTATGAGTGGTTAGCGTAAACACTTAACGCATCTAGCTCATAGCTCAATACGGTTTCAACACCCCACACTTCAACATCATATTGGTTTGCTAATGTTGAGTTGTTCTTAGTTGGATGCATCTGATTATCAAGATTGTAGGTGTAAGCCGTAAAACCTAGGATAGCGTAATCAGCAGCAAGCAGACGTGTCAGCTCGTAATCAAAACCCGCTTCGTAGTTGTTACCCGTCATCGCTTTGGTATTAGACTGGTTAACATCAGGTGCAGCTTTCATCGTCAATGCTTCTGGCAATGATGCACCTTTAAACAAACGACCATAGCCCACACGAAGTTTTAGGTTATCCGTGGTTTGGTATTCACCCTTGAACTTTGGAGACAGCTGATCAAAATCACCATCGTAAACACCACCAAGTTTATGAACGTCGTAACGCAAACCGCTCGTTAAGCGGAAATCGCTGAACTCGTACATGTCTTGTACGTAAAGACCGTAGGCAGTCACAGTGCCGCCGTCCATGCCGTACTTCTTAGTTTGACCTTGTTGCGAACCACTTTGGTACACACCATCGCCAGCATCAATCCACTGTTCAGCCTTGTAACCATCCAGACCGTAAGTCAATTCATGCTGACCAACCCAAGAGATGTTACGAATATCACCACCGATGGTCGTCACGTTGTATTCACGGTCTGGGATAGCAATCGTGCCATCTTTGATCCAGTTGCCGTTCGCGTCTTTGTCCCACGCCGTATCAACAAGCGCATCGCGCTCCATGTACTGGCGGTTGTAGTAAACATTGGTTTTCAG
>NZ_JADDYK010000060.1:119323-212004 GCF_015163615.1 Vibrio sp. OPT18
ATGTACCAAATCACTGCCCGCATCGTACTCATGTTGCAAAGTTACTGTATCGCGGTTTAGCGAGTGGTAGTTGTGTTCATCATCAGCATACAGTGCACCTGCCTTCTCACCAGACAGCTGACGCTTACCACCATCGTTGTAGCGGTTGAAGGTCAATTTAAATTCGTTGGCATCATTCGGGATGAAGACAACCTTAGCCAAACCAGACTTAAGCTCGCCTTGCTTAGACGTTACCGCTTCCTGATCAGGAATATGCAGGTCGCCATCTTCTGAGTAATTTGCAATGCCCATGAACTGCAGCTTGTCGTTCACTTTTGCGTACACAGCAACGTTGGTTGCGAAACGCTCGTAAGCCGTTTGGTAGCTTGTTTTTACTCGAGCACCAACACTTTCGCCCGATTTAAGCAAATCGCTTGGGTCTTTGGTTTCGTAGCTAAATGAGCCGTTGATCGCTCCAGAACCCGATAGCGCTGAGTTACCACCCAGCTCAATTTCAGCACGCTTAAGCATCGCAGGGTCAATCGCTTGATCGCCCGAGTGGTGGAATAGTTGCCCTTCTTGACGAGCGCCATCAATGGTCACAACGGCAAATTTATCTTCCATACCACGTACATAGACTTTACGAGAGTAACGTGCATTTCCGTCTACCGTCACACTCGGCATAGTGTTCAAAACATCCTTGATGTCTGATGCTTGTTTCTTTTCAAGGGTGTCTGAGTTGATTTCAGTCTGAACAA
Source organism: Vibrio sp. OPT18 (assembly GCF_015163615.1). Taxonomy (NCBI): domain Bacteria; kingdom Pseudomonadati; phylum Pseudomonadota; class Gammaproteobacteria; order Vibrionales; family Vibrionaceae; genus Vibrio; species Vibrio sp. OPT18. Next base: position 120,061 of record NZ_JADDYK010000060.1, read on the forward strand.
GTTGATCAAGAGCGGAACCGATAACCACTACGGTTTCTTGTTCGTCGGCAGCAAGTGCTGTAAATGAAGTTAAGGCAACCGTTACGGCCACTGATAGTGCTTTAAGTTTCATATTCTATTTTTATATTTTACAAGTTCGAGTGAGGAGGCGTGAATATTACATAATTTGAATGATAATTCTTATCATTTACATTCTTTACTTACATTCACTTACTTTTAATAAAATAGAATTTGATTAACATGTTCTGGCTGTAAAACTTACTTCGTTTTGCTGCTGAATTATTGAATAAAGCCTTGTTCGAATCACCCCTGAATTAGGTAGCCGTAAGTCTCGTTCACTTACGGCTTTTTTCATCTCAAACCACGGCTAATGTAGGATATTTAGCGATGTTCATGTCAGTTGTATTGATTATAACAACACCAGTACCAGACTAATGAATGCGATTTCTAGCGACAATAGCCATAGATTCAACCCAGAGTTTGCCAAATTGCAGATACAAAAAATGCCCCTTAAAGGAGCATTTTCTTTATCTCGATACTGAGACTGACACACTAACGTAAATATTAGTGCGGTGAGATGTTTGAAAGCGCTTGAATGTGAACCGTGATCTCTTCGCGATCGTGGTAAAGGTGCTTAGCCTGCATCTTGAACTTCACTTTGTTCTCAATAAGGAACACTTTTAGGTTCTCGATATCTTGCAGTACTTCATCGTAACGACCTTTCATAGGCAGTTTAAGGTTGAACAGTGCTTCTTTCGCCCAGCCTTTGATGATCCACTCACCCATAAGGTGTGCAACACGAGCAGGCTTCTCTACCATGTCACAGATAATCCAAGTTACGTTCTTACGGTCTGGTTCAAACTTAAAGCCATCCACCATGTGGTGCTTAATTTGACCCGTTTCCATTAGGCTGTCTGCCATCATGCCGTTATCAACACAGTGAACGAACATCGAGCGCTTAACCAATTGGTAAGTCCAACCACCTGGACATGCACCTAAATCAACACCCCACATACCTGGAGCCAGACGCTCGTCCCACTCATCACGAGGGATGAATACGTGGAATGCTTCTTCTAGCTTCAATGTAGAGCGGCTTGGCGCATCTGACGGGAATTTCAGGCGAGGGATACCCATAAAGAACTGTGAGTTGTTCGTTGGGTAAGAGTAACCAACAAAACAGTGACCCGGAGCGATGAAGCATAAATGAAGCACAGGCTTCTTAGCGTTATCTTTCGCTGTCATCAGGCCTTTACCACGCATAGCTTGACGCATCGGCACAGTAAACTTACGGCAGAACTTCAAAAGCTCTTTTGCTTCGTTAGTATCTGGTGTTTCGATACGGATATCACCACAACGAGGGAAACCTTCTTTCTCTGAAAGCGCCTCAAGAATTGGAGAAATACGGTCATCAGTTGGCAGGTCTTTGATTTCAACAGCCACTGCTAGCATTTGACGAGCAAAGATCAGTGATTGGAAATCGATCTCTTTGATCAACTTGTCGGCTTCACCTGCTTGATAACATTCAAACAATACAAAGCCTGTATTGTTCTTTAGGCGAGGAAAACCAAACACTTCCAGTTGTGTTGCCTTGTCTTGAATTTCGCCAGCACATTCTTTTTCAAAACCAGAGCGACAATAAAGTAGTACGTGTTTCACTGAGTTACCTCTTTTATATTCAAAGCAGCGAAGGAGAAGACTCCCCAACCAATGATAAATAGTAGACCACCAAACGGAGTGATAGGGCCAAACCATTTTATTCCTGTCAGTGCTAAGCCATAAAGGCTGCCACTAAAACAAAGGATGCCGATGATAAAGCAAATTGCCGCAATGAAAAAATATTTTTGTGATTTAGCGCCAAGTTTCATCTGCAGCAGAGCACCACACGCCAATATCGCCAGAGTATGGATAAACTGGTACTGAACACCAGTCTCAAACACGCCTAGCAGATACTCAGGTAAAATAGCTTTCAAACCGTGAGCCGCGAAGGCGCCAAGCATCACAGCAACCGCGCCAGAGATGCCAGCAAACGTGAGTAAATACTTACTTCTCATTGAGCACCTCTTTGATAAACGCTGATAACTTCTCAACGGTTAACGCAATATTCTGCTGTTCGGTGTAACCAGAACTCTTACGCGGCTTAAAGCTGTGGTCGCCCTCAGGAATAAATTCAACACGAATAGAATCAGACAGATCAAAGTCAGCAAACTCTTCACGCTTACCAAAGGTATCGCGCTCACCTTGTAAAATGAGGCACGGTTTTGCTAACTCAGCCAGATGCTCACCTTTGTATTTCTCGGGTTTACCTGGTGGGTGGAAAGGAAAGCCTAAACACGCCATTGCTGCCACCTTATCAAGTTCAGACAAATGGCTCGCCATACGCCCTCCCATCGACTTACCACCAATCACAAGCTTATCGGCATCAACCTGCTCAATAATCTCTTGATAGGCTTCAAGTAGCTTAGGCGCTCTGTCAGGTGGACGACGCTTACCATCTTCAGCACGTTTAATCATGTAAGGGAAGTTGAAACGAATCACTCTTATCCCTTTAAAGGCTAACCCTTTGGCTACCGACTGCATGAACTCATGATCCATACCTGCGCCAGCACCATGGGCAAAGATAAAGGTGATCGGATTGTCTTCACCATCAATGATGACGTTATTCATCGAGTAAGTCCTCTTGTTCACTTTGCGCTTTCGCTAGCATCCAGTCGCGGAAGGTAGCAATACGACCCATGTCGGCTTGTTTCTCATGACAAACCACATAGAAGGCGTTCTTACTCACCAACACTTCATCAAAAGGCGCAATCAAACGACCTGCTTCTATTTCAGGCTGCGCCAACACGTTGTTACCTAGAGCAATGCCCTGGCCGTGAGCAGCCGCCTGCAGCACCATGGTTGAGTGACTGAAGATAGGACCGTGATTGACGTTTACCCCGTCGATGCCATTTTGCTTAGCGAACTGTTTCCAATCCTTTCGAGAAGTATCATGCAATAGCGTATGGCATGCTAAATCACTGAGAGATTCTAATGGTTTTACTCCTAGCAGCACGGAAGGTGAGCAAAGAGGGATCAAGTATTCTTGGTAAAGCTTATCGGCTCTGAGCCCCGACCAATTACCTCGACCATAATAGATAGCGACGTCTACATCATCGGTTAGCGAGCCTTCATCCATATCAACGGCTTTGATTCTTACATCAATATCAGGCTCTTGCTGATTAAAGTCAGCGAGCCTTGGTACCAACCATTGAATAGCAAAACTCGGCGGTAAACTGATGGTCAATGCGCCCTTCTCACTTCGCTCAAGCACTTTGTCTGTCGCTTCTGCCAGTGATGTGAAAATATCTTTGATATCTAAGAAGTAGCTTTGACCTTCTTCAGTTAGCAGCAAAGAGCGGTTTCTTCGGCGAAACAGCTTCAAAGATAAGAATTCTTCAAGCGCTTTGATCTGATGACTGACCGCCGCTTGAGTAACAAACAACTCTTCTGCGGCACGCGTAAAACTCAAGTGTCGAGCAGCAGCTTCAAACACTCTTAGCGAGTTTAATGGGGGTAATCGACGAGACATAGTTACTCTCTAAATAAGCATTAGTTTTTTTTATCTGAAACATTATAATTTGTCCATTGCCTAGCGGCCAGAGAAATTCTATATTTCATCCCGCAGCAGCTAGCCTGAACGGCTTGATTCTCTCTAGAATCAATTGGCTTAGCTCCTGCGATGTTGTGTTTGCAAACTCGTTCTTTTCGAGTTGGGTAGAGTTCTACCAAATGTTTTGTTGCAGTTTATACTGAAACGAGGCATGTACTTCCTGTATTTATTTTGACCTGTCTGTCAAATTTGTTTACACCGCCTTATGGGCGGTGTTTTTTTATGTGCAAAGAAATGTAACAACAAGTTTATCAATAGCTGTGCTAATTAATCTTTATTATTTTTCATCGCCAATCACAGAATCAGACACCCACTCAAATAATCAACTGAACACATACAAATAGCACCATTGAGTTGCACTAAAAAGTAACAGAATACTTCAAGATACTCACACATCTTCGGTACTTATAAGCCCGTTTAGAGCTTACTCTTTCTATTTCAAAGCTGAGCATGACGATAGCACGCCCAAACTCACGCCTCTGTCTGACTACTGTAAATCATTCACAATAGAAAATAAAAAAGCCGCTTACTTTTCAGTAAGCGGCTTTGCAAAATGATTAACGCTTGGTCAACACACCACTATGGGCGGTAAACCTTAACGTTATGGAAGCCTTGCTCTTGTAGATAAAGTGCCTGTAGACGGCTCATTACACCACGGTCACAGTACAGCAAGTACTCTTTCGCTTGGTCTAGGTCGCCAAACTGAGTCGAAAGCTTGAAGAATGGGATGTGTTTAATTTCAACACCCTCGATCTCTAATGGGCTTTCGTCTTCTTCTTCTGGGCTACGGATATCAAGAACGATAGCGTGCTCAGCAACAGCTTGAACTTGTTCAACTTCAGGCGCTTGCTCTTGGCTCTCTTTCTCGATGTCACGGATATCCATAACACGAGCGTTCTCGATCACTTGATCCAGCACTTCAAAGTTAAACTTAGCTTCTTCTGCTTCCAGTTTGCCTTTCTTCGCTTTCACTGTTGGCTTCTTAGAGATAACACCACAGTACTCAGGCATTACTTTAGCGAAGTCTTCAGTACCGATGATACGAGAAAGGTCGATGATGTCTTCTTTATCCCAGTTGATAAGCGGACGAAGAATCAAAGTGTCTGTCACGTTGTCGATGTGGCGAAGGTTAGTTAGCGTTTGGCTAGAAACCTGGCCAAGTGCTTCACCCGTTACTAGAGCTTCAATACCGAAGCGCTCTGCAACCATACCACCAGCACGCATGAACATACGCTTAAGAACAACGCCCATTTGGCCGTCTTCTACGTTCTCAAGGATTTCAGCAACCACGGGTTCGAAGTCTACAGAAATGAACTTCACCTTTGCAGATGAGCCGTATTTATTCCATAGGTAGTGAGCCACTTGCTTAACGCCAATCTCGTGGGCTGGGCCACCAAGGTTGAAGAAACAGTAGTGAACCTTAGAGCCACGTTTGATGTGCAGGTAGCTTGAAACACCAGAATCAAAACCGCCAGAGATCAAGCTCAGTAGATCTTCTTGAGTACCAAGAGGGAAACCACCTAGGCCTTTGTGGCGAGCTAGAACTTGGTTTAGCTTGTCGTTAGCCACTTCAACCTTAACGGTTACATCAGGGTTCTTAAGTCGAACTTTCGCTGACTCAACTGCTTGGTTTAGACCGCCGCCTACGTAGCGCTCAAGTTCAATAGAGGTAAAGTCATGCTTACCACGACGCTTAGCACGTACAGAGAAAGTCTTGCCTTCAATGTCAGCACGGCTGCGTTCTAGTACTTGCTCGTAAATATCGTGCAAGTCTTTGAATTCAGACTGTTGAACTTCAAGAGAGTGGTGAATACCTGGAGTGTGAGTCAGAGCCTCTAACACTTCTGCGTAGTACTGGTCACTCTCAGACGTCACTTCAATATGATCGCGACGGTTGAATACCGCAACACTTTCACAGCGACGTTGAATAACGTTACGAATGTTGCACTCTAGAATCCTTGTGAAGCGCTTACGCACCGATTCACTTTTTACAAAAATTTCCGGATGGGGCTTAACAATAAATTTCATAGTACTTTCACAACATTAATGTTCAAAATTTTGAAAACGCTCATCGCCAAGTAAATTAGAGAATTTACACAGCACTTGAAGCAAGAATAGATCATATCTAAATCTAAGGGCGCGAATTATACATGAGAAAGTGAAGCAAGGAAAAGAGTGCTTGCTGTAACACCCTCATTAAACCGCTTGTTATTAACAGTAGCAGGTTTCGAAACGACATAAATACCGCAGAGAACCATTGAAGACCAGCAAACAAAAAGCCCAACCTCATTATAAGGTTGGGCTTTCGATGCTATCTGCATGCTACCGCGTGAGCACGTATAGGCTATTCATTAATAACAGGCACTTCGTCACTGTAAAGCGGCTCGCCCTGCATGATGCTGATTTCAACGCGGCGGTTGAGGCTACGTTGCCATTCAGTATCGTTTGGCTCGACTGGCTCGGTATCCGCCATGCCGCGTACTCTCAAGCGTTGATGAGAGAAACCACGCACCTTTTCCATCTCTTGAGCAACAGACACTGCTCGCTGTGATGACAAGTCCCAATTAGAGCGATAAAGCTCGGAATCAAGACGTTGATTATCGGTGTGCCCTGAGATTCGAACGATACCCGGAACATCTTTCACCAACTCAGCAACCTGTCTCACCAAAGGTCGGAACTTAGGCTGTAGGAAAGCAGAACCCGATGGGAATGCACCCTTCTCACGAATTCGAATCACAATCTGCTGGCCAAGATTTTCAACTTCAATCGCGCCTTGGTCTATCTCTCGCTCCAACGCCTTCTTGATGCTTTCCATCAAGGTTTCCATCTCTTGGGATTGAGCTTCAGCTTGTTGTTGCTGTTGGTCTGACTCAGAGTTTTGATTGTCGTGAGTCGAGACCTCTGGCGACTTGCCTCCGGTCATCTTGCCTTGATCACGCATGGTACCGCCAGCACGCTCAGATTCACCTTCATGAAACTCAAGCGTTTGCTGCGTAATATCAATCGTCTGCTGCATGATCACATCAATCGGTGTCGGCTCTGGACGACCAGGTCGAAACTCTTGTGCAATGATGCTGGTGCCTTTAGGAATGTCTTTCACTTCCAAGCGGTTTTGTACACCAAACGCAAATTTCATCGAGCCAGCGATCTGCTTGAACTTCAGTACGTCCATCTCAGAGAATGAGAGCAGCAGTACGAAGAAACACATCAGCAGTGACATCAAGTCAGCAAATGTCCCCATCCATTGAGGCAACCCCGGAGGAGGACATTTACATGGATTTTCTTCATCCATCTTCAACTCCTCTTACGCAGGTTCACCATCAATCGTACGCTTACCTTCGTTTAGGTAGCTCTTGAGGTAACCATCGATTACTCGTGGGTTCTGACCATCTTGAATCGCGAGTACGCCATCCATAACTAAACGACGGTTGAGTGTCTCTTGGTCACGACGCAGCGCAAGCTTGTCGGCAATTGGGAAGAACACCATGTTCGAAAGAATCGCACCATATAGAGTGGTTAAAAGTGCTACCGCCATTGCAGGACCGATCGCTTTTGGATCATCCATGTTCGAAAGCATCGCAACCAGACCAACCAAGGTACCAATCATGCCCATTGCAGGGGCAACATCACCAAATGCAGAGAACACTTTCGCGCCCTGTTCGTGACGTTCTGTGGTTAATGCAATGTCTTTTTGCAGTGCAGCGCGTACCACATCACCGTCATGGCCATCCACCAATAGGTCGATGCCCTTTTGCATGAAACTGTTGTTAATTTCCATCTCTTCCAGTGCTAAGAAACCACCTTTACGAGCCGCATCAGCCATCTCTACAACTTTCGCAATAAGATCTTCAGGCTCATCCGCTTTAAACATAAAAGCTTTGCCTGCGATTTTAGTCGCGCCAAAGAACTGTCCCATGGTGAACTTCATTAGAACAACAAAAGTTGAGCCACCAACTACGATCAAAATGGATGTCGTGTCATAGAACATCCCGAGGCTTCCACCTAGGATCATTGCCATAATTACAAAGGCAAATCCACCAATCAAACCTATTAGGGTTGCTAAATCCACTGAGCACTCCTCATGCTTTTTTGTAGCTCTATGTCGACGATAATCTTTGTATCGGCAAGACTATAAGATCTTTTAGTAAATTCTTGGCCTAAGTATCACACTTTTCGTTTTTGAATCCCAACTATTGGCTTACTTTGCTCTTATACGTAGCGCATAAACTCGATAAAGCTAAGGTTATTCAAGCAAAGTGCGTTCAAGCCCCTTAAAAACGAACTTTCTAGCAAAATTTCTTGGTTACATTTGACCATCTCAGCGGCCTAGGGTAACGTTCGTTCATCTTTCCAAACGCAGATTTATTATGGCTACTAAGAAACCTGAAAATATGAGCTTTGAAGCAGCAATCGAAGAGCTTGATGGCTTGGTTGATCAACTAGAAAATGGTGATCTAGCTTTAGATGATGCGCTGAAAAAGTTCGAACGAGGCATCTCCCTCGCTCGTGCCGGTCAAAGCAAACTAAACGATGCTGAACAGCGTGTTAGCATCCTACTGCAAAATGATGAAAACGCAGAACTTAGTGACTTTAACCCACAACCAGAATAACGAATTGTATGAGATCCCCTATGATCGAGACTTTATTGTCTTATCAAGCACGTAATAACGAGCAACTGAACCTTTGGCTTGATCGCCTGCCACACCAAAATCAGAACCTGATCAACGCAATGCGTTATGGGTTACTTTTAGGCGGTAAACGCGCACGTCCATTTCTTGTCTACATTACAGGGGAAATGCTCGGCTGCACCGCTGAAGAACTCGACACTCCAGCATCTGCAATCGAATGTATTCATGCCTATTCTCTGATTCACGACGACCTTCCAGCAATGGACGATGATGAACTGCGTCGTGGCCATCAGACTTGTCACATCAAATACGATGAAGCAACGGCAATTTTAACGGGCGATGCACTACAAACTCTCGCGTTTACTATACTTGCGGAAGGTACATTAAGTGCTGACGGTGAAAGCAATCGCGTTCGAATGATTCAGCGCCTAGCTGAAGCCTCTGGTGCACAAGGTATGTGTATTGGACAAGCACTTGATATTGAAGCTGAAAACCGCTCTGTCACGCTAGAAGAGTTAGAAGAAGTTCACCGCAATAAAACGGGCGCGCTAATGAAATGTGCGATTCGTTTAGGTGCGCTTGCTGCTGGTGAAAAAGCGTTTGAAGTGATGCCTCAATTAGACAAGTACGCCGATGCCATTGGATTAGCATTCCAGGTTCAAGATGATATTTTAGATATCACTGGCGATACTGAAACTTTGGGTAAACCACAGGGTTCTGACCAAGAATTGAACAAAAGCACCTACCCTTCTTTGTTAGGTTTAGAGGGCGCTCAAGAAAAAGCGCAAACTCTGCTACAGGAAGCGCTTCAAGCTTTGGCTGCAATCCCATACAATACCCAGTCACTCGAAGAGTTCGCCCGATACGTCATCGAGCGCAAGAACTAAGACAATAAGCGCGCATTACCTATGACTCTTGATATATCAAAGTACCCAACTCTTGCTTTGGCTGATAAGCCAGAGGATTTGCGTCTACTTCCAAAAGAGACGCTGACACAGCTTTGTGATGAATTACGTACCTATCTTCTTAACTCAGTGAGCCAGTCAAGTGGTCACTTAGCGTCAGGCTTAGGTACAGTAGAGCTGACAGTTGCTCTGCATTACGTGTACAACACGCCTTTTGACCAGTTGGTTTGGGATGTTGGCCACCAAGCATACCCGCACAAAATTCTTACAGGTCGTCGCGACCGCTTGTCGACTATCCGTCAAAAAGATGGACTGCACCCATTCCCATGGCGTCAAGAGAGCGAATACGACACTCTTTCTGTTGGTCACTCTTCAACGTCGATCAGTGCTGCACTTGGTATGGCTATCAGTGCGAAGAAAGAAGGCAAGAACCGTAAAGTCGTGAGTGTGATTGGTGATGGGGCGATTACTGCGGGTATGGCATTTGAAGCCATGAACCACGCGGGCGATATTCACAATGACATGCTGGTTATCCTGAACGATAACGAGATGTCGATCTCTGAAAACGTAGGTGCGCTAAACAACCACCTAGCTCAAGTTCTTTCTGGCAGTCTTTACACGTCAATTCGTGAGGGCGGCAAGAAAGTGCTATCAGGCGTTCCGCCGATTAAAGAGCTGGTTCGTCGTACAGAAGAACACCTAAAAGGCATGGTTGTCCCTGGCACCATGTTCGAAGAGTTAGGCTTTAACTACATTGGCCCAATTGATGGTCACGATGTCAATGAGCTGATTAAAACGCTTAAGAACATGAGAGACCTAAAAGGCCCTCAGTTCCTGCACATCATGACTAAGAAAGGCAAAGGCTACGAGCCAGCTGAGAAAGATCCAATCGGTTACCATGGCGTACCGAAATTCGATCCAGCACACTCAAGTCTGCCTAAGAGCACCAGCTCTAAACCAACTTTCTCTAAGATTTTTGGCGATTTCCTGTGTGATATGGCCGCGCAAGATCCTAAGCTAATGGCGATCACGCCTGCAATGCGTGAAGGCTCTGGCATGGTGCGTTTCTCGAAAGAGTACCCAGAACAATACTTCGACGTAGCGATTGCTGAGCAGCATGCTGTGACGTTAGCAACCGGTATGGCGATTGCAGGTGACAAGCCGATTGTCGCTATCTACTCGACGTTCCTACAACGTGGCTACGATCAACTGATCCACGATGTGGCTATCATGGACTTACCGGTCATGTTCGCTATCGACCGTGCTGGTCTTGTCGGCGCTGATGGTCAAACACACCAAGGTGCATTCGACTTAAGCTTTATGCGTTGCATTCCAAACATGGTGATCATGGCGCCAAGCGACGAAAACGAATGTCGCCAAATGCTTTACACCGGCCACCAGCACACAGGTCCAAGTGCCGTTCGTTACCCTCGCGGTAATGGTATGGGCACTGAGATTCAAAATGAATTTACCGCGCTTGAGATTGGTAAAGGTCGTATCGTTCGCGAAAGCAAAAAAGCAAAAGATGGCTCGAAAGTCGCGATCCTAAGCTTCGGTACTTTCCTTGAGAGTGCACTTCAAGCCGCTGACGCCATCGATGCGACAGTTGCAGATATGCGCTTTGTAAAACCACTCGATGAAGCTCTGATCAAACAACTTGCTGCTGACCACGATGTTCTGGTGACTATCGAAGAGAATGCGATTGCAGGTGGTGCGGGCGCAGGTGTGATTGAATTATTGATGCAAGAGAAGCTGTTGATGCCAGTATTGAACCTTGGCCTACCAGACAAGTTCATTGCTCAAGGTACTCAAGGCGAACTGCATGAAGAGCTTGGTTTGGATGCGAAAGGCATTGAGAAGTCTATCTCGGACTACCTTGCTAAGTAGTCTTAATACGTAAGCTCGTAAGCTCGTAAGCTCGTAAGCTCGTAAGCAATAAAAACAAAAAAGGTTGGCCCTAGGGTCAACCTTTTTAGTATCAATTAGTTAGTTTGGTGTATCGACAGCGAAACCTTAGCCCTTCAGCTAACTCACACTAACCAACCAGCGAAATGTGCTACAGCATACAACGAAATAGCCGCCATAATACCCGCTACAATATCGTCAATCATGATACCTAAGCCGCCGTGAATTCGCGCATCTAACCAACCAATCGGCCATGGTTTTACCATGTCAAAGAAGCGGAAAAGCACAAAGCCAGTCAGCAGCCATTTCCAGTCATCGGCAGGGATATTCAGCATAGGCACTAAGCTCATGGTGATCCAAAAGCCCGCAAACTCATCCCAAACGATAGAACCGTGGTCATGCACGCCCATATCATCAGACGTTACTTGGCAGATCTTAATACCAATAATGCAGCTTACCACCACCACAGCTACGTAAGCAGGAAACGGTAACTGAACCAACAACAGGTACAACGGAATAGACGCGAGCGTGCCCATTGTGCCAGGAATAATAGGCGATAAGCCACTGCCAAAACCCGTTGCTAAGAAATGCCAAGGGTTTTTAAGAGAAATAAGAGAAAGTGGGTTTGTCATCAATTAACCTTAAAGTGATCGTAACCAGTTAAGTTCCAGCTTAGTGGTTCACCATTATTGTGTAATTCAAAATATTCTACAGGTCTTATCTGGCCAATGCAGGTGACTTTTGTACCTGTGTGTGACAAAGCACTTTCCAACGACCCTTTATTCTCTTCTGGTACAGTAAAGCACAGTTCGTACTCTTCACCACTGGTCAGCGCATATTGCTGAGCTGAAGTGATATCAGGAGTGAACTGACGTAACTCTGCAGAGATAGGCAGCGTGCTTACATCAATACTCGCACCAACTTGAGAACGCTTAAGGATATGTTTTAAATCAGCAATAACGCCATCAGAGATATCAATCGCCGATGAAGCAAGGTTCACCAACGCCTGACCCGCTAACACTCGTGGAGCGCTCACATAATGTCTCTCTTCTAGCTCAGCAGCATAGGGCTTCGCTCTGTTCTGCTCAGGGTTCAGTAGTACCTCTAGGCCAGCTTTACTGTCACCTAGGTTACCTGTTACGTAAATCCAGTCACCCACTTTCGCGCCATCTCTACGCAGCGCTCGTCCTTCAGGAACAAAGCCCTGTACAGTCAGTGTCAGGCTTAGTGGGCCTTTGGTGGTGTCACCACCAATTAACTGAATACCAAAGTAGTCTGCGAGTTTAAAAAAGGAGTCACAGAAAGGAGCAAGCCATGCTTCATCCACTTCAGGCATGGTTAAAGCAAATGACACCCAAGCAGGCGTCGCGCCCATTGCCGCAAGGTCACTGATATTGGAAGCCAACGCCTTGTGTGCCACCCAAGCCGGATTCGCCTCAGCTAAGAAATGGGTACCAGCCACTAAGGTGTCCGTGCTGATCGCTATCTCAACATTGCCCGGCGCTTTGACCAAAGCACAATCATCGCCAGCAGCTAGAAGAACGTCTTTACGTTGTGGTTGTCGATTTACAAAATATTTTTCAATCAGGTTAAATTCGCCAGACATCACATGCCCTATCTTTAGTCTCATAAAAATCGCCGTAATCATGGATATTACAGAAATTTAGTTACAAAAAAGGCCAGCATGAAAGCTGACCTTTAGATTCAATATACGAACGTCTTATTTCTTACGAACGTGCGGTGCTGCTTTATCAAGCACACCGTTAACAAACTTATGGCTGTCTTCGGCTGCAAATACTTTTGCAAGCTCGATAGCTTCGTTGATAACCACTTTGTATGGTACATCTTCGCGACGAGTCATCTCGTACATAGCTAAACGTAGAAGCGCTAGTTCCATCAGATCCAGATCTTGCATAGGGCGAGATACGAATGGACGAAGCTTGCTATCAAGTTCCATGTGGCTAAGAGCAACACCAGTTAGTAGGTCGCGGAAGTATGCAACGTCTGTTTCTGGCATAGCAAGAGCAGGCTCTGCAGCATGATGCTCTTCTTCATCATACTTACCACCAGATAAGAACTGTTCTTCAACGGTAGCAATATTTTCTTTAGTAATTTGCCAAGAATAAATTGCTTGTAGAGCAAATTGACGTGCGTTACGACGTGCGGCTGGTTTCACACTGGCCCCCATTAGGAATCGATTTCAGAAAGAACGTTGATCATCTCAAGTGCGCTAAGTGCTGCTTCTGCACCCTTATTACCAGCCTTGGTTCCTGCGCGTTCAATAGCTTGATCGATCGTATCAACAGTAAGAACACCAAACGCTACTGGAAGAGAATATTCCAGAGACACTTGTGCCAAACCTTTATTACATTCACTACAAACATAGTCAAAGTGAGGTGTACCGCCACGGATTACTGTACCAAGAGATACAATCGCATCGAACTTACCTGTTTTTGCAACGCGCTGCGCTACAAGTGGAAGTTCTACTGCACCAGGGCAACGAACAACAGTGATGTTGTCTTCGCTTACTTGTCCATGACGCTTTAAAGTATCGATTGCACCAGAAAGTAAACTTTCGTTAATAAAACTGTTGAAACGAGCAATAACGATAGCAATTTTTGCATTTGGCGCTGGGAAGCCACCCTCGATCACTTTCATAAGCCTTCCTTTAACTATTTTCATCAAGTGAGAATCGCCGGATTCTAGCACAAAACTGTGAGCAATATCTAATGGTAATTTAGAAGAACAGACACCGGCAATGTAAAGATGATAATGCAGCGCTGATCCCAAGCATATTGGAACAGCGAGGAGCCAAGTTTGTGTATTGAACACGTATTGAGTCGAACTTGGCTACTTTGCTCTTTTGGCTAGATTTATCACCAAAAGAGCCACTGAAATCATCGGTAAATTATGTCGCTACAAACGGAGAAACGTCTGCTCGCTGACACAGGATTTATTCGCAAACGTACTCAACAACGTTAAGACCAAAACCACCCAATGCGTGGTAACGCTTAGTGCTTGAAGAAAGCAGACGCATATCGTGCACGCCTAGGTCTTGAAGAATCTGAGAACCGACACCAACACGACGCGAGGTACCCTGCTTCTTCGCCATGGTTGGCTGCTCGTTCTTGTCTTGCGCTTCGAATGTCTTCACTTTGTGAATCAAAGAATCAGACGACTCTTCGTTGCCAAGAATAACCAACACACCGCCTTCGTCGCCAATGCGCTTCATCGCTTTATCTAGCGACCAGCTGCGCTCAGTACCACGGTCTGAATGAAGCAGATCGGTGAACGTGTCATGCAGGTGAACACGTACCAAAGGAGCACCTTCAGTTAGGTCGCCTTTTTGCATCGCATAGTGGATCTGGTTATCAATTGTATCGCGGTAAGTCACCAGCTCGAAATCACCAAACTCTGTTGGTAAATGGCATTGTGCTACACGCTCAATCGTTGTTTCTGTGTTGTTGCGGTATTCAATCAAGTCAGCAATCGTGCCTAGCTTGATGTCGTGTTTTTCAGCAAACACTTCAAGATCTGGGCGACGAGCCATAGTACCGTCGTCGTTTAAGATCTCAACGATAACAGATGCTGGCTCACAGCCTGCTAGGCGTGCTAAATCACAACCTGCTTCTGTGTGTCCTGCGCGAGTCAGAACACCGCCATCTTGCGCTGTCAGTGGGAAAATATGACCAGGTTGAACAAGATCAGCCGCTTTTGCATCTTTCGCCACTGCCGCTTGAACTGTCACTGCACGGTCTGATGCAGAGATACCCGTAGTTACACCCTCAGCCGCTTCAATCGAAACCGTAAAGTTCGTGGTGTACTGTGCATTGTTGTCTTGAACCATAGGGGCTAGACCCATACGGCTTGAACGCTCTTTGGTTAGCGTCAGACAGATTAAGCCACGGCCATACATCGCCATGAAGTTAATCGCTTCTGGCGTCACATGTTCTGCTGCCATGATCAGATCGCCTTCATTCTCGCGATCTTCATCATCCATCAGGATAACCATTTTTCCTAGGCGAATGTCTTCAATAATTTCTTGAGGAGTACTAATTGGCATTGTTCTATATCCTTTGAAATGGTTCTGCTTCCTAGAACCGACACTATTTAAACCTGATGATATTGCTTCGCTTTACAAAGTCTCGCTTAACGCACTTTGTATCAACGGTTAGGCAAAACCATTCTGCTGTAAGAATTCCATCGTTAATCGAGATTCAGGCTCAGACTCTTGTTGCTGACCTTGCAGTAAACGCTCCATGTAACGCGCTAATACATCAACTTCTAGATTCACTTTACGACCGACATTGAATTGGTCGATGGTGGTTTCTGAAGAAGTGTGAGGGACGATAGTCAGCTTGAATGCGTTCTTACGTAAATCGTTCACAGTCAGGCTGATGCCATCAACTGTTACTGAACCTTTTTGAGCCACGTATTTTGAGATTTCTGCTGGCATTTCCACCCAGAATTCAATCGCACGACCGACTTGATTACGTTCAACAATCTCACCCACGCCATCCACGTGACCCGATACGATATGACCACCGAAACGAGTCGTCGGTAGCATCGCTTTCTCAAGGTTAACTTTATCGCCCGCTTGGTAATCGACAAAACCCGTTTTTTTCAGGGTCTCAAGCGAAAGGTCTGCACTGTAGCTGTGGTCGTTATACTCAACAACTGTCAAACACACACCATTGGTAGCGATACTGTCGCCTAACTGAACGTCAGCCATATCAAGCTTACCAACATTAACCGTTACGGTGATGTCTTCTCCGCGGGGAGTGATTGCACTCAATGTACCTACGGCTTCTACAATTCCTGTAAACATTTTAAAACTCTTTTTGTTGTCAACGACACGTATGCAGTTGGAGTAACTATTTCTACTGTGGTTTCGTTACTATCAGTTTCGAAATACGGGTTTCGCAACGATGCGAATATCCACACCAACCTGTCGAACATCTTTAATTTCTAGGTCAATAACGTCAGACATTGAAGTGAGCCCTAATGCGCCCATCAAACCTCGTCCGTCACTGCCCATAAGTTTAGGTGCTAAATAGAGGATTAGCTCATCCACCAGCTGTTCTTCAATCAAGCTTTTTGCCAATGTTGCGCCCGCTTCGACCCAAATATGGTCGATATGATTCGCAGGTAATTGACGCATCAGATCGTGCAAATCGAGCTGACCTGCATCTGTGGTTGCGACTTTAATATCAGCAGACGCTTCCGCTACTCTCAACACGGATGTTGGAGTCTGGAATAACTTGAGTTCAGGACGCAGTTGGTTTTGACGATCAAGAATCACGCGAATCGGCTGACGCAGCTCGTCTTCAGCGTAATGAGCTTTGATGCTGCTTGGCAATTCTGCCCAACGAACATTCAACGACGCGTTGTCTTCAATCACCGTCTGGCTAGTTGATAACACAGCGCCTGATTTTGCTCGGTAGTTCTGAACATCACGACGCGCTTCTGGCGATGTGATCCACTGGCTTTGACCATTTTCCAATGCCGTTTGCCCATCAAGGCTAGCGGCCATCTTTAACTGAACGAATGGCATGCCAGTTTGCATACGCTTGATAAATGCAGGGTTCAAGTCGAGAGCGTCTTGCTCTAACAAACCGATTTCAACCTCAATACCCGCATCGCGTAGCATTTTGATACCACGACCTGCGACTTTTGGGTTTGGGTCCTGCATGGCGCAAATCACTTTTGAAACTTGAGCCTTAATCAAACCTTCTGCACAAGGTGGCGTTCGACCGTAATGAGAACAAGGCTCTAGCGTGACATAAGCCGTCGCACCTTTTGCCTTATCGCCCGCCATTCGCATGGCATGTACTTCAGCATGAGGCTCGCCAGCTTTGGCATGAAAACCTTCGCCAACGATCTGACCGTCGGTTTGTACAATGACACAACCCACATTCGGGTTGGGTGCAGTAGTGTAAATGCCGCGTTTCGCTAATTGAATAGCACGCGACATCATTTGAAAATCTAGGGGAGTAAAGTTTGACATGATTGAGGAGTTAATCCTCTAATTTAGCGATTTCTTCGCCAAACTCTCGGATGTCTTCAAAGCTGCGGTAAACAGAGGCAAAACGGATGTACGCCACTTTATCCAATTCTTTCAATTGGCCCATCACAAGATTACCAATCATCTCGCTTGGTACTTCACGCTCACCAGTTGCACGGAGTTGTGACTTAATCGTACTGATCGCAAGTTCAATCGCATCAGCACTCACTGGGCGTTTTTCTAGGGCGCGCTGTACACCACCCACCATTTTATCTTCATTAAATGGTTCGCGGTTTCCATTCGACTTTATGACTTTAGGCATCACAAGTTCTGCCGATTCGAACGTAGTAAAACGTTCACTACATGCAAGGCATTGACGGCGACGACGAACCTGATGACCATCGGCTACCAGTCTTGAATCGATTACTTTAGTGTCGTTCTCTGAACAAAAAGGACAATGCATATCACCTCCAAATAATTGAATATCAGTGTAACGGAATTGCCAAACGTTAGGAAAGAAAAAGGGCCAATTAAGGCCCTTTTGTGTGGTGATTCATTGATTATTGCTACTCGATCGCCATTTCAAAAATGAGCTGAGGAGTAAAATTAACGACCAGCGTTAACCGCGGACTAAATAGTTCGCTTTACCTACCCATTTGTAGCTTGTCAGCTCTTCCAAGCCCATTGGGCCGCGAGCATGCAATTTCTGAGTAGACACGGCGACTTCAGCGCCTAAACCAAACTGTGCGCCATCAGTAAAACGTGTTGATGCATTCACATAAACCGCTGCAGAACCAACAGAGTTAATGAAACGCTCTGAGCTCTCTAGGCTATTGGTCATGATCGCATCTGAGTGACTCGCGTTGTGTACACGCATGTGGTCAATCGCTTCAGCCACATCCGCAACGACTTTCACGCCTAACGTGTAACTTAGCCATTCAGTATCAAAGTCGCCTTCAACCGCATCACGTTGGTCTTCAAAACCCGCTAGCAGTGATTTTGCACTGGTATCAGCAACCAAGGTTACCTTGCCTGCTAAACGCTGTTTCAGCTTAATTAGGAAAGCTTCAGCAACCGCTTCATGCACTAGCAGTGTATCTAACGAGTTACACGCTGACGGGCGTTGAACTTTTGAGTTTTCAACCACATCGACAGATTTCTCAAGATCAGCACTTTCATCAACAAAGATATGGCTGATACCAAAGCCACCGATGATTACTGGGATGGTACTGTTCTCTTTACACATCTTGTGCAGGCCAGCACCGCCACGAGGAATGATCATATCCACGTAGTCATCCAGTTTAAGCAGTTGAGAAACGAGTTCACGATCAGGCTTCTCGATGTACTGAACAGAAGCGGCTGGAAGCTCCGCTTTCTCTAATGCAGACTGGATAACTTTAACCAATTCCATGTTCGAGAAGAACGTCTCTTTACCACCACGTAGAATGCTTGCGTTACCTGTCTTCAGACACAGAGCTGCAATATCAATAGTTACGTTCGGACGCGCTTCATAGATAACACCCACCACACCAAGTGGTACGCGACGACGAGACAGCGACATACCGTTTTCCAGTACCTTACTGTCGATTTCGCTGCCAACTGGGTCGTTCAGGCTGATCACGTTACGCACATCATTAGCGATACCGGTTAAGCGCTCTTCATTAAGAAGTAGACGATCAAGCAGTGCGTCGGTTAGACCTGCTTCGCGACCTAATTCGATATCTTTCGCGTTCGCTTCTAAAATCGTTGCTGCGTTTGCTTCTAGCTCATCAGCGATGATCGCCAATGCTTTATTCTTTTGCGCCGTAGATGCGGTCGCTAGGTGGAAAGCAGCGTCTTTTGCTGCGATACCCATGTTAGTTAAATCCACGTTTAACTCTCCCTAAATTCTGTCTGTCTTTGGATGCAAAAAGGCGATTCGCCTTATCATCACGAGCTACTCTTGAATCACAACTAGGTCGTCACGGTGAATGACTTCTGACCCATAATCGTATCCAAGAATGTCGCCAATATCTTTACTGTGCTTGCCTGCAATTTTTGCTAGGTCTTGGCTGGAGTAACTGGCGATACCACGCGCAATTACTTTGCCTTTGCTGTCTGTGACTTGGGTAACTTCACCACGAGAAAATTCGCCTTTAACTCGAACAACCCCTTTCGCCAACAAGCTGCTGCCTTTGGTGTTGACTGCGTTTACTGCACCGTCGTCGACCACGATGTCACCTGCTGAAGCAGGGCCCGCTAAAATCCAGCGTTTACGGTTTTCAAGTGCTTCGGCTAAAGGCAAGAAACGTGTGCCTTGTGGGTTGTCACTCAGTGAGTCAAACACCACATTTTCAGCACTGCCCGCCGCAATAATCACTTCGATGCCTGCGCGACGAGCAATATCAGCCGCCTGCAGTTTTGTCGCCATGCCGCCGGTACCTAATGTCGTACCGCTGCCGCCTGCGATCTTGCGCAGTGTGTCATCAATGGTTTTCACTTCTTTGATGAGCTCAGCATTTGGGTCTTTACGAGGGTCAGCCGTAAACAGGCCTTTTTGGTCTGTTAGTAGCAAAAGCTTATCAGCACCGCACAAAATACCCACTAAGGCCGACAAGTTATCATTGTCGCCCACTTTAATTTCGTTGGTGGCTACTGCGTCGTTTTCGTTTACTACCGGAATAATATCGTGCTCAACCAGTGCGTTGATCGTGTCACGTGCATTAAGAAAACGCTCGCGATCATCGAGATCAGCACGAGTCAGTAGCATCTGGCCAATCTTAAGGCCATAGATAGCAAACAAAGACTCCCAAACTTGAATCAACTGACTTTGCCCAACTGCCGCAAGCAACTGTTTGCTCGCCATTGAGTTGGGAAGTGCGGGGTAACCAAGGTGCTCACGTCCTGCTGCAATTGCGCCAGACGAAACCATAACCACAGAGTGGCCTTGTTTTTTTAATTCAGCACATTGACGAACCAGCTCAACCATATGAGCGCGGTCTAATGCCAATGTTCCACCAGTTAAGACACTGGTACCCAGTTTAACAACGACAGTTTTACGCTGTGTTGTTGTCCCGCTTTGATGATTTGTTGTCATGAAGTCTTTTATGGATAAAACAAATAAGAGGTGATGTTTTAGCAATCAAAAGGGGAATTCACAAGCAGAAAAGGTGCGAAATCGCACCTTTTTGCTTTATATAGAAGAGTAACCTTTAAAATTAGACGAATTCGACAGACTCTTCGTCTAATTGGATACTGATTTCAAACTTACTTTGAAGTTCATCAACCAGTTTTTTGTGGAAGGCTTCTTGAGTTCGAGATACCTCAGCGACCGCCTTTTTAGGTAACGGCAAAGAATCCCAGTTACCATCGATGTTGTACTTGCCGATATTGTACTTCGCCGAATATCCCTCTTCCGACTTATCCAATTCCAGCCACCAGCCCCAGAACTCGCGTTCTTCTGGTGATTTTTTATCGTTCACACATACAGACAAGCAATCAAAGATATAGTGGCCTTCTTCTGATTGCGGTTCCCTTAAGTAAGGCCCGATCGCCTTTAAAACATTCAACAAGCGGTAATGCGTAGGTTGTTGTGTCACTTCTGACATATTGAATCTCCATTTTCAATGTTAAGAATGACGTTACTCAGACTGTTATACGTAGAAACTACGCATTTGGATTTTATAAATTATCTCTGAGTATCAGGTACTTAGTTTGTACACTTTTCATGCTTAACTAATTTAGGAGAAATGTCATCTAAATAATTCATCCTCAAGCCACTTTATCGCCAATTCGAGGGATTGCTCATAACCTTGTGTAATTGACTTAGCTTTGATTTTCTTCGCTTTTCCGTAATCACTGTAAATAGCAACCAGTTGATTATCCATTGGCGGTGAAACCGGGTCACCTTCCAGAGCCAATGCCAAGATAGGAACGCTGGTTTTACTGTTTGACAGCAAACCTTGTACCTTGAGTGACCACGCCATCAACTGCCCAGAAAGGCTATTGATATCAACTGCCCCTTTACCAAGACGCGAAGCCAACACATCTAGATGCATCTTAGGCATCTGTTTCAGTTTGTCGGCATGAACAAAGATGTCGTGAATTGGCGCGCCTAAAGAGATACACGCTTTAATCTTATGTTGCTCAAGGAAAGATAGTCTCACCATCGCATTGCCACCAAAGCGGAAACCAAACAAGCCGACTTTGTGGTGATCGACCCATGGGATGTTAGGCAATTCATTCAGCACCGCTTGGTGAAGACAAGATGAGTCTTCTGTTAACGGCCAATGTGCACTGTGCCCTATCGATGGCATGTCTACTGTTAGCATGGCAATGTTCTTTGGTGCTAAGTAATCTCTAAACAAGCGCCACATATCGGTTTGCAAGCTATCTAGACCCGCGCTGACAATCACAACCGGTTGTGGTTTGTCTGTCTTAGTTAAATGCAAGTTCGCTTTGATCTTCTTGTTTTGGTATGGAATATCAATCTGTTTGACGATCAACTTAGTGTGCTTGATCGCTTCAGAATAGGCTGCGTTGGCCAACACTTGAGCCTGAGCTGCCAAGTTGTCGTTCTTGAGATGTGGGTAACCCGCAATACTGAAGCACAGCGATGCTGAAAACAGCTCTTCAGCCATCTCTTCACCGCTCTTCTCATTAGAACGATTTTGATGCTGCATACCCAGCTTGGTCCATTCGTATGCCCAGTTACCACTTCGGTAACCCATGACCGTATCAAGCCACTCGTCGATTGTACGAGAGTTATCTGATGACGCGATGCGAGCCAATACCGCTTCTTGCTCTATTGGATTAACGCCTTGCCATACCCACTGAAGACGTCTTAGGTTTCGATACCATGATGAGTTTTGCTGTTCACGCTTCTCATCCAATAACGCTTCAGAGCTTGGCATGTATTGTGTCAACATTGAGGTCTCTTTCGCCTGCTTGTGCTTTACAAACAACGTTTCCGAAAGGTTCGAGCTCGTTTCTTCTGGTTCAGACATTGGGATACTTAATAAGAAATGGTTGTCACTAATAATATAAAAAAAAATGACCCTATAAAGGGTCATTTCTCAAAAAACTAAGTTTACGCTTATTTTGACTTGCGATTTACTGGCTCAACGTAGCTTAGGCTAGTATCCCAAGGTTGCTCAATCCATGTGTCTTGAGCGATATCAACAATGTACTCGTCTAGCAAATCAGCACCAGATGGTTTTGCACATACAGCGATCAGTTTCGCTTTAGGGTACATTTCGCGAAGCTTACGTGCAGTGTCACCACTATCAACCAAGTCTTCAACGATTAGGAAGCCTTCGCCGTCACCTTCAGGTGCTTTAACTACTGTCATATCACGTTGGTGATCGTGGTCGTAGCTAGAAATACAAATCGTATCTACGTGACGAATACCTAGCTCACGAGCCAAGATTGCACCAGGAACTAAACCACCACGGCTTACAGCCCAGATGCCTTTCCACTGCTCTGCTGGCATTTGCTTTTCAGCAAGTTGACGGCAGTAAGTCTGCATGTTGTCCCAAGTGATAACGAATTTGTTGCTCATAGTATAAAACCTAATAATTTTGTCATGTTATTAGAGGCTATTTCAAACATAGCCTCTTCAGCGATTAAGCAGAAATCTAGACGATTAAGCGAAAATGTATTTAAGAATAAAGATAGCCGACATTACCCACACAGCAGGTGAAACGTCGCGACCTTTACCACTTAGCAGCTTAATTGCAGCGTAAGCGATGAAACCTAGTGAGATACCCTCAGCGATAGAGTACGTCAGCGGCATAAGCAGACATGTTACCACGACTGGTGCTGCTTCCGTAAGATCACGCCAATCAATGCCAACTAAGCCAGACATCATCAGAATTGCTACATAGAAAAGTGCACCTGATGTTGCGTAAGCCGGAATCATACCTGCAAGTGGCGAGAAGAAAAGAGCCAATAGGAATAAGATACCAACAACAACAGCCGTTAGACCGGTACGACCGCCTTCAGCGACACCCGCAACACTCTCAACATAAGAAGTAGTATTTGATGTACCTAGCAGTGCACCAATAGATGTTGCTGTAGAGTCAGCAAGCAGTGCTTTATTCAAGCGAGGTAGTTTGCCGTCTTCTTTGATTAGGTTTGCTTTCGTTGCAACACCAACCAGAGTACCCGCTGTATCGAACAAATCGACGAACAAGAATGCGAATACCACTGAAATCATACCGATTTCAAATACCGCAGAGAAATCAAGCTGCATGAATGTCGGTGCAAGGCTTGGTGGTGTAGACATGATGCCGCCGTATTGAACGTCACCAATAACAATACCAAGAGCTGTGATAGCTAGAATCGCAATCATTACTGCGCCTTTCACGCCACGGTGAACAAGAGCAATCGTTAGGAAGAAACCAAGTGAGCCTAAGATAGGAGCAATCGCGGTAATGTCGCCCAGTGAAACTTTAGTTGCTGGGTTAGAAACAACGATGCCTGCATTGCTAAGAGCAATAAACGCTAAGAAAAGACCGATACCTGCAGAGATACCAACACGCAGAGACATAGGGATCGAGTTGATAATCCATTCACGGATCTTAAAGATGCTTAAGAAGATGAAGATTACGCCGGATACGAAAACCGCTGCCAGAGCAACTTGCCACGTATAACCCATACCCATTACAACAGCGTAGGTAAAGAATGCGTTCAAACCCATGCCTGGAGCTTGAGCAATTGGGTAATTAGCAACAAAGCCCATGATGAAACAGCCAATAGCAGCCGCTAAACAGGTTGCTACAAATACAGCGCCATGGTCCATACCAGCATCAGCTAGAATCATTGGGTTTACAAAAATGATGTAAGCCATTGTTAGGAAGGTTGTTAGACCTGCGATGATTTCAGTGCGCACATTGGTGCCATTTTCACTGAGTTTGAATAGCTTTTCGAACATTATCGAATCCTATAAGGGTAAAAAGTAAACGGTTGCGTAATCGATTGGCTGTGGATTATAAAGTTATCAAATAACAAATTCCAGATAGAATTAAGGCTCTAATCGATATTTATCAGAATGCCGTATGAAACAAAGCGATTAAAAATAAAAACATTAGCGGTAAATAGTGTTTAAAAACAAACAATTAATAACATTACATTCAATGAAATTAGTTGGTTGTTTTTTCTACCATCGGTTATTTTCATTGAGAATCTAGCCAGTAAATTCTGAATTCAAACCCACAATAGTTATGTATTTTTCAACAGGATCAGTAATAAGGCGCAAATTGATATTTCGGCGTTTAAAAAACAACCACGCAGAACTGCAGGGAAAGTGACAAGCGAAAGCGGTTTGGAAAAGTAGCAGGCAAAAAAAACGCCACTCAAAACTGAGTGGCGGTAGAATCTGTCAACCAAAAGGGCTGTAAAAGAATTCCAATATATAGGGGTGAACAAAACTGTTCGAGTTACATGCTTACGGTATTAGTAACCAAAGCTTGTAGGGTATGCAAAGTTGCTAGTGTAAACAGAGCTGTTAATCCAGAACATTGCAGATGGTAAACCTTTCATAACTATCACCTTAATAAATCAATAAAAAACGAATTTGATTTCTCGGTTCCTTGGAGGCGATAAAACGGACTCATCCTTTGAGCATTTACTCTTCATCTCAGAAGTTGGTTATTAATATACCCTAAAGAAAAAAGATTACAAGTATTTTTTGCTATACGTCACACTTTTTGCCATTTACGGTTATTTTGCAAACTTATTTTCGTAATTAAATTACAGAATAGAATTAAACAAACGTTTGCTTGCGCCATTTATAAGCA
The DNA here is from genome assembly GCF_015163615.1 of Vibrio sp. OPT18. Taxonomy (NCBI): domain Bacteria; kingdom Pseudomonadati; phylum Pseudomonadota; class Gammaproteobacteria; order Vibrionales; family Vibrionaceae; genus Vibrio; species Vibrio sp. OPT18. The sequence goes on from NZ_JADDYK010000060.1 coordinate 144,927, forward strand.
TCAAGGCGCTTAATTGTGATCAGGTGGACAAGATCGCTTTCAAAATTTGAGCTATTTGAGGTTTAGAACCGCTACTCGTCAAAACGCTCAAGTGGTATGCTGTTGCCATCAAAACAGACCCATATTTTAGATTTTTGTTCTAGGTTTTTACCCATACAAAACCTAAATATATGGTTATTAAATAAAAAAGGAGTCATCCGTGTCTGAATTCCATTCTGAGATCAGTAAATTATCCCCTGCCCCTATCTGGCAGTTCTTCGATAAGATTTGCTCAATCCCACACCCTTCTAAGCATGAAGAAGAGCTTGCTCAATACATTATTGCTTGGGCAACAGAGCAAGGCCTAGATGTACGTCGTGACCCAACGGGCAACGTATTCATCAAAAAGCCAGCAACGGCGGGTATGGAAAACAAAAAAGGTGTCGTGCTACAAGCTCACATCGATATGGTTCCACAAAAGAACGAAGACACAGTTCATGACTTCGCTAAAGATCCAATCCAACCATACATTGATGGTGAGTGGGTTACAGCTAAAGGCACAACGCTTGGCGCTGACAACGGCATGGGCATGGCTTCTTGCCTAGCGGTTCTTGCTTCAAACGAAATCCAGCACGGCCCTATCGAAGTTCTACTAACAGTAGATGAAGAAGCAGGCATGACTGGTGCTTTCGGTCTTGAAGCGGGTTGGTTAGAAGGCGATATCCTTCTTAACACCGATTCAGAGCAAGAAGGCGAAGTGTACATGGGTTGTGCTGGCGGTATCGACGGCGCAATGACATTTGAAATTGCACGTAACGCGATTCCAGCTGACTTTGTAACACGTAAGCTAACGCTAAAAGGCCTAAAAGGCGGTCACTCTGGTTGTGACATCCACACAGGTCGTGCAAACGCAAACAAACTGCTTGCTCGCTTCCTAGCGGGTCACGCAAAAGAGCTAGACCTTCGCATCGTCGAATTCAAAGGTGGTAGCCTTCGTAACGCGATCCCTCGTGAAGGTTTCGTAACGGTTGCTGTTCCTGCGGCAAACCAAGAAAAACTGGCTTCACTATACAACTACTACACTGAGCTGCTTTCAACAGAGCTAGGCAAAGTAGAAGACAGCATCGTGACTTTCAATGAAGAGGCTTCTGTAGAAATGGGCGCACTTGCGTCAGCAGACCAAGCTCGCTTTATCGCAGCACTTAACGCATGTCCAAACGGCGTGATTCGTATGAGTGACGAGATTGAAGGTGTCGTTGAAACGTCTCTAAACGTAGGTGTTATCACAACAGAAGAGAACTCAATCACAGTGCTTTGCCTGATCCGTTCTCTTATCGATTCAGGTCGTAGCCAAGTAGAAAGCATGCTTCACTCTGTTGCTGAACTAGCGGGCGCTAACATCGCGTTCTCTGGTGCTTACCCAGGCTGGAAACCAGACGCAGATTCAGAAATCATGCATATCTTCCGCGACATGTACGAAGGTATCTACGGTCACAAGCCAAACATCATGGTTATCCATGCTGGTCTTGAGTGTGGTCTATTCAAAGAACCTTACCCGAACATGGATATGGTTTCTTTCGGCCCAACCATCAAGTTCCCGCACTCTCCTGATGAGAAAGTGAAGATCGACACCGTTGAGCTATTCTGGAACCAAATGGTGGCATTGCTTGAAGCGATCCCAGAAAAAGCTTAATTCGATAAGCTATGTTTGTTTAATAAATGGTGTTTTACAGTAAACACCGTTTATCGACACAAAATAAAACAGGTACTCAATGAGTACCTGTTTTTGTATCTAATGAATCAATCTAGATTAAGCGCGTGAAGCCGCGTAGCTTTCTAGCTCATCAATTGAAGTTTGTGCCACAACTTCGCCATCGATGAAGTAAGTCACCATCTCGCCATCACGAACACCGATTAACGTCGCACGCTCACCAGACTGGTAAGTAATGTCCATTTGGATCGTGTTTTCATCAATCTGCTGCATTTGACCTTTTTCGATCACATCTGCACTCGTGATAGGACCCACTGGCGCTTCCGTTAGAGACGGATCAAGTTGGTGGTTGATGTCTAGGTAAGTATCAGTCTTAGTATCAAAGATGTGCGGAGCACCTGTTAGTGGGTTGCTACCTGTCCAGAACTCTAGTGAGTTGAATACTAGGTAATCGGCAGCAACTGTTAGACCGTATGCAGGTGCAAGTAGCATGTTCAAACCACCACGAGCGTAACGGTTATCAACAGCCTTGATGTTGAACTTCATTAGGTAACCCGTTACTGCGTTGCTACCAACACAGCCAGATAAAGCAACAGATACCACCGCTAGTGCTACAACTTTTGAAATTGTTTTTTTCATTTTGATCTCGATATTTGAATTTGGCCGCCAAAAAATGGCGGTGGATAATACCAACGAACTGAGTAACAAATATCAGCGCTAAATCAATGTATTGTCAGAAAATTCACAATTTGAAACACCCTTCAATTAGCCAAATAAAAAACTGAAACCAATTCAGAAGCCCCTTCATAAAAAACTTTTGTCGTCACCGTAAAGCGATTGATTCGTACTAAAAATCAACGATTGCTACATTCCGTGTTAACGAATTATCACCATGTTGAGAACAACCTAAATGGCAAGACTAAAACCTAATCAACCATTCGAATTACTTGGTTATACTGTTCAGCCAGGACAGCGAATGGAGATTGAACTGCAAGCGGCTCAGCTTTACACGCATTCTCCACTTTCGATCCCGATTGAAATTATTCACGGTCGCCAAGCAGGCCCAACACTGATGGTAAATGCGGCTATCCACGGCGATGAGCTAAACGGTGTTGAGATCGCACGACAACTGACGAACGCTATCGATCCAAAGAAACTGAAAGGGACATTAATTGTTGTGCCTATCGTTAACGTGTTTGGCTTTATCCATAAATCTCGTTACCTACCAGACCGTCGTGACCTAAACCGTTGCTTCCCTGGCAGTGAGAAAGGATCGCTAACATCACGCATCGCTTACACCTTCTTCGAGAACGTGGCAAAGCACTGTGATTACATTCTGGATCTACACACGGGCGCGATTCACCGTACCAATCTGCCACAGATTCGTGCAAACCTATCGAACCCTGAAACACTTCGCATCGCAAAAGCGTTCGCAACACCCGTGATCATTGATTCTCCACTGCGCGACGGTTCACTGCGTAGCGAAGCGGAAAAACTGGGTATTCCTGTATTAACTTACGAAGGTGGTGAAGCACTGCGTTTTGATCACCTAGCAATTCGAGCGGGTTACCTTGGCGTGCACCAAGTGATGAAAGAAATCGGCATGCTGCGCCCTAACCGTAAGAAGTTACCAGAGCCAGTATTGAGTAAATCCACCAGCTGGATCCGCGCTGAATCAGACGGTATTTTGCGTAACATGGTAAGACTTGGCGAACAGGTTGAAGCAGGACAAACCCTTGCTTACATCAGCTCTCCATTGGGTCACCAAGAAGGCCAAGTGATCACAACCAAAGGCGGTATCGTGATTGGTCAGCAGACTCTACCTTTGGTCAACGAAGGTGATGCTGTGTTCCACATCGCTTACTTCAAGCAAGACGATGAAGAAGTAGGACAATCAGTAGAAAGCTACATTGAAGAAGTGGCAGAAGATGATTGGCTAACTGCACTGAATAACTGATCAGACAATGCTTAACAGTTTAAGAGCTCGACGTTAAAAGCGAGAAGCCAAAACAGTGCTCTTAAACACAATAAAACAGAACTCCACAAACTAAAAAGCCCCAATACACTTTTAACTAGAAAGAAAAAAGTTGTATCGGGGCTTTTTTTTCACAAATCCCTTATCTTAAAATTAAGGGATCTATAAATTAGTCATGCACTGAATTACTCAGCGTCTTCTTGCTCTTCTGCACGAGCTTTAGCGCGCGCTTCACGTGCTTGCTCAGCTTTAAGCTCTTTAGTGTGACGTAGTTCGTCACGCTCTTTACGCTGCTCTGATTTACGCTCGTTACGTTCAGCTTGGTTAGCGATGAAAGATGCTAGCTCTTTCTCTGCCCACTCTTGTGCTAGAGCTTCAGTTTCGAAACCAGACTCACGCTTAGATACTGTAGTGCTGCGAGACGTTACTTGACGAGTAATCTCTGCACACCAACCGTTGCGTTTTTCTGTAAGGCGGATATCAAATTTTTTGTTCTTAGACATGTTCTATTTTTTCCTAAGGGAGATCATTAAGGGATCGGTCAACTTTGATAACTCCATCTAAGTGAGCATCTTTTAACACCATCCCTTGGTAAGCGCGGTATTAGAGCACAAATCAATGAATATTGCTGCAAATATTTGCAGCGGATCACACTCCAATGCTGCAAATCGTTTGCGCCTGATTTCAATTAGTTCGTAACTTCCAATTCACCATCAACTTCAGCCCTGTTTTATCGACAACAATGAAATGGACTATGCTCAAACAGAGATAAATGAAAGAGATACCTACTTACTCAGGTTTATAGACTCTACTGTCTCACCTACTCCGCTCATAATTAAAATAGCTAAGGAGTTGCTATGGATAGCTTCATCAAAAATTTACCCAAAGTTGAGCTGCACTTACATATAGAAGGCACACTAGAGCCAGAGCTGATGTTCCAACTCGCCAAGCGTAATGCCGTGTCGATTCCTTTTGAGACCCCAGACCAAGTTCGAGACGCGTACCAGTTTCACAATCTTCAATCCTTTCTCGACATCTATTACCAAGGCGCAAACGTACTGATTCATGAACAAGATTTCTACGACCTGACGTGGGCTTATCTGTTGAAGTGCCAGCAAGATAATGTGGTTCATACTGAGATATTCTTCGACCCTCAGACTCACACTGAACGCGGCATTGACTTTGAAGTCATCGTTGGCGGGATTACTCGAGCTTTGAATCAAGCGGAACAAGAACTTGGCATCAGCAGCCAACTGATCATGTGCTTTCTGCGTCACCTTGATGAAGACAGCGCTTTTGAAACACTCAAACAAGCCCTTCCCTATAAAGATAAGATCATTGCCGTCGGGCTAGATTCATCAGAACAGGGCAATCCGCCAGAAAAGTTTAAACATGTATTCCAAGAAGCGATCAACCAAGGGTTCCTGACTGTCGCACACGCCGGAGAAGAAGGCCCAGCACAAAATATTATCGACGCTCTGAGCTTACTAAGCATTACCCGAATTGATCATGGCGTTCGCTGTGTAGAAGATGAAGATTTGATGGAACAGCTAATAGCAAAACGTACACCGCTGACCGTCTGCCCGCTATCGAATACCAAACTCAAGGTGTTTGAGACCATGCAAGAGCACAACATCGTCGAGTTGCTGAGAAAAGGGCTGTGCGTCACCATCAATTCCGATGATCCGGCTTACTTCGGCGGCTATATGAATGATAACTTCCTCGCGGTCGCCAATGCTCATCCACTGACGAAAAACGAATTAGCGCAGTTTAGTATTAATGCCATCGAAGCCAGTTTTATCTCACCTCACGCCAAGGAAGATCTCATCACGCAGGTACGCCAATACCTTGCTGCGAATACTTAATAAGTTATCAAGATCAAAAAGGGAAGCTCTGAGCTTCCCTTTCAGTATGGTTCGATAACCCATTGGCTTAGCCCGGATGACCATCCACTCTTGGCGTTAACAGCATCATACCGAACTTCCAGATAAACAGCCCGAACGCTAACGTCCATAAACCGGCGCTGATGTTGACCATCTCAAATAAATACGCCGGGAAGAATGTTACACCTAAACTACGAACGAGTGCCGCAATAAAAATAGCCGAGAACGCCACAGCCATACTTGGCCCTTTATAGATAGCACGCCCAGTATGTCCCATTGTCACGCGCGTAATCATCGCCAGAATTAAACCACTCAAACCGCCAATCGCAAACAAGTGCAGCATGTTGTGGCTCGCGAATGGGTTGTCTAGCAAACCGCGTAGCAGCAAGCTGAGAGGGATACATAGATAAGCCGCATGCAGCGACCACACCAAAGGTTCTGATAGCGTTGTCCAAGGTTTCCAGCGGATAAAGCGCACCAACTGAGTCACACCTGCAAATACCATCAACTCATTGCCGACTTGAGCAAAGGTCAATGGGAAGAAGCTCAACACAAATAAACCAACCAAAGGTAGATTGGCTAACCATTCCAACCAAACCAAGGGCTGAGCTTTTTCGAAATAAAAACGACGTGCCGTGAAGAATGGGATAACTCGCCCACCCATCACTGATAGCAGCAAAGTAAACCACCACAACATGGCCTGCCAAACTGCAGACGATGGGAATGGAGGCATGCCCTTAATGGTCGCGTAACTAGCAAAGTTCGCCACGATAGCCAATATAAACAGCGGCACAAAGAACAGGTTCTTCCAGCCTTTCGACTTCACGACTCGGAAACCAATTTCGTAGGCGGCGAAGATTAAGAACAGCGCCTCAACCGACGAGATCAACCATAACGGAGCGGGTGTCCAAAATAGAATACGAGGTGCGAGCCACAAACCGACTAGCGCAGCTAATCGATAGTGCTTGGTGCCGTTGACACCCGTCCACGTTTGTACCGCCGTTAACACAAAACCAACCACTATCGCCATTGAGAAACCAAACAGCATTTCATGAACGTGCCACCAAAGCGCCGGTACTTTTAGCATTTCAGGCTGACCGTTTTGAAACATGATGACCCAAGCTACAATCGCAATCACGGCATAGAGACTGCCTAAAAAGAAGAAAGGTCGAAAGCCTAAACGCAGGTAGGCTGGAATCGCGTCTTCTACACTTTTATCTGTGATATTTAACAAACTCGCTCCTAATTCTCAGATAAGCGGCCAAGGTATTACCTAAACCAAATTTGGTGTGCATCAAACCCGATGCAATATGCAGAATCACATTGCATGAAACGCGCCAATTAGATAAAACCAGTAAAAACAGCGACTCACGAGATTCAATAGCCAATAAACAAGTCAAAAAAACACAACCAAAAGAGTCATAAAGACCTATAGGTGTGTAAATAGAAACTTACTGACTTTTGGTATCTCGCCACATATAGTAAGACTAGACTTAAATGGAACAACTCAGACAAGGAATGCGATGTATATTTTTGGTTATGGCAGTTTAATCAACTCATCTTCACGCCAGCTTACCGGTCAGACAGGGCAAGCGATCCCTGCGATTGTTCATGGCTTAATTCGCCATTGGAGCAAGATCGATGACAGCTATGTGTTATCACCTTTGATCGTCAATCTTGGTGAGGGACAAGTGAATGGTGTGTTGCTTGAGGTGGATGATATTTCACTAGCTGAGTTTGATCGCCGTGAGCGTGGTTATCACCGTATCGAATTAAAGGCCTCTCAGATAGAAAGCCAAGATGAATTCAAACAGGATCAACCGATCTGGGTTTACATCAAAGACGAGATTGAAGCACCTTGCGAAAACAGCCCTATCGTTCAAACCTACGTCGATACGGTATTAGCAGGATGTTTAGAGGTGTCTGAAAGCTTTGCGGCGCATTTTGTTAAACACACACAAGGTTGGCATCACCCATTAGAAAATGATCGCCACCAGCCTAAATACGGCAACCTTGCTGGGGTTTCCGATCACCATCACAGTGTGATTGATGGCTTGATACTAACTGTACGCAGCTAGTTGATTTAGGTTGGTGAACACATTGACTCACCAACCTAAAGTGAGCTTAAACGACACGAATACCTGCTGGCATCGCACGTTCAGGTGTTAGCAATACACTTTCAGATTCATCTTCCGTTTCTGCACAAAGCAACATGCACTCAGAAGTGTGGCCTCTCATCTTCGCCTTCGCTAGATTGCACAAAACAACAACCTGCTTACCCATCAACTCTTCTTCTGTGTAGTAAGGAACTAGGCTGGTCACCGTTTGCAGTGTCTTGTCACCAACATCCACTTGCACGATGTAGAGCTTGTCGGCGTTTTCATGACGCACAACCTCAATGATCTTACCCACACGCATTTCTAACTTAGCAAAGTCACCATAAGAGACAGTATCCATTTCTCACTTCCTATATTGATTTGTTTTCACTCATTAAATCATTTACTAAAATTAAGTAAAATGTAAATGTTTACACTAGCATTAAGCCTAATAATTACAAGCGGTAAAGATCTCATTACTGGAAGTAAAATGAGAGTTTCGTTGCCTTACTATCATTGTCGGTGTTAAATAGATGCAGCAATGTATAGAGGTTAAAAATGGCAACAATTAAAGATGTAGCAAAGGAAGCTGGTGTTTCTGTTGCAACCGTATCTCGAGTGATCAACAAGTCTCCCAAGGCGAGTGCAAGCTCGGTAGAGTCTGTAACTAAAGCGATGTCTAAACTCGGCTATCGCCCGAATGCCAATGCTCGAGCGCTGGTAAGCCAAAGCACGAACACTGTTGGCGTATTGGTCGGTGACATCTCCGATCCCTTTTTTGGCACGCTGGTTAAGGCTGTCGATAATGTCGCTCGTGAGAACGGAAAACATATCCTTGTCGGTAATGGCTCACACGATCGTGAAGAAGAGAGACAAGCGATTGAGTTGCTGATTAATAGCCGTTGTGACGCCCTGGTGATCCACTCGAAAGGCCTCACCGACGAAGAACTGATTGCCTATGCGAAAGAAGTCAAAGGCTTAGTGCTGATCAACCGTTATATTGCTGAGATTGCCAACCGTTGTATTTTCTTGGACAACAAGAAAGGCGCGTATCTTGCGACGGAATATCTGATCCGCCATGGCCATAAGAACATTGCCTGTATCGCCTCATCACATAGCATTGAAGATGCCGATGAGCGTATCCAAGGTTACTTAGCAGCACTCTCAGATTACAAAATAGCGCTCTCTGACAGCTATATTGAATACTCAGCGCCCACCAGTGACGGTGGCGAATACGCCATGACTAACCTTCTGACTAAGTCACTGCCAATCACTGGCATTGTGGCGTACAACGATTACATGGCAGCAGGTGCTTTGTCTGTCCTTGATGAAAACGGTATTCAAGCGCCAGACAAAATGTCGATCATCGGTTTCGATGATGGCTTGATTGCCCGCTATGTTCATCCAAAGCTCACCACTATTCGCTACCCGATTCAGATGATGGCAGAGAAAGCGACACGACTCGCGCTGCACTTAGCCAAAGGTGAAAACACCTCCACTGAACCAATGATGTTCTCTCCAACTCTGGTACGCCGCAATTCGGTAGAGAAAGTCTAAGTTCTGGCCGACTCATCAAGCAATAAACAAAAAAAAGCCCTAACAGAATCGCTTCTGTTAGGGCTTTCCTACCTTACTCAGATACTCAACAATCGCACTTAATAAACCGTACTCTTGTTGAGCGCCACTTTTGCTCATCCCCCAAGAAAAACGCGATAATTCACGTCATCCTATTCACAAGCAAAAGACATTGGCATAACCACTTTGAGCTAGAGCGTACTAGTTTGAAGAATCCCCCGAAAATTCAAACTGGTAACAGGTACTGTAGTTATATTCTTGTTCAGGCTTGAGAATACAACTGTCCTGCTTCCACTCTGGGTGGTTAGGAGAGTCAGGTAAGAACTGGGTTTCTAGCGCCAAACCAGCGTAGTCTTCATAGCTGCCACCACTTCGGTTTGGTGTGCCACCAAGCCAGTTTCCGGTGTATAGCTGCATTGCAGGTTTGGTTGAAAATACTTTTAGTGTGACGAGCGCATCTGGTGAGGTTACGGTCGCGGCACATTGAGTGCGTTTGCAGCCATCAGCCAATAAGAAAGAGTGGTCGTAACCCTTTGCTGCTTTCTGCTGTTCATCGCCCAACAAACGCTCTGAGATCATCATAGGCTGATTGAAGTCAAAGCTGGTCGATTTCACCGATTTAAGGTTACCTAACGGAATACCCACCGAATTGGTCGGTAAGAACTGATTAGCATTGATACTGACAATGTGTGACAAACAATCGTGTCCAGCTTCAGCGCCAAGTAGATTGAAGTACGCATGATTCGTTAGGTTGACTACAGTCGGCTTGTCTGTGGTTGCAGAGTAATTAATGGACACTCGATTGTCTTCGGTGATGTCATAACGCACCGACACATTCAAATTCCCCGGGAATCCTTGGTCGCCATCAGCAGACTCTAGAGTGAACACCACTGACGTTTCGGTTTGCTCAGCAATATTCCAACGGCGTTTATCAAATCCGTTCGGGCCACCATGCAAGGTATTGCCCGCTTGGTTGGTTTCCAGCTTGTAATTCTGACCATCAATTTTGAAACGACCATTAGCAATGCGGTTAGCATAACGGCCAACGGTTGTGCCCATATAGCTGGCTTGTTTATCGAAGTTCTCCATTGAGTTAACACCCAACAAAACTTCTCTTTTGTTTCCTTTTACTGGCAGAATACAGCTCAACCATGTTGCACCAATATCCATGAATGTCACTTGCATGCCATGCGTATTTGATAGCGTCACTAACTGAGCGGGTTGGCCATCATAGGCTGGAGTCTGCGTCATGGATTGATGCAGGTTTTGCTCTTGTGTCATTCTAAATTCCTTCTAGTGCCAGTAAAAAGCCTCTACCTGAAGTAAAGGCTTTAGTATTTGGCCTACCATGATCTTTTTACTTGGTAAGCTCTATATTAAGTCTCGAAGCCGTTAGATTACTTCAACTAAGCCTGCTCCGTCTTTCGCTTGGCACACATAAATAGATTCTTTTAGCCCCGTCGCCGCTTGATATTTCTGTTCAACGGTTGTTTTGATTTCATCAACCAATGCAGGTGGAACCAATGCCACAATACAACCACCGAAACCACCGCCAGTCATACGCACGCCACCTTGGTCACCGATCACTTCTTTGACCATATCAACCAGCGTATCGATTTCTTTCACCGTGATTTCAAAATCATCACGCATTGATGCATGCGATTCAGCCATCAGCTCACCCATGCGTTTCATATCGTGAGTGCGCAGAGCTTGAGCCGCTTCAACAGTACGGTCATTTTCAGTAATCACGTGACGAGCACGTTTCGCGACCATTTCATCTAACTCAGACTCTTTCGCTTTGAACTGCTCAATGGTCACATCACGAAGTGCCGGAACACCAAAGATGCGCGCCGCTTCTTCACACTGTTCACGACGTGTGTTGTATTCGCTGTCGACCAAGCCGCGTTTCTTGTTTGAGTTGATGATAACCACAGCCATATCTTCTGGCATTGAAACCGCTTGAGTCTCTAGGCTACGACAATCCAAAAGCATCGCATGGTTTGCGCGACCTTCTGCAGAGATCATTTGGTCCATGATGCCGCAGTTACAGCCCACGAATTCGTTTTCAGCTTGTTGACCATTAAGCGCCACTTCGGCTTGGCTGATCTCTAGGTTGTAAAGCACCTTGAATGTTTGACCAATCACCACTTCCAATGCCGCAGAAGAACTTAAACCTGCACCTTGAGGCACGTTGCCCGTTACAGAGATGTCTGCACCTGTAAATTCAAAGCCGCGACCTTTTAAGCACTTCACCACACCACGAATGTAGTTCGCCCACATCTTGTCTTGCTGGAAGGTGATCTCTTGAGTTAGGTCGAACTCATCGACTGCATTACCGTAGTCCACTGATACTACGCGTACAATGTTGTCGTCACGCTTAGTCGCTGCGACTACCGTTTGGTAGTTAATGGCACACGGTAGAACAAAACCATCGTTGTAGTCAGTGTGCTCGCCGATCAGGTTCACACGACCTGGTGCTTGGATAATATGAGTCGCTTGGTAACCAAGGACTTGCTCAAAAGATGCTTTCACGTTTTGGATTAGATCAGACATAAGTAAACTCTCTGGTTAAACTCTTTGTTCAATTGGTTATGGCCCCTTCATGGCACCACTTTAATTCTTTTAGATTCCCTATCTCGTTCGTCTCTCACGGTAGGGAATGACAACATCAGCGACCAAGCTTCTAAGCTCTTAAACTTATGGGCTTCTCATCTGCCGTCATTCCAGAATCGAGGGACGAGATATCAGGAATCTCATTCGTTATCTACGAAGTAGGCTATTCCTGCTCTTTGTAGTGAACGTCACTCAAATCACGCAGACGTTGCGCCGCCTGTTCTGCGGTTAAATCACGCTGAGACTCAGCCAACATTTCGTAGCCGACCATGAATTTACGAACCGAAGCACTGCGTAACAATGGCGGGTAGAACAAGGCATGCAGCTGCCAGTGATCGATATCCGTACCTTCTTCGAAGAACGGCGCATAGTGCCAGCCCATTGAGTAAGGGAATGAGCATTGGAACAAGTTGTCGTAACGACTGGTCAGCTTCTTAATCGCAAGCGCTAAATCATCACGCTGCTCGTCAGTCAGTTCGCTCATACGACGGATGTGTGTTTTTGGTAGCAACATGGTTTCAAATGGCCACGCTGCCCAGTAAGGCACCACAGCAATCCAATGTTCAGTTTCAACCACAGTGCGAGAGCCGTCTTTCATTTCAGCGTCAACGTAATCCACTAAAAGATTCGAACCTTGTTGTTCGAAGTACTCTTTTAACAGTTTCTCTTTGCGTTCAATCTCGTTGGGTAAAAAGCTGTTTGCCCAGATTTGACCGTGTGGGTGTGGCTGAGAACAGCCCATGGTCTCACCTTTGTTTTCAAACGCTTGAACCCATAGGTAGTCTTTACCTAGCTCTTCAATCTGTTCATTCCATGTGTCGATAACACCGCGAATCTTGTTTACTGGTAACTCTGGCAGCGTTTTGCTGTGGTCCGGAGAAAAACAGATCACGCGGCTCAACCCGCGAACACCTTGAGTCTTGAATAGAGGGTTTTCAGACTCTGGAGCGTCAGGTGAATCGGGCATCAAGGCCGCGAAATCATTACTGAATACGTAAGTGCCGTCGTAATCTGGGTTTTCGTCGCCCGAGATACGCGTATTGGTTGGGCACAAGAAACACTCTTTCTCGTACGCAGGAAGCTGCGCGGTCGATGGTTTTTCATCTTGGCCACTCCAAGGACGTTTTGCTCGGTGCGGTGAGACTAAGATCCACTGACCCGTTAATGGGTTATAACGACGATGCGGGTGGTCTACTGGGTTAAATTCAACTTTTGACATGTTTAGATTGCTCTCAAATTTTGTGTCTTGGTCAATTCACCAAGATGAATAATTCTTCTACAAGGAGATTCCCTATCACGCTCGTGCCTCGCTGTAGGGAATGACGTTCAGAAATCGTAGTTTTTAAATTCGTCATTCCAGAATCGAGGTACGAGATATCTGGAATCTCTTTTCTCAATAACCTAAAAGTTACTTAGTAACCTTGTGGATTATTCGACTGCCAATTCCACGTATCCGCTGTCATCTCCATCACACTACGCGTCGCCTTCCAGCCAAGCTCGCGCTCTGCTTTTTCAGTGCTTGCCCAACATTCGGCAATATCACCTGCGCGGCGTGGACAAAGTTCATAAGGAACCGGTTTGCCCGATGCTTGTGCGAAGGCTTCAACCATCTCGAGTACACTTGAGCCTTTGCCCGTACCTAGGTTGTAAATGTGTAAACCCGCTTTCTCGCCAACCACTTTTAGAGCTGCGACATGGCCGTCCGCTAAATCCATTACATGAATATAGTCACGAACGCCTGTGCCATCGACTGTTGGGTAATCGTTTCCAAAAACAGCCAGTTTTTCACGGCGACCGACGGCTACTTGAGCAATAAACGGCATTAAATTATTTGGGATACCTTGTGGGTCTTCACCCATAGTGCCCGATGGGTGTGCGCCGACTGGATTGAAGTAACGCAGTAAAGTCACGCTCCAATCGTTCTCCGCGTTGAACAGATCGCTCAAACACTCTTCCACCATATATTTGCTGCGACCATAAGGGTTCGTGGTTTCACCTGTTGGTGAGCTTTCGGTGATCGGCACAATCTCAGGGTCGCCATACACGGTTGCTGAAGAGCTAAACACAATGCTTTTCACGCCTGCTTTCTTCATGCTGCGCGCTAGAACCAGAGAACCATTTACATTGTTATCGTAGTACTCCAAAGGCTTAACTACTGATTCTCCCACCGCTTTTAGGCCAGCGAAATGAATCACGGCTTGGATATCGTTTTCTGAAAACACGCTATCTAGAAAAGATTGGTCACGAATGTCGCCAAGATAAAACGTTGGTCGCTTGCCAGTTAACGATTCGATTCGTTCCAGCACTAGCTCTTTGCTGTTGCAAAGGTTATCAACAATGATCGGCTCCATACCTGCCTGTATCATTTGAATGCATGTATGACTTCCGATGTAACCCATGCCGCCCGTAACCAGTACTTTCACAATCAACCTCTCTTTGTCGTCATTCGTGGGCTAACTCGAACTGACATTCAGCTCAGTAGCACCGTATGTCAGAAATAGTAGCAGCCATTTTGACTATAATTCTGTGATCAAAACCACGAAGTGTAAACGTTTACACTAACTTTCATCATTGGAACTGATCATGACATAGAGAGAACGTATAGCTGTTAACCTCTAATTCATTGAATTTTAATAAGATAATTATAGATAGTTAGATTTGAGACATCACAGATGAGTTGAGCATTTATTTTACTAAAAGTTAATGCAATGATGTCCAGTTTGATTACAATAGGTCTGTAGAATAAAGAGGTGCATTGCTTTTTTACTAAATACCAATTTCAAAGCAGCGCAATGTTCCAATAACAGGAAGTGAGTATGGCAACGTTAAAAGATATCGCGACTGAAGCGAATGTATCATTGGCTACAGTTTCAAGGGTTCTCAATGAAGATCCAACATTAAGCGTCAAGGAAGAGACCAAAAGACGTATCTTTGAAATTGCAGAGAAGTTGGAATACAAAACCAGCAGCTCACGAAAAACCGTTAGCAGTAAAAAACAAAACCACCACTTTCTAGCACTGTATAACTACAAACAAGAAGCGGAAGTTAACGACCCTTACTACCTATCGATTCGCCACGGGATTGAAACCCAATGTGAAAAGATGGAAGTAAAGCTAACCAACTGTTATGAAAACAAAATACAAATCAACTCAGCGCCAATCACCGGTGTTTTGTTGGTGGGAAGAATGACACCAGAGGTTATCGAGCAAGCTAAGAAGCTGAGCGATAATATCTGTTATGTCGATTTTACCGATCACTCAGAACCTTATGACTCTGTCGATATCGACCTGGCTTTGATCAGCAAAGAGATCACCAACTTCTTTATCAACCAAGGCTATGAGCGCATCGGCTTTATTGGTGGCCAAGACGACGTCAACACCCCTGATATTCGTGAAGTCGCTTTTGCTGAATATGGTGGCCTCAAGAACGTTGTCAGCGAGCAAGATATCTACCGTGGTGACTTCTCTAGCTCTTCAGGTTACAAGCTTGCAAAACAGATGCTCGCGACGGGCAACTACCCTAAAGCCATGTTTATTGCCTCAGATTCCATCGCAATTGGCGTTTTACGAGCAGTTCATGAGCACGGATTAAACATTCCTGAAGATATTGCGCTGATCAGTGTAAACGACATCCCAACAGCTAAATTTACCTTCCCATCTTTATCGACTGTTCGTATTCACTCTGAACTAATGGGAATTCAAGGCGTTAACCTGCTGATTGAGAAAGTACGTGACGGCCGAACTATCCCACTACGTGTCTATGTACCAAGCAAACTTAAGCTGCGCGACACAACAAAATAATTAAATATATCAAATAGATAAATAAAGGCCACCTTTGTTGAAGGTGGCCTTTTTTGTGCCCATCACATACATCAATCGACACATATTCCCCTCCTTAACCTGCTGCATAAAACAGCCAATAGCATTCTTTTAAGTGGATCACACAGCACCGTAAAAAGACCATAAAAAACGTGATGAAGTTAAAGTAAAACGTTTTCACCAATTTCATTTAGTAAAACTTTTACTAATAATTACCTCAGTCCAAAAATACTCGTATTCACTACGACCCAATTACGCATAAGAACGTCGGTCAGCAAACTGCATTCAGACCGAGAGAGAGGCAACGTGAACAACTGGGAAAACTTCCTGAACTTACATGAGAACCGTATGGCACCGCGTGCATACTTCTTCTCGTACGCATCAGAAAAAAATGCAAAAACGTTTCAGCGTGAACTGAGCAGCCACTTCCAACTATTGAGTGGTCAATGGAATTTCAGCTATTTCACCAATCCGCTATTGGTTCCTGAAGAGTTCTATTCTCAGGAAATGAGCGACTGGGGCAACATCACGGTTCCAAACATGTGGCAAATGGAAGGCCACGGCGATCTTCAATACACAGATGAAGGTTTCCCATTCCCAATTGATGTGCCTTTCGTACCATCAGACAACCCAACCGGCGCATACCAACGCTCTTTCTTCCTTGGCGAAAGCTGGGACGAGAAACAAACCATCATCAAATTTGATGGCGTTGAAACTTACTTCGAAGTTTACGTAAACGGCGAATACGTGGGCTTCAGCAAAGGCAGCCGCCTAACCGCTGAGTTCGATATATCTAACCAAGTAAAAGCAGGCAACAACCTACTTTCTATTCGTGTGATGCAGTGGGCCGACTCTACCTATATTGAAGACCAAGACATGTGGTGGACGGGCGGTATCTTCCGTGACGTTTACCTAGTAGGTAAAGAACAACTGCACGTTCAAGACGTTACCGTTCGCACTGACTTCGACGACGCTTACCAAAGCGCTACCCTGTCGTGCAAAGTGGAACTAGAAAACCTAGCAGCAGCGGCAAACGCAACCCTTGAGTACGCATTGCTTGATGGCAGCCAAGTTATCTCGCAAGGCTCTGTAGATAACTTAAGCGTCGATGGCAATGCGAATACTCAATTCTCTATTGATGTGGTTAACCCAGTTCAATGGAACGCTGAGAACCCTTACCTGTACCAACTGCTGCTGACGCTAAAAGACGCTGACGGCAAGGTGTTGGAAGTGATTCCACAGCGCGTTGGTTTCCGCGACATTAAAGTTCGCGATGGTCTGTTCTACATCAACAACAAATACGTGATGCTGCATGGCGTGAACCGTCACGACAACGACCACCTGAAAGGTCGTGCGGTTGGCATGGATCGCGTAGAGAAAGATTTAGTGTTGATGAAGCAACACAACATCAACTCAGTACGTACTGCGCACTACCCGAACGACCCTCGCTTCTACGAATTGTGTGATATCTACGGCCTATTCGTGATGGGCGAAACCGATGTTGAAACGCACGGCTTTGCTAACGTTGGCGACCTAAGCCGCATCACTAACGATGCTGCATGGGAAGCTGTGTTTGTTGAACGTATCGAACGTCATATCCACGCTCAAAAGAACCACCCTTCTATCATCATGTGGTCTCTAGGTAACGAGTCTGGTTACGGCTGCAACATCCGCTCTATGTACGATGCTGCAAAAGCAATTGATGACACGCGTCTGGTTCACTATGAAGAAGACCGTGATGCTGAAGTGGTCGATATCATTTCAACCATGTACTCACGCGCTCAACTGATGAATGCCTTCGGTGAATTCCCACACGAAAAACCACGCATCATCTGCGAATACGCACACGCAATGGGTAACGGCCCGGGCGGTTTAACTGAATACCAAAACGTGTTCTACAAGCATGACGCAATTCAAGGTCACTATGTTTGGGAATGGTGTGACCACGGCATTCTAGCGCGTGATGAAGCAGGCACAGAGTTCTACAAGTACGGCGGTGACTACGGTGACTACCCGAACAACTACAACTTCTGCATGGACGGCTTGATCTACCCAGACCAAACACCAGGCCCTGGCTTGAAAGAGTACAAACAAGTGATTGCCCCAGTGAAGCTTCGCGATTTCGATGCACAAACGGGCACCTTCACAGTAGACAACAAGCTTTGGTTCTCAAACATCGATGACTACACCATCACTGCGGAAATCCGCGCTGAAGGTGAGACCATTGCTGTACAGCACATCAAGGTTGAAGAACTGGCTGAAAACTCTAGTCGCGAACTGACGCTTAGCTTGCCACAATTTGATGAGCGTGAAGTGTTTGTGAACTTTACGGTTCGCAAGGATTCTCGCACTTCATACAGCGAAGCGAACCACGACATCGCGGTTTACCAGTTCCAAGTGAAAGAGAACACAGCACAACTTGAAGCTTTCACTAACAACAATGCAACGGCACTGAATGTTGAAGAGTCTCGTCTTGCTTACCTAATCAAAGGCCACAACTTTGCGCTGAACTTCTCGAAAGTGAACGGCAAACTGACGTCATGGTTGGTCAATGGTGAAGAGATGATCAAGTCAGAACCACGAATCAACTTCTTCAAGCCAATGATCGATAACCACAAGCAAGAACACGATGGTTACTGGGAACCTGCACACCTACAGATCATGCAGGAACACTTCCGTAGCATTGACCTTGAGTTCGTGAATGTCGAGCAAGTGAACGGCAAGGTTGAAATCACGACCACCAGCATCATTGCTCCACCAGTATTTGATTTCGGTATGCGTTGTGAATATCGCTACCAGATCAGTGCAGAAGGTCAGTTAAACGTTGAGCTAAGTGGCGAGCGTTACGGTGATTACCCTCACGTGATTCCAGTGATTGGTTTCGATATGGGTATCAACGGCGACTTCGACCAAGTTCAATACTACGGCCGCGGCCCTGAAGAGAACTACCAGGACAGCAAGCAAGCCAACATGATTGATGTTTACCAATCAACCGTGGCAGACATGTTCGAGAACTACCCGTTCCCACAAAACAACGGCAACCGCCAACACGTTCGTTGGGCTGCGCTTTCAAGCCGTGCGGGTAATGGTATTGCAGTAAAACCACAGCAAGAAATCAACTTCAGCGCATGGTTCTACACCAATCAAAACCTACACCAAGCACAACACACCATTGAGCTAGAGAAGAGCGGTTACATCACGCTAAACCTAGATCACCAAGTGATGGGCTTAGGCTCTAACTCTTGGGGCAGCGAAGTGCTCGACTCTTACCGCGTGTACATGGACGAGTTCCGCTACGGCTTAACTCTGATTCCATTCCAAGCAGGCGATTGCGACGCGCAGCACCTAATCAATCATAACTTTGGTGATGAGTTCTTCACGGCAAATACGCCAACAACTCAACCACAACAGAACGAGGCATAAGCGATGATCGTTTTAGACACCTTAGAACAATTTAAAGTCGTTTACCGCGATGGTCGTAAATGGCAACGCTGTGTAGAAGCGATTGAAAACATCGGCAACATCAAAGATGGCGTGATGTATTCCATTGGTGACTCACTGGCTTACATGATTGAAGACGGTGTAGCTCGTAACACCGAATACTTCACCGGTAACCGCCGTTATTTCGATGTGCACTACTACTTGGAAGGTCGTGAAACGGTCGAGTTCGCTGATAAGTCTCAACTTGAACAGACCCAAGCTTACAGCGATGAAACCGACCGTGAACACCTCATGGGTAACGGCGAGACTCATGAGTTAGTTGAAGGCCAAGTGGCGATCTTTGATAACAGCAAAGCTTACCGCTTTCACGGTGATAACCGAGTTCGCAAAGTGGTGCTGAAAGTGACCATTGAAGACGGCTACTTCCTTAACAAGTAAGTAACGGAAGCTAAATAAGTAACCGATATTAAGCTACCGAAGCCAAACAGCTGAAAGTAGCAACCACAAGATCTATTCACAGTGTGACTGAGGCTTGCCGTTCAAGACTCAGCCACACTGCAAACGCCTTTATGCTTTCTCCCTACAAGGAAGCTTAAAGATATAACGACTATAATTACGTGACCCTTGGAGGACACTATGTCTGAATCTGTACGCGGTAAGTTAGGCAAATTTGCCCTACTCTCCATGACATTTGCAGCGGTATTTAACGTTCGCAACATTGTAAACAACAACATCGAATTGGGATTGAGTTCTGCTCCTATCTTTTTGCTTGCGACCCTTATTTACTTCATTCCGTTCGTATTCATTATTGCTGAATTCGTATCAGCAAATAAAAATTCTGAGTCAGGCATGTACGACTGGCTTAAAAAACCGCTAGGCTCAAAAGCAGCCTACCTAGGTTCGTTCCTATACTGGTTCGTAAACCTTTTCTGGTTTGTATCCCTGCTACCAAACGTAATCGCCTATGCGTCTTACGCGATGTTGGGATATGAATATGCCTTCTCGCCAGTCGTCACATCGGCTATCTCGATTGCTCTATTTGCGGCAGCGACTCACATCTCAACCAAAGGCGCGAGCTGGCTAGGTAAGATTGCCGAGATCGTGGCATACGGTGTATTCGCTCTGTTTGCAATCTACGTTATCGGTGCACTAATGGCACTTGGCGGCAACCATGAACCAGTAGAACCAATCACGCTTGAAGCAATGACACCGACAATCAACTGGGCAACGCTAGGTATCATGTGTTGGATCTTCCAAGCAGCCGGTGGTGCTGAAACCGCAGCCGCTTACCTAAACGATGTTAAGGGCGGTCATAAGTCTTTCATCAAGGTTATCATTGGTGCGGGTATCGCAATCGGCGCAATGTACGCAGTGGGCTCTCTACTTGTTAACGTATTCGTTGCTCGTGATGAACTGACCTACGCTGGCGGCATGGTTGAAATCTTCACAGGTATGGCGAACTACTTCGACATCTCACAATCTCTAACGGGTCGCTTCGTCGGTATTATCCTATTCGTTGCTATGTTCGGTTCGATGATGATGTGGACAGCAGCTCCAGTAAAAATTCACTTCTCTGAAATTCCTAAAGGTGTTTACGGCGAGAAGACAACAGAGCTTAACGAACACGGTGTGCCAGTACGTGCAGCTTGGTGGCAGTTCGCGTTTGTATTCGTGATGCTTGTAGTTAACGGCTTCGGCTCGGAATCAGTACAAGACATGATGAACACAGCAATCAACCTAACCGCTGGTACAGCAATGCTTCCGCCGATCTTCATCATGGTGGCGTACTTTGTATTCCGCTTGAAGCATGACGACACACCACGTGATTTCCGCATGGGTACTCGAGTTCAAGGTATGGCTGTTGTATCTGTACTTATCGGCATCTTCGTTGTGAGTATGACGGCATCTGCATTCCCAACAGGTGTTGACCTAGTTCAAGCCTTCTTTATCAACGTATTCATGACAGCGGTATTCTCTGGTCTCGCTTGGTGGTGGATCTCGCGCTTTGAAAAAAAGCAGGCAGGTAAAGACGCAAAGCTAGAAACAGCTAAGCAATCGTAGCACTCTGCATTCCCCCAACTTTAAAAGCGCCTACTAAGGCGCTTTTTTTTGTTTTAAATCAGATAATTAAAAGGAAATTCGATAAATAAAAACGGCGTTCCGTCAAGGTTTCAGCTCACGAAAAACACCAATTAATAGGTAATAAAACTCGAATAAAAACCAAGGTAAAACATTAACTAAATTTATTTACTCGAGGTCACATATTTGATCAATTTCGATTAACTTCCCGCCGCTTAATCTTTAATCTTCTTGCTGAAGAGACAAACTGATTCCTATAAAAAAAGCGACAAAAAGCCCCTACAAGCCTTATAAATCGTCGCTCATGAAACCAGCAATCTCTTCAATGAATTTCTTAATCTTTAACTCTTTGTTTTGGTAATAAGTTTACTGAAATACCAGAGAGAAAAAGCCCAAAGAAGTCCGATCGTAAATCTATAAAAACAACAATGAGCCAACCCTGACAAAACAAAGCGGGTGTTTGCCAAACCAACATAACAATAAAAGTGCGGCCTAGAGCTTCCCTCTCTAGGACCAAGTTATAACGATCATCAACGTGATTCACCGGAGAACATCATGTCCGAAAATAAACGCAGTACGATAGGCAAATTTGCCCTACTGTCTATGACCTTCGCGGCGGTATACAGCTTCAATAACATCATTAATAACAACATCGAGATCGGCCTTTCCTCAGCTCCGATGTTCTTTCTAGCAACCATATTCTACTTTGTGCCATTTTGTTTGATCGTTGCAGAGTTTGTGTCACTGAATAAAGACTCTGAAGCGGGTGTTTACTCTTGGGTTAAAAGCTCTCTAGGCGGTCGCTGGGCGTTTATTTCAGCTTACACTTACTGGTTTGTTAACCTGTTCTTCTTCACCTCTCTGCTGCCTAGAATCATCGCTTATGCGTC
The DNA here is from genome assembly GCF_015163615.1 of Vibrio sp. OPT18. Lineage (NCBI taxonomy): Bacteria > Pseudomonadati > Pseudomonadota > Gammaproteobacteria > Vibrionales > Vibrionaceae > Vibrio > Vibrio sp. OPT18. Next base: position 166,987 of record NZ_JADDYK010000060.1, read on the forward strand.
GTATGCGTTCTTAGGTTTCGAGTACATATTCACACCAATGACCACCGCAATTCTGAGTACTATTTTGTTTGCGGTCGCAACTCATATCTCTAACAACGGTGCGAAATTACTGGGCCCTATCACCTCACTAACATCCTCACTGATGCTGCTGCTAACGATGTCTTACATCTTGTTATCTGGCGGGGCTTTGGTAGGCGGTATCGAGCCAGCTGACCCAATCACCATTGAAGCCATGACACCAAGCTTCAACTGGGCATTCCTTGGCGTAATCACTTGGATCTTCATGGCGGCAGGCGGTGCAGAATCGGTCGCGGTTTACGTTAACGACATCAAAGGCGGTCACAAGTCTTTCGTTAAAGTCATCATTATCGCGGGTATCTTCATTGGTGCGCTTTACTCGGTAGGGTCTGTGTTAGCGAACGTGTTTGTTTCGCGTGAAGAACTTAAATTCACAGGCGGCTCAGTTCAGGTATTTGAAGGGCTAGCAAGACACTTTGGCCTGTCTGAAATCTTGATGAACCGTTTCGTTGGTGTGGTTTCATTCACTGCAATGTTGGGCTCTCTACTAATGTGGACAGCGACGCCCGTTAAGATTTTCTTCTCTGAAATCCCTAAAGGTATCTTCGGCGAGAAAACCGTCGCACTTAACAAACAAGGCGTTCCAGAGCGTGCAGCATGGGTTCAGTTCTTCATCGTAATTCCACTGATGTTCATCCCAACGTTGGCGTCTGACACCGTTCAAGACTTGATGAGCACCATCATCAACATGACTGCAGCAGCTTCTATGTTACCACCACTGTTCATCATGATTGCTTACCTTCACTTGCGTGTAAAACTGGACCACCTTCCTCGTGATTTCCGCATGGGTTCTCGTACGGTCGGTATTACTGCTGTGTCGATTCTTATCGCTATCTTCACCGTTGGTTTCTTCGCCTCTACCTTCCCAACAGGCGCAGACATCATGACCATCATCTTCTACAACGTGGGCGGGATAGTGATCTTCCTTGGCTACGCATGGTGGAAGTACGGTCAATACGAGAAAAGCTTATCTCCAGAAGAGAAAAAACTAGAAGCAAAACCTGAACCGGCGAACGCTTAGTTTTACCCTACACTCTCATTGAAAACTTAAGGTACTCCCATTTGGTGAGTGCCTTTTTATTTGTCGGTACATTCCCACTCAACACCTAAATTTCACCAAAGCCTTCAAGAAACAAGACATTCGAGTCAACAATCGAACCGCCTATAAAGTAATTCACCAACTGAATAGCTATCACCCTAGCCATGCGTCTACACATTCAACTTAAAGTCAAAACAAAAACAAGGTAAATATTTACTAAAAAATAGATCACACTTTTAAACTTAATTAATTTTAAACATCAAAATTATCATTAATATCGGTTTTGCGATCGTAAGTAACCTGACCAATACGCCTTGAAGAGCACCCCATATTAGAAGTCAGAACTGCTTACGAACCTTCATTTATAACCCGACACAGAAGTGATTAAAATGAAAAGTAGTTTTACTAAAACCACTCTTATTACAAGCTGTATTCTTGCTGCCCTAAGTACCACAGCCCACGCGGAAGAGTCCGCAGCAAACCACAGTGATACTCAGCCTCCTAAAACAGAAACTGAAACCCTATTTAACTTTTATGGTGAGCTTGGCCTTGGTGGTCACGTGGCACTAGAAGGTGATGACAAAGGCCGTTATGCAGACGGTACTTACATCGAAGCAGGCTTGGCTATCGAACACGGTAATTGGTTCGGTCTTGCTTACATGGAAGGCTGGACAGTGCAAGCCGATGACGAAGGCAATGCTTGGGCAACTGGCCACGGCTGGGGCGGCTTCGAAGGTGGTTTTAACCGCTTTTACGCTGGCTACCGCACCGACAACAAAACAGAATTCATGATTGGTCGTATGGACTCTTCACTGGATGACGTTCAATGGTGGGGTGACCCTACGGTTGAATACGGTTACGCGATCTCAAACACACGTGACGTGCACCTTGGTGTGAAGATCCAAAACCTAGAAGGCAAGCTTCGCTACAGCGTTTCATTCGCGCCAGAGTCTGACTTCTCTGAAGACGATGCTCTCATTCACTTCGGTAAATACGACAACTTTGCAGACCAATGGAAAGATAAGAACGCCATGGTCAACGGCTACCTCCAATACGATCTGACTGACGACTTAACCCTAATGGGTGGTGGTGAAGTTCGGAACAACGATGGCGGTGAACTATTGCTATTGGGTGCTGAATACAAAAACTTTGCGACTCGTATTTGGCACGACACAGATAAAGGCAACCAAGAATCATTTGGCAGCGAATCCGGTATTCAAACCAGTGCTTGGTACGAAGCGGCTCAGGGCGTTTACCTTTCAGCAGCCTACAACTACGCAAACTTTGATGGTGACAACGGCGACAAAGAAATCACCTCTTACATCAATGCGGGCGTTTGGTACGAATACGGAAACGGCACATTTGCGACTGCTTTTGATAGCCGCTTTGGCGTAGGCAGCGACACTGAAATCGGCGACGCACAAGTGTTCGCAATGCAATACTTCTACTGGTAATAACAGGAATTGATCATGAAACTGAATAAATCATTCGCAGCTCTCGCTATCGGTGCAGCCCTTGTCGTTACTGGTTGTGCATCAAACTCCATCTCTGGCTCAGGTTCTGACACAGAACAACTGCAAGCCAACGAATTTAAGAACGTTATCGACCGTACTGGCTCACCAGAATACATGCGAGATTACGACTTCGATGACCACCAACGCTTTAACCCATTCTTCGACCTCGGCGCATGGCACGGTCACCTACTGCCAGACAGTGCAGAAGGCATGGGCGGGTTCCCAGGAACTGCGTTACTTACTGAAGAATACATCAACTTCATGGCTGATAATTTTGACCGCCTAAGCGTGTTCAAAGATGGCAAAAAAGTGGCTTTCACCATGGAAGCTTACAGCCTACCAGGCGCATTGGTTCAGACACTAAAATCTGACGATGTGACAGTAGAAATGACGATGCGTTTTGCTTCAAACCGTACCTCTCTACTAGAAACTAAAATCACCACAGACTCCCCTGTCGAATTAGTGTGGGATGGTGAACTACTAGAAAAGCCCCATGCCAAAGAAGGCGTTTCGCAAACCGACAAAACCATTGCCGAGACGTACCCTGAGTATGACCGTCAAATCGTCGCAACCGACGATGGCCTAAAAGTCACCTTTGGTAAGGTGCGTTCAACTTGGGATCTACTGACTTCTGGTGAGTCTGAATACCAAGTTCACAAGTCGATTCCAACACAAACCACAGTGGATGGCCTAGCGTTTACTTCAACCGCAAACATTGAAGCATCGACCACCATCTACACCACTTACTCGCATGTTCTAACGGCAGAAGAAGCGCAAGCAGAGCAGCCAGAAATCAAAAAGATCATGGCAAACCCTACCGATTTCTTAGCTGCATCAGCAGAACGTTGGGAAGGCTATCTTGAGATGGGTTTAACCAACCCGAACGCGACACCAGAGCAAGAGCGTGTTGCGGTTAAAGCGATGGAAACCCTAAACGGTAACTGGCGTGGCGCTGCAGGTGCGATGGAGTTTGACTCTGTGACACCATCAGTAACGGCGCGTTGGTTCTCGGGCAACCAAACTTGGCCTTGGGACACATGGAAACAAGCCTACGCAATGGCTCACTTCAACCCAGATGTAGCGAAAAATAACATCCGCGCGATGTTCGCTTACCAAATTCAGGCTGACGATGCCGTTCGTCCTTGGGATGAAGGCTACGTGCCCGATCTACTCGCTTACAACCTAAGTCCAGAACGTGGCGGCGATGGCGGTAACTGGAATGAGCGTAATACCAAACCAAGCCTAGCAGCATGGGCAGTAATGGAAGTCTATAAGACCACCAGCGATGAAGCTTGGCTCGAAGAGATGTATCCAAAGCTCGTGGCGTACCACGATTGGTGGCTGCGCAACCGTGACAACAACGGCAACGGCGTACCTGAATACGGCGCAGCACGTGATAAAGCACACAACACACCGGAAGGTGAAATGTACTTCACCGTGGTTCGTGGCGATAAACACGAGACAGTTATAGGCCAAGCTGCACTGGATAAAGTGATTGCTGAAGGTAACTACGATTACATCGAAAGCCCAGCACAAACAGCCGCTTCTTGGGAGTCAGGTCGTGACGATGCAGCCGCATTTGGTTTCATCGATAAAGATCAGCTAGACGCGTATGTAGCGAATGGCGGCAAGCGCAGTGATTGGGATGTTGAGTTCGCTCAAAACCGCGCTGAAGATGGCACATTACTAGGCTACTCACTACTGCAAGAATCTGTCGACCAAGCAAGCTACATGTACAGCGATAACAAGTACCTAGCAGAAATGGCTGACATTCTTGGTAAAGACGCAGAAGCGAAAGAGTTCCGTGAAAAAGCAGAGCACCTATCGAACTACATCAACACTTGTATGTTCGACGAAGGCACTAACTTCTTCTACGACATTCGTATCGAAGACAAACCACTAGCCAATGGCTGTGCAGGTAAACCGATCGTAGAACGTGGTAAAGGCCCTGAGGGTTGGTCACCACTGTTCAACGGCGCAGCAACGCAAGGTCACGCTGATGCAGTTGTCTCTGTGATGAAAGATACGGAAGAGTTCAATACCTACGTTCCACTAGGCACAGCAGCGCTTTCTAGCCCTGCGTTTGGCCCAGACATTTACTGGCGTGGACGTGTATGGGTAGATCAATTCTACTTCGGCCTAAAAGGCATGGATAGCTACGGCTACCGTGACGATGCGATTGAAATGGCAGGTGCGTTCTTTGACCACGCCGATGGATTAGTTCAAGACGGTCCAATCCGTGAAAACTACAACCCACTAACCGGCGAACAACAAGGCGCACCAAACTTCTCCTGGAGTGCGGCTCACTTGTACATGCTTTACAACGATTTCTTTACTGACGCAGAGTAAATCGAACCTTTTTACCTGTCCTCTGAGATTCATTAATACACCGGTTCAATAAGATACTGCGAATTAACAAATTTCAGGCTTTGGCACTCAGCGTTATGTTGAGTGCCTTTTTTATATCTGAAGCCAAATAATCGAACAAACAAGCATTTAGACTATTTGGCCTACTATGATCCTTTTACTCTATTCGCTGTACTTTAACCGTTCTCACCACAATAGAAGCGCACCTGATAATGGTAATGCTCTTTCAATAATTTGTATTCATCATGGACACTTGGCGTCCATGAATCGTCGCCGCCGACTCCCATGTGAAAACCATCGATGTACACAAACAATTGCTCTTGCTCAACTAAATCACAGGTGTGCTTCGCTTGCTGCAATTGCTGTTGCCCAAATCGACTGACAGAAAAGTGGAAGCTTCCTTTCAGTCCAAATCCACCAATCTTAGCCTCACGAACATCACAGCGTAAGCCGCAATCAGAAGGGAAAATATACGGGGTATGCATTTGCTCAATGCTCTGCTGATATCGCCCCATATGCGCTGACATCTTTCGGTCTGGGTAATTTTCATGAGGTCCGCGACCGAACCAACTCACACCATCTGGGAGATTCTTCAATGCAAATGTTAATCCCACTCGAGGTAAAGACGGCAAACCTCTCGCCGCTTGCACATCCACATCTAACTTAACCTCACCATCGTTAAATAATTGGTAGCGCCAAGTAGACAACAAACGAACCTGCCCTTGCACTGTGTGGGCAATTCTAGCTGTCACCGACACCCCGTTTTTCTGAGTGATGGATGAAAATTCGATGCACTCTGGAGTGAGCCTATCTAACCTCATCGCCTGCCAACGTGCGATCCATGAATTGGGGTCTACACGGTTTGCTTCACTGACACCGATATCGTTGTCTAATGGTGCGCGATAAAAGTTATCTCTAAGGCCACTAGCAAGTTGTTCCACCCCTTTAATTTTCCAACTCTCTAATGTCCCAGACAATCTGTCGAACTCTACTTGATAAGCATCACCAATCACCGTCAGCAGCGTGTCGGTTTCAGTCACTTTCGGTGGGTATTGCGAGAGGTTAGCATCCAACATCAATTGCGACTGAATAGGTAAGCTAAGCTGTTCAATCGCCGTCACATGGCCTTTATCCGCCCATGCAGTATTGGTGTTTAATACCACTTCAAGATTAAGGAAGTTGAGCGCATTAGCCGTCTTCGGGATAGTCACACCATTGAGTTCTATCTGGACACTCTCGCCCGCACCAACCATCAATTCGATACAACCATCGCTCGTCACCACACCACTCTGGGTAACCGTCCAATTCAACGTTTCAACCCTGCTGGTCACAAATAGGTGTTCGCTGTGTACCTCAATCACCAGTGGTGATGCAGAAACCAGCTTGAACTGATAAAACTGTTGCGCCTTTTTCACTTCATGCAGCGTTGGATGCACCGTTCGATCTGGGAATACCAAACCATTAATGCAGAACTGGCGATCATTAATCTCGTCGCCGAAATCACCACCGTATCTCCAGTACTTTTTGCCGCTCGAATCGGTTTTGGCGATCCCTTGATCGACCCAATCCCAGATAAATCCGCCCTGTAATCTTGGGTTGTCTCTAAACGCTTGCCAATATTTATCAAAGCTACCCAGACTGTTCCCCATTGCATGGGCGTACTCACAGAGAATGAGAGGACGATGCTCGTTTGGTAGAGCTATCGCTTTACGAATGCCCACGCGAGGTGTCACCTCAGGTTGACTCTCAACCACAGGTAAATCCCAATCAACCCGCGCATACATAGGACATAAAATATCGGTCGCTGCTGTATCTGCCCCGCCACCTTCATACTGAACGGGACGTGTTGGATCCGTTTGTTTCACCCATTGATACATCGCATGGTGATTGCGACCAATACCCGATTCATTACCCAGCGACCAAATGATCACGCTGGCGTGGTTTTTATCGCGCTCCACCAGCCTTGTCATTCGTCTCATGTACGCATTCAACCATGACGCATCATCGGATAAACGGCACATCGGAAATTGACCATGAGTTTCCACATTCGCTTCATCAACCAGATACAGACCATACTCATCACATAGTTCATACCACAATGGATGATTCGGATAATGAGCGGTTCTAACGGCATTGAAGTTATTTTGTTTGAGCAGTTTGATGTCTTGAATCATCCCCTCTCGAGTCATGGTGTGACCCCATTCAGGGTGATGTTCATGACGATTGACGCCACGAATCAGCAACGGTTTTCCGTTAACTTTTAGCAAACTATCGGTAATTTCAACACTTCGAAAGCCGACATCGTAAGCCTCACAATCGATTAGCTCATCATGTTCATCGAGCAATGACACCACACAGCGATATAAGTAGGGTGACTCGGCACTCCACTTGTTCGGGTTCACCACTGAAATGCTGTGTTCAGCGACTTCAGACCAAGGCCCTTTCTCATCCACAACTCGCTCACCAAAGCCCACGATTTGAGGTTCACAAACCAACTGTCCTTGAGCATCATAAAGTTCAGCTCTCAGCTTATCGCAGCCTTCTACATCATTGCTGTGCTTGGTTATTTGCGTAGAAATATTTAAAACCGCATCGCGATAGCAAGCATCTAGCTGAGTCTCAATACCAACATCCTCAATGGCGACCTTGGGCTTTCTCAATAAAGTCACATCACGGAATATGCCGCTGAGCCACCACATATCTTGGTCTTCGAGATAAGAACCATCAGACCAACGCAGCACCATGACTGCGAGCGTGTTCTCACCCACTTGCAAGTATTCAGATACATCAAATTCCGCCGGTAATCGACTGTCTTGCGAATAGCCAACCCACTTGCCGTTACACCACAAATGAAAAGCAGAATTCACGCCATCAAAGGTCAGCCTATGGGTATCTAATAGCTCCGGTTCTGCGCAGTTAAAATGCGTTCGGTAGAGCCCTGTTGGATTATCGCTAGGGACGAAGGGAGGGTTATCAGCGAAAGGATATTTCACATTGGTATAGATCGGTTTATCAAAGCCTTGCATCTGCCAGTTGCTTGGCACTGAAATCGACTTCCATGAAGAATCATCAAAATGTTCCGATACTACCTCTTCGCAGACCAACTCTGGTGAATCGAACAGCTGAAACTTCCAAGCCCCATTGAGAGGCATAGTGCTCGACGAGTTCTTCGTCATAGCCTCAACCAACGAGGTGTAACTATTTAAAGGAGCATGAGCCTCAACAACGTTGTGATGGGTGATGTGTTGATTTTCCCACTCACGGGCAGAGATGATTTGAGAGAAAGTTCTCATGACGTGTTCCTTACCAAAAGCCGTTTAACGTGAACCATTGCAAGTGATGCTCGGCGCCTCATTGCGTTCAAACATTACGAACGCCAACTAAGCAGCTCTTGCAATAATCCCTTAAGAGAAGAAAGAAAAGCCGCAGCCAGAACAGCTGCGGCTATTGAAATATTACTTAAAGGTACGCTTGCTCACTTTATCGAGTTTTTTCAATATTTTATCGATTCGTTCAGGGTGAACCATAAACTCTTGGAAGCCTTTCATGCCTTCTTTGGCCATCGCAGGGTCGGTGTCTCGGTCATAGAATTGAGCCGTACCATCACTGGATGCCAACATCGCGACGCCTTTGTCTAAAAACGGGTCAGACTTCGCTTTAGCTTTGTTGTTGGTTGGGATCTGTAACAGCATCTCATTGATCAGCTGCTGGTTTTCAGCGCGAGCAACAAACTCTAAGAACTTACGAGCATCTTCTTTGTTTTTCGCTTTTGAAGGTATGTGCAGCGTATCCATTGGGGCATCTTCAGACATAGGAATACTTGGGTCGATCACCGGGAACTGGAAGAAATCCATCTTGCCTTCCAACTCAGCAGGGAAGTTAGGCGTGATGAAGTTACCCATCAGGTACATCGCCGCTTTACCGTTGTACAAGAAAGGTTGAGCTTCTTGCCATGAATAAGACGCGTGGTTCTCTAGGAAGTAACCAGGCTCAACTAACTCCGCCCAATTAGCGAAGGTTTTCTTCACTCGCTCATCAGAATAAGGCACCTTGCCTTCCATTAACTGAATATGAAAATCCAAGCCGTTAGTACGCATGTTGATATAATCAAACCAACCAGCGGCGGTCCAAAGGTACTTGGTACCAATCGCAAACGGCGCTACACCATTTTCTTTAAGTGTTGCAGACGCAGATTTCAAATCTTCCCACGTTTTCGGCTCCGCAATTCCATATTGCTCAAAAATGTCTTTGCGGTAGTAGATACCCCATTGATAATACGTGTACGGCACACCAAACTGCTTACCTTGTACTGTCATCGCAGGCGCGGCAGCCGCAAAGTCTTGCTTCATGTTGTTGTCAGCCCAAATATCACTGACATCCTCAAACAGGCCACGGTCAACAAAGGCTTTCATTCGGTTGCCCGCATACCAAAAAACCACATCCGGCGGCGAAGTGACCAACCAATTACGAATCGTTGTTTTATACGACTCGTGATCGTACAAGTTGTACTTCACCGTAATATCTGGGTTTTCTTTTTCAAAGCGGTTAATGATCTCACCCCACGCCTCTTTTGGCGCAGGATCAGAAGCATCTGAGTTGATAACGAGTGTCCCTGCAAACGATGTTGCAGACATGGAGGCAGCGAGCACTGCACTGGCAGCGATATGTTTCACGTATTTCATATTAAGGTCCTTGTTATGGAGCTAAGCTCTCTAAGTCCAATTCTTATTGTTTTATCTCGTAGGGTTGTTCGTGTTTTAGTTTCTCTTCAATGATTCATCCATTCGGGATGTCGGTAGCAATAACGACTTAAAGCCGTCGCTATTGCTAGATTCGTGTATCGATTCTTATCTAGTGATTTACCCTTTGGTCGCACCCAATGTCAGGCCTGCGATAAAGTGCTTTTGCATGGTAAAGAACAGCACTACCGGTGGGATAGCCGCGACCACGGCACCCGCCGACATAAACTGCCAAGACGCCAGCCATTGGCCTTGAAGTGAGCTCAAGCCTGCAGTTACAGGACGAACGTCATCACTCTGAACCAGTACTAGAGCCCAGAAGAAATCGTTCCAAATAAAGGTAAACACCAATACGGCTAACGCCGCTAAAGCTGGGCGAACCAAAGGGAGTACGACATGCCAGAATATTTTCCATTCACTCACCCCTTCAACACGCGCCGCTTCGATCAAGGCATCAGGGATCCCGACAATAAAGTTACGCATGAACAAGGTACAAAAACCGGCTTGGAAAGCGATATGGAAAAAAATCAACGCCCAGTGAGTGTCGTATAGACCGAGTCCAATAGTTAAATCACGGACTGGAATCATCAGAATTTGGAACGGAACAAAGTTACCCGCGATGAACATCGCAAAAATCCACACATTGGCTTTGAAGTTGTATTTAGCCAAGGCATAACCAGCCAGCGTAGATAACGCCACGGCACCAGCAACCGCTGGCAATGTGATGATTAAACTATTGATGAGGTACTGCCCCATCGACGTTGAGGTAAATACTTGAGTGTAGTTTTCAATGAACTGAATCTCGCTTGGCCAGCCCCAGTAGTTACCTTTGTTGATGTCTTCCATCGAACGAATCGAGGTCATCATTACGGCGATAAGTGGTAATAACCACATCACAATGGAAATAGGCAGTGCAACTCGGTAGCTAATGTTGGTAAAGCGACCGGCTTTTTGAATTGGTTGCGGAAACATTATTTTTCACTCCTTAACATGCGCCACAAGAAGTAAGCGATATAGATATCCATAATCAGAAATAGCACCACAGAAACCGCTGCACCGTAACCCATTCGATAGTTAAAAATAGACTCTTCATACATCTGGTACGCAAGTACTGTCGAGCTGCCCCAAGGGCCGCCTGCCGTCATGGTGGCAACTAAATCAAATGAACGCAGGGCACCAATTACGGTGACAACCACGGCGATAAAGGTTGCGGGTCTTAACTGTGGAAGCACCACATACCACAACATGCGCCACTTCTTTGCACCATCAAGGCGAGCCGCTTCTAACTGCTCAGGATCGAGGTTATTCAGCCCCGTTAAATATAAGATCATGCAATAAGAGATCTGAGGCCATAAGCCAGCAGCGATGATTCCGTAGGTCACATAGTCTTCATCAGCAAGTATCGAAATTGGCTCGAAGCCAAGCGACCCGAGTGCAATATTGAAAAGGCCAAAAGAGGGGTCATAGAACCAAGCAAATACGAGGCCTACCACCACTTGAGAAATAACGAATGGGAAGAAAAACAGAGATTTTACGACACGAATGCCTTTCACTTGTTGGTTGAGGAAAAGGGCAATCGCCAAGCCACAGGGTGGCGCAAGCATAAAGAAGATCAACCAAAGAAAGTTATTCGTTAACGAAGTATAAAAAGCATCTGAGTCAAAAAGCTCACGATAGTTCTCAAGCCCCACCCACTCCTTTTCTCCTAATCCATCCCACTCAAAGAAGCTCAGCCAAATACTGTCCAATATGGGATAGATAACATAGAGAGAGAAGATAGCGATGGCTGGTGCCAAGAACAGCCAAGGCGAGACCTTGGAACTGATGCGCCTTTTGTTCTTCGCTGATGGGGTGCGATTTTCTGGGTATATCGTTTTCACAGATTGCTCCATTTCCCAAAATTCCTTGTATTAAAAGCTTGGTTTACTTCTTGGTTAACTTCCATCTGAATTTATAAATCCCAATCAGTAGCTCAGCATTTATAATGATTACGTTCAAATATTAGGCTTATTGATAATATTACGCACAGTTATGTTTTATTTATGTAAACGTTTTCACAAAAATCAGTATAGATCGCAGGATTTATATGACAATGATCAATAAATCATGCGAGGCACCTAACAAATTTCTGATGAAAGCGTATGTTTTAAAGGCAAAGAGATGTAGTCCAACGAAGCAAGGAGAGAGCATGGCTGATATCAGCTTAAAAAAGGTCATCAAACGATATGGTGATATACAGACCATCCATGGTGTTGATCTAGAAATAAATAATGGCGAATTCGTCGTATTCGTTGGACCATCAGGTTGCGGAAAATCAACCCTCTTACGCTTAGTTGCTGGCTTAGAAGAAATCACTGAAGGCGAGATTCATATTGGAGACGATCTTGTTAACGATGTCGATCCTGCTGAGCGCGGTGTAGCAATGGTATTTCAATCCTACGCACTCTACCCACACATGACCGTGGAAGAAAACATGGGCTTTGGCCTCAAAATGAATGGCGTAGCGAAGGAAGTCGTTGAAAAGCAAGTCACCGGTGCGGCAAAGACGCTCCAACTAGAACCTTTATTGAAACGTAAACCGAAAGAACTGTCAGGTGGGCAGCGTCAACGTGTAGCGATCGGCCGAGCAATAGTTCGCAACCCTCGCGTATTCTTATTCGATGAACCGCTCTCGAACCTCGATGCTGAACTTCGCGTCGATATGCGCTTACAAATCGCCAAATTGCACCAAGATCTGCAAAATACCATGATTTATGTTACGCACGATCAAGTCGAAGCCATGACGCTTGCAGACAAGATCGTGGTATTAAGAGATGGTCGTGTTGAACAAGTCGGCTCTCCACTCGATCTATACCACTCTCCTCAAAATGAATTTGTGGCTGGCTTTATTGGCTCACCGAAAATGAATTTCTTACCGTGTGTTGTTAACAGCACCTCAGAAACACACGCCCAACTCGCCGTTAACGGTGTCAGCCAAATTACCCTCCCCTTACCAAGTGATGGATTAAAAGAGGGACAAAGCATCACGCTGGGCATTCGACCTGAACATTTAGAGATTAACAGTGGCTCCGATATCACCATTGAATTTCAAAGTGAGGTGGTCGAGCGACTAGGGAACAGCACTTATATGTTTGGCCAGTCTTGTGGCGTGGATAGCTTTAAGGTACACCTACCAGGAGACCAAGAGGTGACTCGATACCAATCGCTTGAACTGAATTTCTCCTCAAAAGATTGCCACCTATTCGATGATCAAGGGCAACGAATTAACTAGACTTTAAAACGGTAGAGCTAGCTCGATGTCGCTAGCTTTGCCATTTTTCAAACTCACTTTCCGTTCATTTCAAGCAATTACTTGCTCCCATTTTGTTCCTCTTAATGGCTTATGAAATCCCGCTCAAAAATTTCATCACTCTCACTGAAATATTGGGTTCTGAAGACTTATTCGAATTTTATTTATCCTTATTAGCCTTCCGGACATTAATTTGATAGTCGTTTACTAAATAATCGCTAAACTATAGTGTCGCCTACCCCTTTTTTGAGAAAACCTAAATGCCTAATGCTGATTCCACCCTAAATAAACGTATGGGAATCGTTGCGCTCACCTGGCCAATTTTTATCGAAGTTCTTTTAAGAACCGCACTCAACACCAGTGATGTATTCATGTTATCGGGATACTCAGACAAAGCCGTGTCTGCCGTTGGTGTTATTTCTCAGATATCCTTTTTCCTGATCATTGTCTCGACCATGGTCAGCAGTGGTACGGGTATTTTAATCGCTCAGTACAACGGTGCCTCTCGCACTCAAGAGAGTGCTCACGTGGGCGTAGCGAGCATCATTCTGGCCATTATTGCCGGTGTGCTACTCAGTATGATTGCCGTTCTTGTTGCTGAATATTTTATCCCGCTCTATCAACTCGAACCTCAAGTTGAACAGTACGCTCAAGAATACCTGTTCATCAGTGGTGCTCTCACCTTCAATGTAACCATAGGTGTGGTTCTCACCACTATTTTGCGCAGTCATGGCTATTCAAAGTCACCGATGGTGATCAACATGATTGCAGGTGTCATCAACGTATTCGGTAACTACTGTGCCTTATATCAACCTTTTGGTTTGCCAGTATATGGCGTGCAAGGGGTTGCGACCGCGACCGTCATTAGCCAAGTGATAGGAATGTTGATCTTGATTGGTGTGGTCAGAAGTAAAGGGATTTATCTACCAGTGAAGCAGTTTAAATCTGTGCCGAAAGCCATCTATCAAAAAATCATGAAGATCGGCTCGATGAACGCAGGAGAAGTGCTCTCTTATAACATGGCTCAGATCAGCATTACCTTCTTCGTAGTGCAGATGGGCACCTCTTCACTGGCTGCGTTTACTTACGCACAAAACATCGCTCGTCTCTCTTTTGCGTTTGCACTGGCAATTGGTCAAGGCAGCCAAATCCAAACAGGCTATTACATTGGTAAGGGTTGGATCGACGAGATTACCAAGCGCGTGCAACGTTACTTTGTGGTTGGCTTTATCGCCTCAACCGCGATTACCTGCATGGTTTATGTGTTCCGTTTCGAAATTCTCGATCTGTTCACTCAAGATCCAGAGATCATTGCGCTAACTGCTGCACTGATTGCAGGTTCCATCATTCTTGAAGCAGGCCGAGTATTTAACCTGATCTTTATCTCTTGTCTAAAGGCTGCTGGCGACATTAAATTCCCGATCAAAATGGGTATTCTCAGCATGTGGGGCATTGGGGTTGCCATGAGCTATTTGCTTGGCGTGCATTGGGGTTATGGCGTATTGGGGGCTTGGATGGCAATCGCGATGGACGAGTGGTTCCGTGGAATCATCATGGCCTATCGCTGGCGAGCTAAGAAATGGACTCGATTCTCTTTTTAGAGCTATAAATACAATAAGTTAAACAATACGCTAGGTATCTCAATTGTCATGATTGAGGTACCTTTCAAAATATTCTGACTACGATGATCTATCCAAGTTATCGCTATACAGACTTCACTAAACCCCCGATAAAAACAGCCCTTCCTTAATCGTCATCCAACATCACTATTGCTTTCAACAGACGTAACAATACTGACTTTTAAATATTATTATCAACGTTTTCTATATAAAGATTCTGTAATCGTAGGGATTATCAAACAGGTTCGCTCGAACTACTATTATTTCACTCGCTAGCCAACACGTTAGCAAGACAGCGACTAAAACAACCAATAACTAAAGTGCACAGACTCATTCAGAGCGCACAACGTGGAGAACATCATTATGTCTTACTATTCAGTACTAGAAGTAACACCAACAACAGATGCATGGGTTGCCGATTACATTGGCCCTGCAAATAAACTGGTTGCTCAATATGGCGGTAAATACCTAGCGCGTACTTCTAGCCACGAACGCCTTGAAGGCGACGCAGAGCAGCCTGCACTTCGTATCATCATCGAGTGGCCATCAAAGCAAGCTGCGGTAGATTTCATGAACGATCCTGGTTATGTACCACACCTAGCGGCACGTACCGCAGGTTCAGTTAGCCACCATACGCTTATCGAAGGTAAAGACGACCTAGCGTAATCGAGAGTCCAATTTCGGTTTATATTTAGATCTCAACTGGCCTTTTCCAAACATTGAAAGCCGCACCATCATTTCATGGCGCGGCTTTTTGTTATTCGATTTATAGTAATTAGCCTACAATGAACCTTTTACTACAAAACCACAATATAGCAATCAAATCAGATGGTTAGGGCATTTAATCAAGTAACTAAACCGTCGCTTCAACGCCCTTCTTACGCTTTGCTAATCGGCCAAAAATACCGACTAACATCACGATGCCACACACACCGTAAACCTGCATGATGGTTGGATCATCAGAGACAAAGCCCACATCAGAGAACATAACGTAAGCACCTAACACCATGTAGAGAATGATAGCCGAAGCCTCGAAACGGAACGCCCAAGGTGTCACATCAATATTCTCATTGACTGGCATCACGTACTCAGATTCACGCGGCATAAAGTAACCAATGATGAACATCAACGCAGTACATACCACGAACAGGATCGCCAATTGATGTAGGAAGTGAATCGGTGTTTTAAATACTAGCTGCATTGCTGCGTATGAACTTACAAACACCACCAACGCCACTTTCGCCGCTACAGCGGGTACACGTTTAGATACATAGCCGACAAACACGATAGTGAAGATTGGCACACTGAAGAAACCTGCCACCATTTGTAGATATTGGAACAAACCTTCTGGTGCGTACATGATGAATGGTGCGATACATACCGAGATAATCGCAATCACGACACCAAAAATACGTCCTTTACCCACTAGCTCTTCGTCCGTTTTACCTTGCCCGAATAATGGCTTATACACGTTCAATGCAAACAGAGTCGTTGAGCTGTTCAACACACCATTAAAGGTACTCAAAATCGCACCAAACATGACCGCAACGAAGAAACCCACCAGCGGCTTAGGCAAAACTTCATTAACTAAACGGGTGTACATGGTGTCTGGATTACCCGCATCAGCACCAAACATATGGAAAGCAATGATACCCGGAATGATCAAAAACAGCGGAGAGATAACCTTAATCGCACCCGCAAGGATTACACCTTTCTGGCCTTCTTTTAGGTTCTTAGCACCTAATGCGCGTTGAATGATGGATTGGTCAGTACCCCAGTAATACAAGTTCACCAATAGTAGACCTGTGAACAATGTCGAGAACGGCAGTGGATCGCTTTCTGTACCCACAGATTGAAGCTTCTCTGGCGCGGCATAAAGCAGAATATCTAAGCCAGTACCGAAACTCCCCTCGCCCAGTACCATCAAACCAAATACTGGAATCATCATGCCGCCGACAATCAAGCCTACGCCATTAATGGTATCTGCAATCACAACCGCTTTTAGGCCACCATAAATCGCGTAAAAGAAGCCAAGTAGACCAATCGTCGCCGAAATAAGTGCAATTGAACTAAACTCTGAAATATTTAGCAGAGCCTGAACATCGAAGATTTCACCCAAAACAACGGCGCCCGCGTAAAGTGTGGTAGGTAAAATGTTGATCACGTATTGGCACAAGAAAAGTAACGTCACAAACTTCTTCACTGACATGTCGTAGCGGCTCTCTAAGAAGTCAGGAATGGTGGTGATGCCTTGTTTCAAATAGCGAGGTACCAACATCAAAGCGATGATCACCAAAGTGACACCAGAGGCCACTTCCCAACCCATGACACTCATGTTGTGGGTGTAAGACTGCGCACTCATGCCCACGAAACTGGTTGCGCTCAAGTTCGTTAAGATAAGTGAGCTAGCAATTAAGCCACCGGTTAAGCTTCTTCCGCCAAGAAAGAAACCATCTTGTGAGGTGTTTTTGTCATTTTTCACTTTGTTGTAGGTAAACGCGACTACAAACCCAGTAAATAACAAAAATGACAGCAGAACGGTAATAGACATTTTGTTTTCCTTAAGTTGAGTTATTGCGGCAGCAATACCTCGCTGCCGATTATAATTTTTATATTTAGATTTTTATTTGTAGGGGTACTCAGAGTCAGAAATTCACATCTTTTTTAGATGCACAATCAAGGCAGACTCGGGGTCGAGAATAGGTAAGGTCAATCCAATCTCTTTGAGGTTATCGCCGCTTAAAGTCAGTGTTTTATCTAACCATTGAGGGCGTTGCTTCATGAGTTGGAAACTGGTTTGTGGCATCTCCACCAACTTCACTTGATACAGCGCACTGTCTTCCACGCAGCTAATACGAAGTGGTGATGGCAGAGCATATTCAGGCATGGCCAACTGACACACGGTGATCAGCATTTCATCATCATTCTGCATCCCATAGATGTTCTGGTTTTTGTCCGCAGGATCCATGCGGAAGCTACGGCCTGAGTGCAAAATATGACGGAACTGCTTGTGCAGAGAGATGTAGTGAGAGAAAGCTTGTTTCTCTTGTTGTGACTCTTTAACCGGATCCAGCTCAACGCCCATGTGCCCCATCAAAGCGGTGACACCACGCATATTGATGCTGTGGCGACGATTGGTTGAGTGGCACTCAGCTGGGCCAATGTGCGCGCCCATGACTTCTGGTGGGAAGAAGTAACTCATGCCTTTTTGAATCGCTTGGCGTTCCAATGCATCGTTACAATCGGATGCCCAGAATCGATGTGTTCTCTTAAGGATTTCAAAATCAATACGACCACCGCCTGATGAGCAAGATTCAATCTCGACTTTAGGGTGTGCTTGATTCAGTTGATCAACGAGACGGTACAAGGCTTGAGTTTGACCATGTACCGCAGCACGACCTTGATGACCCGGCTGAACTAATTCACGGTTCATGTCCCACTTTAAGTAGCCGATATTGTACGTAGTCAGAAGCGCATCAAGGCGAGAGAACAGGTAGTCAAAGCACGCTTCATTCTGCAAGTCTAAAACATACTGCCAACGACCAGAGGGTTGATGATAACCTTGTAAACCTAGTACCCAATCAGGATGGTTACGGTATAGGTTTGAGTCTTGGCTGACCATCTCAGGTTCAACCCACAACCCGAACTCCATCCCCTGTTGGTTAACGTGTTCAATCACAGGTTCTAAGCCATTTGGGTATTTCACTTCATCGAGATACCAATCGCCTAAGGCCGTTCGCTCACCATCACGACCAATAAACCAACCATCATCAATAATGAATCGTTCAACACCCATTGCGCCGGCTTCGGTTGCCATCTGCATGATGTATTCCGGTTTATGGTCGAAGTAGATGCCCTCCCAAGTATTCAAGTGCACTGGGCGAGGTTTATCGGTAGGGAATTGAATAATGTTGTCACGAACAAACTGCTGAAAACGCTGAGCAATACCGTTCAAACCAGAATTGCTGTAACAGCCGTAGAGCCAAGGTGTCTGATAAGTGGCCTCTGGTTCTAGAATCGATTCACCCGCTAGCAATAACTCTCCCGCTTGAACAAAACGGCGGCCATCACTGCGGACATCAGCACGCATTTGGTGGTTACCACTCCAACCTAAATGGAAGCCCCACACCAAACCGTTCTGCTCTGAGAAACCTTGCGTTCCTGCAAACATGCCAGGGAAGTTTTCATGTGAAGTACGGCCGCGACGGTTCTCTTGCATGAAGCCACCATGCTCAAAACGCTGACGTTGCGTTTGGAACTCATGACACCAACGACCATGGAACGTCATCAATTCATTGGCGTGGTTTGGCAGCGGCAACGTTGATGACAGCTTATTTAAATAGTATTTACTGTCCCCTTTATTGGTTACTGTGACGCGCTTTTGAACCACATCCGATTCGTAATCCAGTTTAATTTCGACCGTCAATTCAAGCTTAGACACGGTGTCTTCTAGAACAAAAGTGACTTGCTGATCCTGAGCTTCTACGCGGACGGTATTAAAAACGGGAGCCCAATCAAAACCATCACGATGCCCTTCAATTCCCGGAGCATTAAAATGACCGCTACCCAATTCAGGACAAAGAGAAAGCGGTACATCGACATCAAGGCGTGCTTGAGATATCGGTCTCTCAGTTGATAACAAAAGATCTTCATCAATACTGGCGATCTTAGCGCCCCAATGAAGAACCTCTGGAGTACGGCTCGATTTGATGATCAAACTGTGGTTTTTACTTGTTAGATGAATAAATTCGCTCATAGCCAATCTCATATTGTTTTCGTAAACATAAACTAAGATTAATAGTGAACTTGAAGATTGAAATTAGTACTAAAATGGCTAAATAACGTGATCCAAAAACACTTATTCGTTGCTAAAATTTGCACAAGATCGACTGTTTTCGGAAACATATTTAATGTTTTAAATGACATTTTTTTGAAAGGGATCAGAGTTTAATTTCGCTAAATTGGATAAGCTCATCGAATAACTGGAATATTCGACGGACGGTGTGATGAGTGTAACTTTTAAAGATGTGGCGAAGTTGGCTGGCGTATCGACTCAAACAGTATCAAGGGTGACGAACGGCTCGCAAGATGTCGCAGAATCCACTCGAAACAAAGTAAATGCCGCAATAAAGAAGCTTGGATATGTGCCCAATAAAGGTGCTCAAATGCTCAGCCGTTCCAAGTCCACTAGCATAGGGTTAGTGACTCTCGATATGGCCTTACACGGCGCCGCAATGATAGCCAATGGTGTGCGAATGCAGGCTCACGATATGGGGTATGGCACCGCTTTTTCTGTGGTATCAGAACCGAACCTCGCCAAAACCCGCGAAGCCATTCGTGAACTGATCGCCCAACAGGTCGACAGCATCATTCTTAATGTGCCTTTAAATAGTATTGATGCCGAATTGCTGGTTGAACAATATCAACACTTGAACCTCATCTTCATTGATGTCCCTTCTAACAGCCAAGTTAACTATATATGCGGCGATCACGCCGAGGGCGCAAAGCTGGCGGCTCAACATCTGATTGAAAATGGTCGCAGTGAATACTTGTTAATCAGCGGGCCTAATGAGTCCAGTGCCTCACAAATCCGTCTTCATAGTTGGTTGGGTGTGTTATCAGATGCAAACTGTCAGGTACAGTTTCAACATCAAGGAAACTGGCAAGCAGAAAGTGGCTACCTTGGCATTCGAGACGCCGTAGCTAAACGAATCCAGTTTGATGCTGTGTTGGTCGCCAGTGATCAAATGGCATTAGGGGTTTTACGCGCACTGCAAGAACTGCAGATTCCAGTCCCTGACAAGGTTGCGGTCGTCGGCTTTGATGGCATAGAAGACAGCGCATTCTTCAATCCGCCTCTTACAACCATCAAACAAGATTTCACAAAAATAGGCCAGCAAGCAGTGAGACTTGCAGAGAAGCTCAACGCCAACTCGCAAGATGCCTTGTTACAACATCATATCGAAACCACACTGCTTCCAAGAGAAAGTAGCCAATCTAAGGTAACTGCCAATTATGAAAAACAAGAGATCGAAAAACTGCTGAACAAGATTCAGAGCCTACTACCAGAATCCAACTGAAAGAAAAAAGCGCTAGGGGGAGCTAGCGCTTTTAAGACCAACTAAGTCCGTTTAGCCTGGTAGATTTTTAAGCTATATCATGAGGATATAACCAATTTTTTTACTTAGGTAAATCAAAAAGCCTATTCTTTACGACTGCTTTAAGTCGTAAATTAAGTATAGTCGGGTTCTTATAATAAACCGGATTTTTCTAAAATTAATTCATATGAATTTGACGATTAACCGACACAATAAACTATTCGGAAATCACAGATGAGATCGCATTAGTAATCAACTTTCTAAGTAGTTTATTTTTATCATCTAAATGCTTTGCCTTTCTATAAACAAGCTGGATATCAAAATCTGGAACATCAATAGGTGGCTTCACAGCTAATAAGGTTTCTTCACTATCAATATCCTTGCGCGCGACTAGCTTGGGGACAATACACAATAGTTCTCTGCCACGAATGAGCCGCTTAACAGTTAAAAAGTTACTGGAAGATATCGCGACTTTCCGGCTTAAACCGAGTTCACCTAAACGAGTATCCACTCCCGTCTTTAAAGCCCCTGCCGGGGAAACGAGCGCGTGCTCGACAGCAACAAATTGTTCTAGCGACATCGGCTCCTCAATAGTTAGAACCGATTGATCAAGTAAACAAACATGTTGCTCCGTGTATAAATGCTTTGTTCGATATTGCTTTGGTACCTCACCAAAGCTGCCTATCGTCATATCAAGCTTGGCATCGTCAAAGACTTGGTGGTAGTTACTCCGGTTTACATTGAACAACGCTACTTGGGAATAAGGAGAGGATTGCTTAATCAGGTCAAACAATATTGGAGCGAACATCTGCTCGGCATAATCAGTGAGACCAATCTTCCAAGTCCCTTTATAAGTCTCTGCATCAAACGATTTAGATAACAGAACTTCAGACTGGATGGTATTCAGTAGCGCGTCCACGGTACTTGATAGTTCAATGGCTCGGTCGGTCGCCTCCATCTTGCTGCCCACACGCTCAAACAAAGGGTCATCAAACAATTTTCGTAGCCTTTGTAAGCTATGGCTCATCGCAGATTGGCTGACATAACAACGCTCAGCAGCCTTACTCACGCTATTTGTTTTATACAAAGCCTGCAGTGCAATCAACAAGTTAAGGTCGATCCCTTTCCAATTAAAATCAGCCATGCCAATTAACCCATTTCATTCATAGTTATAATTAAAACAATTAATTTGAATCATAGTTCAACTCCACCTAAATTACGCTAAACATTTATCTGGAATCGATCATGCTTTCAATTTTTAAAACCTTTTTCTGGCTTGGCTGGATTAGCTTTGGTGGACCAGCAGCACACATTGGCTACTTCCGTAAAACCTTTGTTGAGAAACTGAACTGGTTGTCCGACGAAGAGTACGGGCAGATTGTCGCTCTTAGTCAATTTCTACCGGGCCCAGGTTCAAGTCAGGTTGGGTTTGCGGTTGGCTACAAGAAAGGTGGACTAACAGGTGCTATTGCTGCATTTGTCGGCTTCACTTCCCCATCTGTGATTCTGATGCTGATATTGGCGTTAGTCAGCAACCAGCTATTGGAAGCACCACTTTTCAATTCAATCATTCACGGGCTTAAGTTATTAGCGGTAGTGGTTGTAGCTGATGCAACCTTTGGTATGTACAAAAACTTTTGCCAATCGAAGATAGCAACCGCCTTATGTGTGATTACCGCGATTGTTCTGCTACTGATTCCAGGCATCTGGCCTCAAGTGTTAGTGCTTCTATTTGCAGCGATGGTTGGCAGTAAGTTCTTGACGTCTCAAGAGCTCAAAACGATACCTTCAACGCAAAAAATATCGGTAACGCCTCTCGTGATTTTTGTTGCTTTACTGGTTGGCCTGCCTCTATTCAGTGCTTACTCTCAAGGTATTGAAGTATTTGGCCTGTTCTACCAAGCAGGTAGCTTAGTATTCGGCGGCGGCCACGTGGTACTTCCGTTGCTACAAAATGGTATTGGTGACCAACTGTCTCAAGATGCCTTCCTAACAGGTTATGCAGCAGCACAGGCAGTACCAGGGCCTATGTTTACACTTGCGACTTACTTAGGTTATGTATTGATGCCATCGGCACCGATCACAGGCGCACTACTCGCAACGATTGCTGTGTTCTTACCGGGCTTCTTATTACTATTAGGTGTGTTGAAAAACTGGCAGGCAATTGCAAGCAAACCTTTAGTGGCTGGTGCACTTACAGGTGTGAATGCGGCGGTTGTAGGTTTGTTATTGGCAGCGCTATATCAACCGATTTTCACAAGCGCAGTGAATAGTAGTTTAGACTTCGCTTTGATCATTGTTGGTGTGTGGTTATTGAAAACCGTGAAGTTACCTATTGTAGGGCTTGTCGGATTATTCATGGTCTTTGGCACAATGACAGGTTTAGCAGTCTAAAAGATTTATAGTAAGAAGTGGGCGAGTCGCTTGCTTCTTACTTCTTTTCAGAACTAGAATCAGGCTTAATCCCGTGAAAATTGAAGAATAAATTGCAGTCAATAAGAGGCATAAAACTCATCGGCCAAAATGATTTTTGATGTTCAGGAAGATAGTACCTTAAGAACGCAATTAGATTATTACATGGATTTACATGCTCTCTTGCCATTATATAATCGTAATTCCAACCTTTTGCCAGACCTTGCTTCCTCGTCGTACAGTACCGACCAATCTTCCATGCTATTCCAGGATCAGTAGGAATCAGAATCGAAAGAGTCCCTCCGGGCTTTAACACTCTTAACCACTCTTTGATAACTAAATGGGGCTCATACAAATGTTCCAATATATGAGTTGCAATCACTCGATCAAAGCTATTATTTTCAAAGTTTAATTGCCTAGCATTGGTCACATCGAAAGTAAGTTTATCGTAAGAGTTGATATGATTGAGCTGCTTTTGGGCCAACTCAAGCGCCGCAGCATCACCATCACTTACAATATATTCATCAAAAGTGTGATTAACATGCAGTAAGTGTTCACCCGTTCCGGATCCCACTTCTAACACTCTCGAAAAGTGTTCACTTTCACCAAATGGCTTTTCGCACGCTACATGGCCAGCTCTCATCACATAACCCGTTGTATTTCCGCTGTAAACCCGCTCATCATATTCGTCACTGAATCGAGATAAATAGTTGAGCCATTCTTTATCTTCGTCCTTGCTTATTCTCATACCTGAACCCTATTTTGATAGCTTGTGATCGTGACTTCTTAATATTGAGAGGATCCTCATCTCTCGTCTGCCGCGCGACACGTTGTCGAGTATCAAGCCACAAAAGAAAGACATCACCGCAATAAGTGCAATTGAGCTAGACAGAATAGCAGTAGGTACTCTTTCAACTAACCCTGTATCGATAAAATCTAGGATAACGGGAATCCCTAATCCTAATGAAATAAAACAAAGCAACGCTGACAACACACCGAAGAAAAACATCGGCTTTACGTCTCTTAATAAGAACAAAATAAAGTTAAGGATTTTAATACCATCACTCAATGTATTCAGCTTACTCGCCGTGCCTTCAGGCCTTGAGTGATAATGAGTGGGTACTTCTTTGATCGACATATTATGGTGCAATGCATGCACGGTTAGTTCCGTCTCAATTTGAAAGCCATCACTGAAAATAGGAACCGTTTTTACAAACCGGCGACTCATAACTCGATAGCCAGAGAAAACATCATTCAATTGAGCATTGAACCCTTTATTTATCAGAGTCGAAAACATCTTATTACCCAAAATATGTCCTGCAGGATAAGCCTCGGAAGAGCGCTCTCGACTGCCAATGATCATATCGAGCTGTTCAGTAACCAGTTGTTCAATCAGTGTAGGGCTAATGGAGGCGTCGTAGGTATCATCACCATCAGCCATAATATAAATGTCAGCATCAATATCTGAGAACATCCGTCGCACGACTTCACCTTTGCCCTGACGATACTCATGGCGAACAACAGCACCAGCTTGCAGCGCCTCTTCGACCGTGCCATCAGTAGAGTTATTGTCGTACACATAAATCGTCGCACTTGGTAGTGCACGTTGAAAGTCAGCCACCGTTTTTCCAACCGCTCCGGCTTCGTTATAGCACGGGAGTAACACCGCTATGGTTTGATTCTTCATGAACTCTCCCTGACTCGAAACACTCGGTACCCATTTTCAATATTGTCGTACACAACATCTAACCAAGTTGGCGTATCTGAGCTGTACAGCTTATTGATAAATGCCTCCTCGCTCGCCGAGTCCTTTAAAATCAACAAATGCGGGTCATTGCCAATAACAATGATATCGATGCTTTTCTCTATGATTTTCCTTTCGGCTAAGCTGAGATCTTCCTCTAGCATCACTTCAATAAGAAATTGGTTCCCAACAATATTTCGATGGTAAGGAGCAGCAATAATTCGATTATCCGTTTTTGCCAACACTGGAGCCCCCGTTTCAATCCCTGAAAGTATGGTGTGCGAATTTATATCGTTATCTTTTAACACCTTATGAATCTTCAGCGATTGCTCCTTTTGATCAAGAGTAGTTGTAATTTCTTCGGTTGGCGACAACGCGAGAATGACAAACGCTACCGCTAGTGGTGCTCCAGAAATAATAACCGTCGCTTTTATGATGGAGGAACGTATGTAATCCGCTAACTGAAGAACCACATACGCCTGGAGTGGCGCCGCTAACACAAAACACAACCTCATGACTCTAATCTGCCAAAAGATCGCAAGGGCTAAATTGAACATAAAGATGAGATACAAAATTGTGCAGTGGTCGTTTTTACGTTTAAAAAATGGATACAAAGTGGCAGGAATCACGAGCAAAGCGTAATTCTCTATTGAGAAAAAACCATGACTTGCGACATATCTAACGATCGATTTCGCTTCTGTCACTTGGTCTAGCCAATACACTTTTAGTAACGGGGGGTAATCAATTAATAAAGCACTACTGAGTGAAGGGTAAAGTACTGCCACTGGGATTAAAAATAAAACAGCAAGAAAAAAGAATAACAAAGCCTTTGGCAATAGGTTCTGACCTTCATTCATTAACCGACTGTAAATATTGACAAATAGCCAACCACAGAAGAAAAGAATAATGAGAACAAATGATATTTCGTCGTACTTAAAAACAAAAAACTCATCGTAAGGCCGATTTAATAAAACCGCACAAACCCCAAACAGAGCAGAACTCGCATACAGCTTAGAGATATAACCAAACCACTCATGGCGAACAAGACCGTAATACACGGTGTAAATCGTGAAGAAAATCATAAATAACAATACATTGTCTAACCCTGTCCACAAAGATAAAGACAACAAGATTGCTTGAGCATAAACACGCCATGATTGGCACAATTGGTTGTGATTTAACGGCGTCGAGGCTAAAAACAATACAGCGAAGATAAGCTGAATATTATGATGATCAATAGAACCGGGTAAAAAATGGATAATTGAAGGCGAAGAAATCGCAAACATCATGCTAATAAAGCGATACTTGGCACCAAAGAGGTGGTCAGCTAAGTAAAAGCATGACAGTGAAAAAAGCAGCAAGTAAAGCAGGGGGACAAGAGAGATGGATATTGTATAAGCAAGGTTATCATCAACGATAAACAATAGTGGAAAGGCAACAAAAGACAGAACGAGATCAGGAAAACGAGACCAATGAATAACAATGCCATCAGCGGCATTGAAGTTACTCATTGGCTCTAGGTACCAATGACCATTCCTCATCCACTCCTGAAACTGAACAAAACGCATATAATCGTCATTGTCATTCAGGTTGAGCATTGAAATGCTTTCCCACTTATAAACAAATATGAAAATGGCACATACGAGCCAAATTGCATAAATAGCTATGATGTCTTTGTTAAAATTATCACTTTTAGGCAATATGAATATCCTTTTCATTAAGCCAAATTCTAAATGACTATTGCTCCATCTCTCTCACTTCCGCTAGTGCTCTGTTTAAGTTTTCATTTGCTACTTTGTAGTAAGATGATTTTTTATCGATAGCTTGTTGTAAATATGGAACCGCCTGATCAGGTTTTCCTTGTAAGATCAGGAAGTAGCCAACATTATTCAACGCTTCCGGTGTGTCCATGTGCCTCATGAACACGTTGGTTGCCTTCTTAATATCGCCAGAGGCTAAATAAATAAGCGCCAGATTATTCTGAGCTTTTTCATTATTCGGCTCTAACTCTAAAGCTGAGCGCGTGTACTGATACGCTTCCTTATAATTACCGTACATGTAATGAGAGTAGCCCATATTCAACAAAGCTTTGACTGAACTTTTGTCTATCGTCAGCGATTTTTTAAAGTACTCTTGTGCGATCTGATGCTTTCCGTCAACATCTTCCAATACACCAATTCCCATGTAAGCCAATGCTGGGGACATGCTGTCTACCTTCAAACTGGCCACTTCACTTTGGCTCAACGCTTGGTAGTTCTGGATAGTTTCACTGCTTTTTAAACGAACTTGGTCTGAATTTATCGCTTTAAAGAAATAGCTTCGACCTTCATCTGTACGACGTTGTTTGGTGTATAGAACGCCTAACTGTTCCAGCACTTCAGTGTGGGCAGGGTTAAAATCTAGCGCTGCTAGGTAAGCTTTCTCGGCCAACGCATAATTACCGCGAGACGAATGTATTTGGCCAATAGTGAATAAGGTTTTATCGTGAAACTCTTTTTCAGGGAAGGACAAAGAGCGTATATATTCATATAAGGCCAAGTCTATATTGTTGTCTCGCAGAGCAATGTCACCGCGCATAATTGCTTCTTTTTCATTTAGCGGTGGATCATCACTAGTTAAAGAATCGATTGGTTTACCAGAATACAATTCTGCATCAAATTGATTGGTCGGCTCATCCGAAGAAGCACAACCAAGTAGCAAAATTGGCAATAGTAGAAGAATAAACTTGTTGTATAGCATCATAAACTTGCTCCCGGCGCAGTTAATGCGTCCATTACGATCAAGAGTCCAGGGCCAAGTGCGACAATGAAAAAACAAGGCCAAATAAATATCAACATGGGGAATAACATTTTAGTCGGTATTTTCGCCGCGATTTCTTCAGCGGCTTGCTGACGCTTATCTCTAAAGTCTTCAGTATAGTCACGGAGCGTTTGAGCTAAGCTTCCGCCCATTCTCGATGCATGAGAAAGCAAAGAAACCAAACCTTCCAACTCGACTAAACCGGTTCGTTCGATAAGCTGCCTAAGCGCATCAGGCATGGTGACACCCGCTTGGATTTTAGCAAACACAGTCTCTAGTTCATCCGCAAGCTCCGGCTGAGAGACATAGAGCTCAGATGCGACACGGCCAAGGGCTGCATTAAAACCAAGCCCAGACTCAGTACACACAACAAGAAGATCAAGCGCATCAGGGACACCGTTTCTAATTTTTTTCTGACGCTCTTTTTGTAACTTACTCAGTACAATATTTGGCGTAAACGTTCCAAGAAAAACACAGGTCATGATGAGTAAGTTATTGTAGTCTCCACCCAACGATATGTAATAGACCATAAAAGCAGCGACGATACCTATTAAGCTAGATAAAACCTTCAACGCATAGAAAACTGATAATGAACTCTTCTCATGGAACCCAGCATGCATCAGCTTTTCTGAGTAAGTTTCATTATCCTTTTTGTTACCTTTACTTATAAAAGGGCTTAATGATTCAAGCGTATTTGAGAAATCATAGGGTTTGCGACCACCAACACTTCCCTCTTCAGATATTTGTCTTAGCTTCTTGTCTAAAGGAGATCGAGCTCCTAAAAACAGAAACCCAACAGTCAATGTAAACAAGACAGTAGTGAGCAAAATCATCGCATAAATAACCACCTGAGAGCTGATCCCAAACTCTTCTAACATCTGCTTCCAGACTTCAATATTGAGTAGTTCCATAAGTTAAATCTCTATGCTGATGATCTTTTTAATCCACAAGGCCCCAATGGCCAAAAGAATAATACCGACACTGACCATCGATAAACCGCGTGGGTCTTTATAAAGTGGCTCGATATATTCGGGACTAGCCACCCGTAATGCGAAAAACAAACCAAAAGGGGATAATGTTAAAATCCATGCTGATAAGCGACTTTCAGCAGAGAGTGTTTTTACCTTCCTTTCCAGTTTAAAACGCGCTCTAAGTACTTCTGATACCTTTTGCAGGTTCTCAGATAAATTACCCCCAGTCTCTTTTTGCAACATTACGGCACTAGAAAAAGCCAACATTGATACAGTGGGTACTCGCTCTGTCATCTGTAAAATCGCTAGACGTAAATCATAACCATAATTAAGTAAGTTATAGGTGTTCTTAAATTCGGTACCTATTGGGTCAGGAAGCTCTTCGCCAACCTCATTAAATGATTGAACGAGCGGTTGCCCTGCTTGTAAGGCACGTCGAATAATATCCAACGCCTCAGGAAGTTGTTCTTCAAATCGAGCCATTCGGTAAGTCACTCGGTTTTGCACAAACAAGTAAGCAATAACCCAAACGAAAATGAATGCCGCGACACTTATGAACCACACTTGGTTGGTCATTATCGATATCAATGAGAGCAATACAGCGCAAAGAGAAATAATCAGTAAGAATCGGCTTAATGCCACTTTCATACCTGCCAGTTCCAACATTTTTTTCAAGCCCGCGAAAAAAGAGATAACGATGAGCTTACGATCCAGCGGGGAGAGTTCTTTGTTATAGTGCTCTTTGAGTAATGACAAACTCTCTGCATCGATATTACGTTGCGTCTCTTTCAAGCGACGAGACAGCTCTTTATGCTTCGCTTTCTTACCTGCAGCAGGTAACAACAACGCTTGGGAAATAAAAAGTACTGCGATAAACAATAGGCCTAATGAAACGCTTACATTGTCCATAATCTCTCCTTAACCTTTGGTCTCACTAAAGAGCTCGAAAGGCAGATCGAGTCCACGTTTGACTAACTGGTCATGGTATTGAGGCACAACCCCCGTTGCTGTGAAATAACCGATAATATTGCCATCTTCATCAATACCTTTACGCTGAAAACGGAATATTTCAGACATCGTAATCACCTCACCTTCCATGCCGTTGATCTCTTGGATACTCACCATGCGACGCTTACCATCTTCTTGGCGTTCCATTTGAACAACAAGGTGGATAGCCGAAGCTATTTGAGCTCGTAAGTTTTTGGTTGATATGTTCCACCCAGCCATTGAGAACATGTTTTCGACACGACTCAAGGCATCACGAGGGGTATTCGCGTGAATGGTGGCAAGTGAACCATCATGACCCGTGTTCATCGCCGCTAGCATGTCAACGGCTTCGCTACCACGTACCTCCCCGACCACGATTCGATCAGGTCGCATACGTAAGGTATTTTTAACCAATTCGCGCTGACTGATTTCTCCTTTCCCTTCAAGGTTGGCAGGGCGGGTTTCTAAGCGAATGACATGAGGTTGTTGAAGTTGTAATTCCGCCGAGTCTTCTATGGTAATAATTCGTTGATCTCGAGGAATAAAGCCAGAAAAGATATTCAGTGTGGTTGTTTTCCCCGACCCTGTTCCTCCGGAGATTAAGATATTTAATTCACCTTTAACCGCAGCTTCGACAAACTTAGCCATCTGAGGAGACACTGAGTCATAGTCAATCAAGTTATCCATAGTCAAACGGTCAACAGCAAAGCGACGGATAGAAACGGAAGGACCATCAAGTGCGAGAGGTGGGATAATCGCATTAACACGTGAACCATCAACTAAGCGCGCATCTACCATAGGTGACGCTTCATCTATGCGGCGCCCTACTTGGCTTACTATGCGGTCGATAATGTTTCTCAGATGGCGGTCATCAAGAAAGGTATAGGGCGTTTTTTCGAGTTTACCTCTTCGCTCAACGTAAACACTTTTTGGGCCGTTGACCAATATATCTGACACGGTTTGATCAGCTAATAAAGGCTCTAACGGACCAAGGCCAAAAACCTCATCTTCTATCTGCTTGATAACCCGCTTGCGCCCTTCCGCGCTCAATGCATGGCTACCATCTTCAGCCATTAACTGTACGATGGCTTCGTGTAAATCGAGCTTAGCGCGCTCTTTCTCCAAGCTAGAAAGTAATCCTAAATCTAGGGTCTCCAGCAGCTGCTTATGAAAGAAGTGTTTGATTGAGAGCTCCTGCTCTAAAACCTTTCGAGCCTCATCAATCGCCTTCTCCTTTTCAACGCTCGCTTCCGTATTTCGAGAGTGACTAGACGCCTCAACATTGGATAAACGGTCAACAGGATTGGCATCTTCTGAATCATGCGAAATCTGTTCTACTTTTTTTTCAAACTCTGGATTTACATTTTTTCGTTTAAAGAACATCACAATCCCTCGTGTTTACTTTTCATCAACCCATTATGAAAACAACTTTTTCAGCCACCCTTTCTCTTCTTGTTCTGGTGGTGATAGAACATGAGACAAATCGATGATAGAGCGAGTAATAGAGCTTTTCTTTCTCGACTGAACTAAGGGCTGTCCCAAGTTGGCACTCTCCAGCGCAACTTTAAAATCGTTAGGCATAAGATGTATATTGTGATTACCCACCGCCTGCTCTACATCTTTTAACTTAATTGAATGTCGCTTTTCATAACGGTTGAGAATGACCTCTATTGAGTCACTTTGTAAGCCGTACTCAAATTTCAGAGATTTAATTAGTCGGCTTGTGTTTTTTACTGACACTAAGCTCTGTTGCAAAACCAAAAGTACTTTCGTCGCAGGTGATATTGCTGATGCAAACACGTGATCTAAGCCTCTAGACAGATCAATGATCACATAAGGGTAAAAGCGACGCAGAATTGGAAGTAATCTGCCAATTTTCTGAGCCTGTTCGAAATCATCTGCGTTATTCTCATGCTTAAAGCTTAGAACATGGAGACCTGATTCGTGTTTATTTACCAATGACCCCAAAGACATTTCATCCAAATCATTAGAACTGTTGATCGCATCCGAAACACTATAAGTGGGGGTTATGTTCAAATAATCAGGTATCACGCCAAATTGAAGATCGATATCGAGTAAAAGTACTTCGTTAGGATGTTGCGTGGCCATCTCAATGGCAGTATTTAACGCTAAGGTGGTTGCACCCATCCCTCCTTTGGTGTTCAAAAACAAGATAAACTCTCCGTAACTGGAGTTCTCAAGCTTTTCAGAGGCCGTTTTCTTCAAGAGTGGCAGTAGGTCAGATAGGGTCACATTGTGAGACAAAAAATCTGAAGCTCCTAAACGCAGTGCGATTTTTAGTGACCCATTATCACTTTCATCACCGAGCACAACTAAAGACAAGTCCTTGTCTTCTAAAGACAAATCATACCCTTGCAACTCAACCATTTTTTGCGCCCAATTCCCGTGAGCTTCAACGAAAATAAGCTCTGGAACATCCGCACTTTTTAAGTATTCCTCACTCATTGCCGCAAGAGAAAACGACGTCACATGAACATTTCGGCATTTTTTTAGCTCTTGAGTCATATGCAAATGAAAGGCGTCAGTGCTGTAGACCAACCAAACCTTTAGATTCGTTCTTAAACGCGTCATATCCTTATCGTTTTCATTAGGCGTTATTTTGATCGCTTCCCCCATATATTCATCTCCTTTTAAATAACCGCTTATGGGCACCGATTTTTGATGTCTGTGCCAGCTTCAGCCCTTACCACCCCTAAGCTTTCTGCTGGCAGTATTGTTTCAAACGCAGGGGCTGCAAGAAATCCATTATTTCCTAGAAAGCTTAGGTTACTGATTAACTGAATGCCATAACCCGTAGCCCTAGCACGCACAAATTTAATGGTGCCAAATCCGGGATTAGTCTCGTAACCAGACGTAATTTCACTACCGCTCGCGTCTAAGTAAGCCACTTCTAAATTCGCATTAGTAAACCCAACAAGAGGAATATCATTCACCACCATTCCCGCAATATTATCTCTATCAAGGACGTAGCATACCGTCGCTAATCTAGCGGCCTTCCTCGTCGCCTCACTGACCATTTGCAGCGAAAATATATAGGCACCCAACGCTAAAATGAGAAAGAGCAGTAGAAAAATTAACGATGAGACTAAAGTGAACTCAATAATGGCCAGCCCTTTGATTCGTCTTTTAAGCCTCTTCATCACAATACCCTCATCACCGAAGTGACACTTAACGGAATAGAAAAACTTGTGGCGGATAAAGGAATAGACAGAAACAACGGCACATAGTCATATGTCACGCTGACTCGCACATAGCTGTCAATAGAGGGTGGTGTTACTGTTACATCCGATGTCGTCAATGTAGATAGTACTGCCGTCCCCACGCTGCTCTGACCGTAAACCACCACATTTTGAATCTCCAAAGTTGGTGCAATAGTGCCACCTTTAGTATCGTAAACCTCACTAACAGCATATCGTGCGCCATTTTGTACAGATTTAGAGATAACATTGTAGTGAATCAGAATATTGCCAAGCTCAATCACCAACCCCAAAAAAAACAGTAGCACAGGGGTAGCAATAACCATCTCTACAGCAGCAAAACCACGTTGATGTTTATTAGATAGTGCCATAATTACGACTCCCCGCTATCAGGATCCTTATACAAAACAATCCTGTAAGCCCCTTCGGTTGTCGACTGATTACTACTAGAGCCACCAGTAACACTGCAAGAATGTATAAACTCACCAAAAACGGCGGGTGTACCTGAGTTGTTCGTTGGTGCTTTTTGCAACAAGAAAAAGCAGCCAATTTTATTCACTGTAAAGTCGGTAGAGCCGCCACTTTTACCCGAGCAGTCCACCATAGGTATAGGTAAAATACGACGCCAAGCAACACCATTAGATGCGCACCCAGCACCGCCACTTGCTATACAGGCATTGGTATCTAACTTATATTGAGCGTAATCGTAGCTATCATCGAAAGTGATCTCTCCGGTATTGGCATCAATCGTTATTTCATTGGTAGGTTCTGTGGTCACATAATCTGAAGGGTAATCAGATGCCGATAATCCACCGCCATAATCACCAAAACGAGTATTTAAGCCATCGCCTGTTGGACCAACCGTGCCGCCAGGTTTGGTTGTGATATCTTCACCAATTTTAACTGGCTGATCATAACTACCACCTAAGCCTTCTTTGATTGTGTTACCACCAGAACCAAAGTCCAGCAGGTGATAATTACCATTACCCATTTCAGATAGGCTACTGTCTCCAACCTTCAAGGCGTGAACGGTTCCAACTTCATAACCGAACACATTGGTTATCTCTTCACCGGTTTCGTCATGATAACCATCTTCATTAACATCATTATCAGAAGTACCATCACCAATACACACTCCAATGGGTACAACATTATTATAAGCTAGGCCTGAACTCGGCCCTGCAACAGCACTTGCCGATACCACTTTTTCAAGGCCAAACAGTTGAATAAAGAATTCATCCATCTCTAGTGCATCTACGCGAACACGCACATAAACATCATTATTTGCACCAAAAGTTGCACTGCCAGTAAAGTCCTGTGGATCATTAGAATAATCAATGTTTATAGAAGCAGTAGAGAAATCAATTTCTTGATTCCCAGTTGAAGCCGCCATGGCATTGAGTGCCGTACCCACTTCTGCGTCTACAGCATCTTTATCTTTACTATTGTCTAATATGGTTGCGGCAGCCAACGCTGCAGAATCGACTGCATTTTGTAAGCGCGTTTTATTTACAACCATATGGTTTATGTCTACAGCTAGCGCTGAGACAGCTAGAAAAACCAGCAAGGCAGCGGTAATCATCACCGCAACTAAGCCTTGTTGTTTTTTAGGGCTTTGTGATACTCGATACAACATATGAGTACCTCCAGATTTAGTTAAAATCTTCTAAGATCTGGCTACTACTTCCGGACAGATCATTTTCACCTCTGCCTACATATCTGTCGTAACCAGTCTGCATCCGCTCCCCTGTACCATCAGGTACTTCGAGTAAATTCTCTTGGGTCGCATTAGGGTTATACGTTTGCTCTGTTTTCACGAGTGCTACCGAGTGCCCTAAACGAGCATCGTTCGCACAGCCAACCAATAACATTGTGAGAAAGATCATCATTATTTTAGTCATATCTATCCCCTTATAAATCATGCCCAAATGAGCCTTCGCTACCACCATCGGTCGGTGATATATCCTGTGAAGCTTGAGATTGTTCTGAATCAGATTCAGACGGTTCAGCGATGTAAGCGCTTCGGCCTAACAAGTAATATTCCAAATCATTAGGATCAACAAAGGCATCAGTTGGTAACGTCACTTTCGTTCGGTCAATAGGTTTAGCGAGTCGAGGAGTAACAAGAATAACGAGCTCTGTTTCACCAGATACGTACTCTTGGCTATTGAAAAGCTGACCTAAAATCGGCACATCGCCAAAACCTGGCATCTTGTTACTGATGTCCCTAACATTCTCACTCAACAACCCCGCAATACCTATGGTTTGACCGTCGGCTAACTCAAGCGTCGACGATGCACTTCTTCGGGTAATTGGAGGGATAAAGTAAGTCGCATTGGTGGTACCAGGATCAATCGTTAACGAGCTACTATTGGCAATCTCACTCACATCAACCGCTAAGTTTAGGTTGATTTTTTTGTCACTGAGTACCGTGGGGATGAACTTTAAACCTACACCATATTCTTTATATTCAATGGTAATACCATCTTCGTCAGGCACCGGAATGGGAAACTCACCCCCCGCTAAAAACTCAGCCTTAGAACCACTTAATGCAGTTAAGTTCGGTTCAGCCAACACCTTAGCAACCCCGTTTTGTTTTGCTACGTCCAGTGCGAAAGTAAACAATGTATTACTATCAATGAAAGAACCTAAAATACCGTAATCAGTAGAGGTAGGAATATTGAAAATAGGGGTTGCACCTAACACACCGGCAGGGACTGAAGACGCCCCCCAAGAAAAGTCAGATCCACTGGTTTGGAAGAAATGGAAGTTCGCATCAAACTTTCTTACCAAGCTTCTTTGAACCTCAGCAACCGTTACCTCTAACATCACCTGCTGAGCCCCTCCGATCGACATCAAATTAATAACACCTGTCGCTGCAGCTTGTTCACTTCCACTTTCTTTTGATGCGTCAGCAGCCTGCCCTGACGAATAGGTTTCTGCGATTCGCATCGCCACATTCATTTGTTGTTGGTTACTGACCTGACCGCTCAATAATAGACGGTTCTGCGCACTGTGCACTTCGATAGTTTCATCAGGAAGGAACTCATATAATTTAGCTTTGAGGCTATTAAGATCATGAGTAACCTCAATGTTAATAGACTCAATCAACCGACCTCGAGAGTCCCAAGCCATTAGGTTTGTCGCACCTAATTTTTTACCAATTAAAAACACTTCATTTGATTTTAAAATTACAATATCTAAAACTTCAGGATCACCAAGAGAAACCTTCGCCGCTTTTCCCGACAGCACGACATGCGTAGATTTATGATGTGGAACCGTGACTGTTTTTCCCGTTTGCAACGCCGCTACACTGGCCGCCGAAATACAAATCAGGCTCAAAACACACGCAATTAATATTCTCATATTTCACCTCAATCCTTGACGCGCACATTAGATGTTTCTGTACCTTTGATAATGGTGACACTCGGTCTAGGCACATATCGACGAACCACTTTTTTCTCAACTTCATGTGGGTTTCTCAAAGTCAGCTGAATATCGCCTTTGCTTTTAGCCGTGAGAAGTTTCTCTGCCTCTTTCGGCGTCATCTCAAGTGTTACCGCTCGTACAATAATCGGACTGTTTTCTTTCGTTTTAGCTGTTTGGTCGACAGCCAAAACCTTAATGTCTTTTAATACTGTTTGAGTCGCTGCAGAGTTTTTTCCGTAAGAAACCGTATTAAGAATATCAACCTTGTTACCCGGCAATAAGAAACCCGCCACACCAATAACATCATCAACACGTATCGTTACCGCACGTTTATTTTCAGGGATAAGAGCTGCAAGCGTTGACCCTTCTCCTGGTACAGTAAATCGTAACTTGTGAAGCACCTCTCCCGCATAGACAGTATTCGCAACAACCTTGCCAATCAGCTCTGCTTTATCCGAATAGTTATTTTCATTAATCCAATCAACTTCCATCAATCTGGTGGTTAAAAACTGATCCTCGATAATAGTTCCGGCTTCAATTTCTTGTGATGCGACAACAACGGGGTGACGCTCGACCGTTTCAACTTCAACGGTTGGCTGAACTTGATCATCCATCCACTGCTTAGCAAAAAATACAGCCGCTAAGCCGAATACTACGGACAGTAAAAACAGTAGGAAAACTTGACTCTTATTCATTATTCTCTTCCTCGTGTCCATCAGAGGTAAAATAAACTTCCCATGCCATGGAAAGAATATCGAATGTGATAACAGGTGGGAGTTGCTCAAACGAAAGAATGTCTTTGCTTATACCAACGAGATCTTTCGGTAAACATGGGAAAAGTGGCACTTTTAGAAGCGTGTGCATTTGAGACAAACGCTCAAAAAAACCGTCTTGAAGCTCTACCTCTTTATCAGCAACGACACTCATCCATAAAGCTTCATAATCTCGCTGATTAAGTGGCTTGAATTCAATCTTGTAACCCAAACGACGTAAAAAGGCAGGATCGCTTATTTTCTTGGGGTTTAGATTGGTAGAAAAGGCAAGAGTTAATACAAATGGCATCGTTATCTGCTGACCATTAGGCAGCGACAAATAGTCGAAGGAATACTCCATCGGTACAATCCAACGATTAAGAAGCGCATCCACCGGCATGGGCTGACGACCAAGGTCATCAATGATAAAGATCCCATTATTTGCCATCATTTGTACAGGCGCTAACCAAACGCGACTGTTCTCTGAATGATTCACTTCAAGCATATCCATAGTAAGCTCACCACCCACCTGAATATTCGGTCTCTCACAGTTAAGCCAGCGCTTGTCGTACTGATCTTTGAGGGAAATGCTTTGATCGCTGCCGTTACTATCCAACGGTTTATGATGTTGTGCAGAAAACACTTTAATGATGTTGCCTAATGCATAAACTGCATAAGGAATGAAAACCGATGTATGCAGCGCATTGACAATGCGCGACGCTACAAATGTTTTACCCGTACCCGCATGCCCATACAGCAACAAGGCACGTCCAGAATTGATTGCAGGCCCTAGCACTGAAATCATTTTGTCGACACCATATACATCATCCAGAGCAGCTTCGACATGTGGTCTAGTGACTAGCTCTACTCTCAGGTCTTGCTGTTTGACCACATCACTGTATTGGTCAAGCGAAACTGGTGCGGGCCCTAAATAAGCATCACGTTTGAAGGCAAGATCAGCTTCTTCAAGCCCTTTCTCAGAAAGGGAGTAACGGACATGACTATGAGATGCCGATGAGAGAGAAAGGTTAGAGGTTGGTTGAAAAACTTCAATCAATGACTTTGTTCTTAACACAGCCAACGCGCTTTCAACAATATGTGTCACAACACACAAATAGTTAGAAAGTTCTAAAACATCCGATTTGGGATAGGCTGAAAGGTGCTTCAACACAAGGTTTTCTATAACAACTTCAGGAACACCCAGCATATCAAGAGATGTAGGAACGGCTGGGGCTGAAATTTGAGGCTTCAAAGTTGTTGGAGCAGTACGCCCTATAATATCCATATATTATTCCTCTCCACAAAGCTAACCAACAACAGTTCAAGTAAAGTAGCTATACATCGCTAATCCCATAACAACAGAGGGTGCAAAAGGCATCGTCACCTTATTTGAATACCTAGCGTGCAAACTAGCACTTTCATCTAATACTGGTGCTACCCCACCAAGCACAATTAGCTTATTTTCAAAATAGCCTTTGATACTAATGCTGTTCGAGTTGGCAAAGTTATATAGCAGGTAGAAAGTCCCGATCACTCCAGAAGAAAGTAAGATAAAGTACGATGCATCAAGTAATTGTCCCCATCCGAGATACATTCCCACAATACCTAATAGCTTCACATCTCCTGCAGACATTGCTCTTACAAAATATAAGAGTAGCCCAAAACAAAAAAACACTACGAATCCAACGAAGGACATTAAGAAAACATCAAAGCTGTAATTGCGGTTAAACATTGATAAGAAATACACAAACAAAAACATAATCAATATTTTATTTGGTATACGATGTTTCTCAACATCGTATACCGAAACTGCAATTAGCAATGCCCAAAAAACTGAAGGCTCATTAATCATATATTTAATTCATACACTCGAAAAAATGCTCTGGATTTTACTTAGTAAGGCTGTTGCCATCCCAGAAAAAACCAATCCTATTGCAATAACAAGTAAGGCAGCAGCGATAATGTAGGCAACCGAAGTAAGCCCTCTTTGCTGTCTCACTCCTTTTCGGTCATAAACCATTGACGATTGTATTCAGTTTAGCTGCTAGTGTAGTCCCTAAACCAGAAAATACGGTTGTCAAACCTAATACCAATAAAGCTGCACCGATTACATACTCGATTACAGTCAACCCTTCTTCATCTTTCATGAATTCTTTACAATTATTCAAAAACTTATCCATGATAACCTCTCCTTGATTTGTGTATCAGGCTTTGTTTACCTGTAAACTAAATCTAGAGGTGAGAGATATATTAGGTTAGGATTTTCTTGCCATTTACTTGCACTTTTTTGTGGTACTTCTAATCTAATTATTATGCATCTTAATTTATCTATTTTTAAACTCGAAGTTGAATATGAAATAGAGTTGGTATTTATATGAAAGTAGTAACACCTTTATTATCAGATAAAGACAGTGAATTTAATGCTGTTATTATCAATAAAATAAACCACTACTTCCCAATTGAAAATTATAAGCAAGATATATCTATAATCAGTAACTTAGATGTCAGACTGGTATTTTTCATCTTGAATAGACCGGATAAACTTCAACTACTTACAATGGCATTATCTATTTGTGAAAACTTGAACAAGCGAATAGTCATTATTTGCTCGGACCAGTTACCTAATATCGTTCGAAATCATAAGAATATATTTTTCATTATCGAAACAAACAGTAATCATCTGACCAGTACATTCGAAGAACTTAAGCGTAAAACACAGCATATCCTCGAACCTCACTTCGATTTCGACAGAGACATAAATAACAACAACCAACTGCCTACCAAATTGTTTACTTCTGAGGTTGTTAACTATGTTATGGATAACATAAACAAAGAAATCAGAGAAACGGAGGTCGCCGAGAAGTGCCATTGTTCAACAACCTACTTTTCGAAAAAGTTTCATCTACACTTTGGGGTAAGCTTTAGAGACTTTGTTTGTGACAAAAGAGTTCTACTAGCTAAAAAGTTGATTGAGGCGGATACCGAGTCAAAAATTGCTGTAATTGCCTATCAATGTGGATACAAGGATGTGTCGTATTTTTCGAGAATTTTTAAGAAAAGGACAGGTGTAACCCCAGCAAGTTACAGACGTGCCTGCACAGATAACAGAAAACGCTAATTTTACTCCCTAAAAGAAAAAATCATGGTACATTTAACATGATTTTAACAAAAATAACCAAAAATAACTTAGCGAAAAACATGGAGTTAGACAATGATTCAGCCTAACGAGTTTAGCCAAGAACAAGCAACAGCTCTCCCTACACCCAATGACATGATTTTAAAATGGGCAGAAGAACGCCCAGATGAAGTCTATTTGAAACAGATTATTAACCGCCAATTTGTCGAATTTACTTATAAAGAAGTAGCCGACAAAGCACTGAAACTGGCGTCAGCACTAGAAGGACTCGGAGCCCAACCTGGCGATCGAGTCGCTCTCGTATCGAAAAACTGTGCAGAGTGGTTCATCTGCGATCTTGCCATGATGTTAGGAGATTTTGTCAGCGTCCCAATCTTTCCAACAGCAGGTGCAGATACC
This sequence comes from Vibrio sp. OPT18, assembly GCF_015163615.1. Lineage (NCBI taxonomy): Bacteria > Pseudomonadati > Pseudomonadota > Gammaproteobacteria > Vibrionales > Vibrionaceae > Vibrio > Vibrio sp. OPT18. Next base: position 207,577 of record NZ_JADDYK010000060.1, read on the forward strand.
ATTCAGTACTGTATTGAACACAGTGAAAGTAAAATTGTGATTGCGGGTAAGCTTGACGATCCTAAAGCCACTCAAAAAGTACTTGATGACAATCCGAGCTTAGTAAGTATTTCACTGCCATACGACAGCACAGCGAAGTGCCAACACACTTTCGAACAGCTCATTGAGGCACATGAAGCATCAACCAAACGCCCTCAGCATCACGACGATAAGCTGATGTCACTTGTTTATACATCGGGTACATCAGGGCTACCAAAAGGCGCAATGCTCACCTACGGCGCGTTTACTTGGTCTGTTCAAAGGTTGATTGACCATATTGGAATCCAACCTGGCGATCGCCTGTTTTCTTACCTACCACTTGCGCATATTACAGAACGCGTTTACATCTTTGGTTCTTCAGTGATGGGGGGCGTGGTTACGGCTTTCCCTGAATCTTTAGACACCTTTATTGATGATGTGAAAATGCATCGCCCTACACTGTTTATTTCAGTTCCTCGCTTATGGACTCTGTTCCAGCAGCGAATCCAAGACAAATTACCACAGAAGAAACTGAACTTCTTACTGAAGATTCCGTTTATCAACAACATCATTAAGAAGAAACTTGCTGATGGCTTAGGGTTAGACCAAGCTCGCGTTCTTGGGTGTGGTTCTGCACCTGTATCACCCGCTCTACTCGCATGGTATGAGAGTGTTGGCCTGCACATTACCGAGGCATGGGGCATGACAGAGTCTTTCGCCTACAGTACGCTCAACTACCCATTCAGAGCCGATAAAATTGGTACAGTTGGTAATGCAGGTCCGGGGATCGAACTCAAAATAGCGGAAGACGAAGAAATTCTAGTTCGAGGCAAAGGCTTGTTCTCTGGTTACTACAAGAATGATATTGCAACCCAAGAGTCTTTTAACTCCGATGGCTGGCTACATACTGGTGATATCGGCGATATCGACAGCGAAGGTTACCTAACGATTCGTGGACGTAAGAAAGATACCTTTAAAACCGCTAAAGGTAAGTTTGTTGCCCCTGTACCAATCGAAAACAAACTGTTTGAGTACAGCCGCGTAGAAATGATGTGTTTGATAGGGCTTGGCCTACCAGGTCCAATCCTACTTGTGGTACCGCATGACTTCCCTAATTTCGATAGAGCTCGCTATGAGAAAACGACAAAGCGCGTTATCGAAAAAATGAACGAGCAGCTCGGTTCACATGAGAAGATCAAAGGTGTATTGATGATTAAGGAACCATGGAGCATTGAGAATGGCGTGTTAACCCCGACTCTCAAAATCAAGCGACATATCCTTGAGCAGAAATATCATGAAGTTGGTCATAACTGGCCGAAAGATAAACTGGTGGTTTGGGAAGAATAATCAAAATCGAGAGGGAGCCATTATGGCTCCTTTTTTTGTAAGCTCACATTATAAGTACTTAGTATAATCCGCAGCATCACTACTCTCGTAATCTAAGCCGACATCCTTTCTCATTCGATGACTTAACGATTTAGAGCAAACAACTTGTCTAGATTTAGCCCTCTTCCTCACTTTAGTATTCTCATTGATTTTAAGTACCTGAGTAACAAACCTTCCGACCCAACAGGTTATTGCTTTCATGTTCTCTCTCTTGTATTCCCTGTTTATTTATCGCTATTATGAAAACAACCTGTTCGATAATCGAACAACCATTATTAACAAGAACTATAAGCTGAGATTATGGACAATAGACTGCGTCACCTTTCAGGTCTCCGTTACTTTGAAGTTGCGGCTCGCTTGAGCAATTACAGCAAAGCGGCTGAAGAGCTGTTCGTCACTCAAGCAGCCGTCAGCCAGAAGATTCGACAGTTAGAAGAACAGGTTGGATGTAAGCTCTTTATTCGTAAGGGGCGTGCAATGACTTTGACGCATGAAGGGCACACACTTTTTAGACATGTCTCTGATGGATTTCAAGAGGTTCTGCTGGGGTTAAACAAGATCCAATCAGAACCTATTCAAGGGTTGCTTGTTGTTAGAACTCCCCCTTCTTTTGCTTCTCGTTGGTTACTGCCTAGGCTGTGGAAGTTCTCGGTAAAGCACCCAGAAATCCCAATTAAGGTGCTAACAGGGTCTGATACCCCAAATTTAAAACATGGTGAGATTGACGTGGCTATTCTGCAGGGCGAAGATCTGTGTGTTGAAGAAGGCTTGACTCTTGAGATGCTAATCAACGAACCGGTTTACCCTTTTTGTTCCCCTGAACTCGCAAACTCTTTGAACTTCACATCACCTGAACAACTCCTCAAATGTTGGCTGATTCAGTTTGATAGCGGTTGTTTCCCGTGGGAGGAATGGTTTAGGCAAGCAAACATATGGACTCAAAGCAGCACCATTCAGTGGATGGAAGTCGGTACCTTTGATATGGGGTTAACCACGGTCATGGCCGGTCACGGAGTTTGCTTGGCGACAGACAGCTTAGCCGGTGACTTCATCGAACGTGGCTTGCTAGTGAAACCCTTTGATATTGGCATGACACCAGGTGTTCAAGTCAACCTATGCTTTAACCCTAACTCCCCGAGAGAAGAGCGTATTACTGCGTTCACCAATTGGTTGCACGAAGAAGTAAACGAGCTATTGGAGAGTTAAATCTCATCTCCCACTTCTTTATATAAACCATAAACCTAACTCAACATAGTACGGTAACGTAAACCTCTCGACACCGACAAAACTATGTTGAGTTAAAGCAACATCGAGTTAAAAGCTACGTTGCCTTGAATCACTCCCAAAATGACTTCTTCAGTTCTTTCTCGACTTGTTCCGACGTAATCCCGATATCTCTCAGTAAATAATCGGGTAGCTCAGACAGCTGCCTTCTGGTTCTACGATTTTGAAAGTACAGGCCTAATTTAGAATAGAATTTCTTAATTGATAATGATGACAAAAATGAATGGTTGGCATTTGCTGTTGCTGTGATCGTATTCATAGCCTTTCTCCTGTTGATCTTTTGCTTTGTTATGGTCAATAATCGACCAACAGTGCAACATCGACAAACGATAGATACTGGCATTCAGTTAAGGAAAACTAATGTGAGAGAACGAACTCCACCATTCCAAGGGATCTATTACTTTTACACGGCGGCTGAAACAGGCAGTTTTAAACTCGCCGCACAGAAACTATTTGTCACGGCTGCGGCAGTCAGCCAACAAATTCGCCAACTTGAAGAGTGGTTAGGCGCAGATCTGTTTATTCGCCAACACCGAAAAATAGTATTAACCCATGAAGGCGAAGTACTGTACCTGCAAGCGAAGAAAGGCTTTGCCCATATTCAAGATGGGGTAAGACGCATCAACCAAGATCCTAACCCTACTCAGCTGTCGATCTCTACCGTGCCTTCCTTTGCTCAGCATTGGCTTGTACCGAGAATTGGCGACTTTCGCGATCGCCACCCTGATCTATCCATGCTAATTGAGCCGACCAATAAGCTAGTCACATTTGAAGATTCTAATGTCGATATCTGCGTTCGATATGGTCATGGAGACTACCCAAACATCGAATCACGTTGGTTGATGGACGAGGTCATTTACCCGGTTTGTCACCCTATCTATCAAGACAAACACGGCATCTATGACATCGACGATCTGCATAAGGCGGAACTGATTGAAGACCGTTGGCCTGATATGGATTGGAATCTCTGGTTACAAGTCGCAGGGGTAAGAGCGGGCCGCACATCATTACAATTTGATGGCTCTCATTTTGTGTTAGAAGGTGCGCTATCCGTTCAAGGTGTCGCGCTTGTTAAACACAGCTTGGTATACCGCTATTTACAAGAAAAGAAATTAGTGCGAATCGGAAACATCGCGCTGAAGCCTAAATACAATTACTTTTTGTGTGCGCCTCCGGGTTACTTTCATCGAGAAAAGATAAAACGTTTCGAAGAATGGATGCAGGCTCAGGTTAAATTATTTGGTGATACAGGTAGAGAAGAGCTTTCGATTATCCACACCGATTACGAACTCAAATGGTCGGATAATTCATAAGGCGAAACTGGTATACTTAGCTCAAATAAATGGCGAGAACATCTCATGACACAAGACAATAATCCACTTCACGGTATCACGCTACAAAAGCTACTGACTGAATTGGTTGAACATTACGGTTGGGAAGAGTTGAGTTACATGGTGAACATCAACTGCTTTAAAAAAGACCCGAGCATTAAATCGAGCTTAAAGTTTTTGCGTAAAACAGATTGGGCTCGTACCAAGGTAGAGCAGATTTACATCGACTTAAAGCGTTAGTCTCTCCCTACTTTATCTGTCCCGTGTTGATTAAATACGGGACAACCCCTGTGTCTACTTTTTAGGGGCCATATCAACATCAAATCTCGCATCTCGCATCTCGCATCTCGCATCTCGCATCTCGCATCTCGCATCTCGCATCTCGCATCTCGCATCTCGCATCTCGCAT
>NZ_JADDYK010000060.1:212117-311516 GCF_015163615.1 Vibrio sp. OPT18
TTTTTTAGCTAATTGAGAAAAGGGCTAATTACTTACCAGCTTCTTTTTCTGCTTTAACTTTTGCAATCACTTCGTCAGCAACGTTAGTTGGACATGGTGCGTATTGTGCGAATTCCATAGAGAATTGGCCACGACCAGAAGTGATAGTACGTAGGTGACCGATGTAGCCGAACATCTCAGAAAGAGGTACGTCAGCTTTAATACGAACACCAGTAACGCCAGCTTGTTGATCTTTGATCATGCCACGACGACGGTTAAGGTCACCGATAACATCACCAACGTGATCGTCTGGAGTGAACACGTCAACGTTCATGATAGGCTCAAGAAGTTGCGCGCCAGCTTTAGGCATAGATTGACGGAATGCGCCTTTCGCTGCGATTTCAAATGCGATTGCAGATGAATCGACTGCGTGGAAACCACCATCGAAAAGTTCAACTTCAACGTCTAGAGTTGGGAAGCCAGCTAGTACGCCGTTTTCCATCATAGATGCGAAGCCTTTCTCAACTGCAGGCCAGAATTCTTTAGGAACGTTACCGCCCACAACTACAGAGTTGAACTTGAAGCCAGAACCTGCTTCGCCTGGTTTGATACGGTAATCGATCTTACCGAATTGACCAGAACCGCCAGATTGCTTCTTGTGCGTGTAGCTATCTTCAATTGCTTGAGTGATAGTTTCACGGTAAGCAACTTGAGGAGCACCTACAGTTAGGTCAACGCCGTATGTACGCTTAAGGATATCTACCTTGATGTCTAGGTGAAGTTCACCCATACCTTTCAGGATAGTTTCGCCAGTCTCTTCGTCAGTCTCAACTTGGAAAGATGGATCTTCTGCAACCATTTTACCGATCGCGATACCCATTTTCTCAGAACCGCCTTTATCTTTTGGAGATACAGCGATTGAGATTACTGGAGTTGGGAATACCATTGGCTCAAGCGTTACTTGGTGCTTAGGATCACATAGAGTGTGACCAGTTTGCACGTTCTTCATACCAACGATCGCAATGATGTCACCAGCTTGTGCGCTAGTTAGTTCGTTACGGTCATCAGCTTGCATCTCAACCATACGGCCAACACGTTCTGTTTTGCCAGTGAATGAGTTAAGAATCGTGTCACCTTTGTTCAGTTTACCAGAGTAAATACGAACGAAAGTTAGAGCACCAAAACGGTCATCCATGATTTTGAATGCAAGCGCTTTGAAAGTTTCATCTGTAGAAACGATAGCGTGTTCGCCAGTTTCTTCGCCAGCTTCGTCCATTAGAGGTTGAGGATCAACTTCAGTTGGAGAAGGTAGGTAATCTACAACAGCGTCAAGAACGATTTGTACGCCCTTGTTCTTGAATGCAGAACCACAGAAAGTTGGGAAGAATGCTAGGTCACGAGTACCTTTACGGATACAACGCTTAACGTCTTCGATAGAAGGCTCTTCACCTTCCATGTAAGCTTCCATTAGGTCATCGTCTTGCTCTACAGCAGTTTCGATTAGCTCTTCACGGTATTGCTCTACGTCATCTACCATGTCCGCAGGAACATCTAGAATTTCGTAGTTTTCAGGAAGACCAGTGTCATCCCAAACGTATGCTTTACGGCTTAGAAGGTCTACAACACCCACGAATTCATCTTCGCGGCCGATTGGTAGAACCATAACTAGAGGAGTAGCACCTAGAACGTTTTTAACTTGGTCAACAACGTTGTAGAAATCTGCACCCATACGGTCTAGTTTGTTAACGAAGATCAGACGAGATACTTCTGATTCGTTAGCGTAGCGCCAGTTAGTTTCTGATTGAGGTTCAACACCACCAGAACCACAGAATACACCGATACCGCCATCAAGTACTTTAAGAGAACGGTATACTTCAACTGTGAAGTCAACGTGTCCAGGAGTATCGATAACGTTTAGACGGTGACCGTTCCAGAAACAGCTTACAGCTGCTGATTGGATAGTAATACCGCGCTCAGCTTCCTGTTCCATGAAGTCAGTAGTTGATTCGCCATCATGTACTTCACCAGTCTTGTGGATTTGACCAGTTAGCTTAAGGATACGCTCAGTGGTAGTTGTTTTACCCGCATCAACGTGCGCGAAAATACCAATGTTTCTGTATTTCGATAAATCTGCCATTGTCTTACTCTGTTAATAGGATATAAAATGCGCGCAGAGTATATCACAATCTGTGAAGACTGATAGCTTTGCATGCATTTGGGACTAAAAAACTTTGCCTTTTTCTAACATATAGAAAAAGGCAATCTGTAGAAACAATCTAAATGATTGTTTAGTTTAGTGCTAATCTAAAGCGCAATTGGCGTTTAAGTTAGACTGAATTTCTGCTGTATAGAGTAGCTGAAGTGAGCTCAATTACAACTCATCAAAAGCATTAATTGCTTCTGATAATTTTTTCACGCCATGGATCTGCATTCCAGGAATACCACCTTTAGGCATGTTAGCCGCCGGTACAATCGCTTTCTTGAAGCCGTGTTTAAATGCCTCATTAAGACGCTCTTGCCCACTTGGTACCGGTCGAATCTCACCCGCTAGGCCCACTTCTCCAAATACCACCACATCTTTTGGCAATGCGCGATCTCTGAAACTTGAAAGTAGAGCCATCACCAACGCAAGATCAGCACTGGTTTCGGTTACTTTAACACCACCGACGACATTCACAAACACATCTTGGTCAGCCATTTGTAAGCCGCCGTGTTTATGCAGCACCGCTAATAACAACGAAAGCCTGTTTTGCTCTAGGCCGACAGCGACACGACGCGGGTTAGCCAGCTGGGAATAATCCACCAGCGCTTGAATTTCAACAAGCAATGGACGAGTACCTTCCCACACAACCATCACCGAACTGCCCGAGGTTTCTTCTTCACCACGAGACAAGAAGATAGCAGATGGATTGCTAACTTCTTTTAGTCCTTGGCCTGTCATGGCAAACACGCCAAGCTCATTGACCGCACCAAAACGGTTTTTGTGGCTGCGCAGTGTTCTAAAGCGGCTATCGGTTCCGCCATCCAATAGAACAGAACAGTCAATAATGTGTTCAAGCACTTTTGGTCCGGCTAAGGTGCCGTCTTTAGTTACGTGCCCCACTAAGAACACCGCAACATTATTTTGTTTTGCGTAGCGCGTTAATGCGGTAGCCGATTCGCGAACCTGAGCAACACTGCCCGGTGAAGATTGAACATCGGCAACGTGCATAACTTGGATTGAGTCGATAACCATGATCTTTGGCTGTTCTTTTTCAGCAACCTGACAGATCTTATCTACGTTAGTTTCAGAGAGCATCTTTAGGTGCTCTTTTGGTAATCCGAGTCGAGAGGCGCGCATTGCAACCTGTTGTAAGGATTCTTCACCGGTTACATAAAGAGTCGGCAGTTGAGAAGAGAGCTGACACATGGTCTGTAATAACAGCGTTGATTTACCAGCGCCTGGGTTACCACCAATCAGGATCGCAGCACCAGGGACAACACCACCACCGAGTACGCGGTCGAGCTCTTTGAAGCCACTACTAAAGCGTGGCACTTCTTGTAGATTAATTTCAGATAATGTCTGAACGCTCGATTCTGTTACTGCACCTGCATAACCAGATAATCTTTCATTGCGCGCTACTTGAGGTGAAGCGGCTAACCTAACTTCTGTAATCGTGTTCCAAGCACCACATGCGTTGCACTGCCCCTGCCAACGTGGAAAGTCAGCACCACAGTCATTACACACATAAGCTCGTTTTGCCTTAGCCATAAAACCTCAATAATTTACTCAGTTACACAATGATGTTGTCAATTTGTGACTTATTTGACCGTACGGGTGAAAATAAACGTTGCAGTCATACCACTTATACTTAAAGATCGATTTAAACTAGTCGATAACATAAATGCACCGTCCATTCTAACAAGAAAAGTATGCAGCAATCTGAAATTCTATCTGTAGCAGAACGTCTTATCCCGGCCTACCACGCCGAAGATTTCGAATTCCTTCTTTCTCAAATGACAGAAGGCGAATCTCCGTCTCTAAAACTGCTGGTTAAAATGGAACTGAATCGTATCATGGCTCCGTGTACAAAGAGCATTGATTTACGTGGGCGCATTGATAATGAATGTCGTCAGTTCACGTTAGACGGCCGTAAGCACTGGCTCGATGACATCGCGTTAAACGCATATCAACGTGGTACGAAAAAGTTTAAAGGTTACACAGAAGGCGCATGGGAGTTAGTAATGACTCCGCGAACTCAGCCTCTGAGCGTTGTTAAAACATCTTCTCAAGGTAACCACGACATTACTAGCGCCAATAGCCCGTACGAAGCGGAAGCTATTAACCTAGGTTACGACTTAAAACGCCAAGAGAACAGACTCAAGATTAGCTCGCAGGTCGAGATCACCACATCGAAAGGGCAAAGCCTACACGGTGTTACGGTTGATATCTCCCCGTCGGGTGCAAAGTTCAAGGTACCGAGTGCCTTTCGATACAACCTCGGCGAGATCATCAGTGTTAAGTTCTCAGAGCTTATCGAAAAGTCCCAAGAAAACGATGTTAACCAAGCGGTTGAATTTCGTGTTTTAGGTATCGACGAATCTTATGAGAACAACGCGGTCAAATTTCTAAGAACCATCAAGATAAGCGACAACAATATTGTGGCTCGCTTACTCGATGAGTCTTTAAATAGCACCAGCAAGAAAACCAGCCATGAAAATCAAGATAGGATCATTCGAACTCGTACTCGAGGAATCGAACACACCTATCTAAAGCATACTTGTAACCTTCCCCTGTTTTTCAGCGGCAGCGAACTCAAGCTTGCCCTACTGACGGATAACAACCATCCGTTATGGCAATACTGGCACGACGAGCGTAATCAACAAGCGCTGGGCACCCTGTTCAACGAGCAACGTATGAACCTGCTGGCAAAACCAGGAGTGAAGGGAACCAGTAACGTTATCTACTCTTTTACCCATGAACACCAAAACAAGACCTTGTTCTATTCAATGATGCTGCCTGAAGCCTCTCGTGAACAAAGACAGCTGTTCTGGCACATCGGTGGTAAACGTAAAAGTTGGAAGGCGTTCAAGTTCTCGGTTTTCGAACTGTCAGACACAGAACGACAAGCATTAGCTAAGCACTCGGAGACGCTGGCTCAAAGCTCAGCTCAACTGACGCATTGCGGAATCTTGCAAGAGATCGGCGATCACGAAAGTGCGGCTGATTATCTTCTGAGTGAAAAACCACGTATCCCAAGCAGTGAATTGAACCGCTTCCGTCACCCGCGCACTGTCGTCGGTAATATTCAAAGCATCTACTTTGACTCTCAGACTCGTCGTAAAGAGCCGAGATACCAATTTAAGTCACCGTTGCAACTTACATCAGAAGATGGCGCAGCGGCGAACGGACACACCTTAGATATCTCGAAGCGTGGACTGAGCATTAGCCTTGAGCACCCAATGGTACTCAAGATTAATGATCCGGTATTAGTGAACTTCAATGAACTGCAGCTCTATGACAAGAACCTGCCACTGAGCACCGTGCCTTACCACGTGATTCGAGTAAGTCCGAATGGCCGCAATGTGCAGTTGGTTATTGCCGAGAACGCCAAGACAATGCGTACCATCGCTTTCCTTAATGGGCTTATCGACCAAAACCAAAGTAAGCTGATAAAGAAGCAAGAGATACTGCCAACGCATTCACTACTCGAATCTCTGCACAACATTTTGTTGAGCAAGATGGTCAGCAACCCAATATTCATTGATAAGCCAAGTTCAACACTGCGCTGTAAGATCATTGGTGTGAATTTCCCACTGAATAAGCATCTAACGTTACTTGCTAAACTTGGTCATAACCAAAAGTTCTCACTGGAACCCATCTTTAAGGGTCACACCAACTCACTGTTGGCTGAGCCACTGAAAAGAATTGAAGGTGCAGAACCGAAGCATCATGACGTGTATATTGCTGCGGTTAAGTTTGGCGATAAGATCCAGTCGGTACACACCAAGTTGGTCAAAGACTTCGCCTCAGCAAAGGAACGCATCTTATTCATTAAGAAAGCGCAGCACTTAGGTGATGTGTATGTATTGCGAGTCACCACGGCACCTATCTTTAATCCGCTAACAAGTTTATTCCAGTCGGATTTAGAAGAGCTTTCACGCATCAGTATGCATCAAGCTAAGAAGCTAGAGAATGAGGTGACGGCGTTTATCGGTTATGGCGAGATAGAAGACATTACCGATGAAGTGCTGATTCGATTGGAGCTAACACGCTAGCTTCGAGTGGCGTCTTAACTTAAGCATGAAAATAGAAAAAGCAGGCTGATAGCCTGCTTTTTTTGTATCTGAGCCACTATTGCTAAATAAGATACATAGCCAATAGCACTTAGGGAGCCCCCCTAAGGTTTCGCTTGCCAGCTGATCTTCTGCTGCTTAGCCAATACACCCGACAAGATGCACAGCACCCCGCCTAAACCTGCGTAACGCACAGCAGTTTGAGCTTGCTGCTCTACTTTTGGTTTTGCGTGGTAGGCAATGCCTAAACCTGCAGAGCCCATCATCACCAAGTCATTGGCACCATCACCAACGGCAACGGTATTATGCAGTTCCAATTCGTACTCTTCAGCCAACTCTACCAAGATATCCGCTTTGGTCTGCGCCGAAACAACATCGCCTAAGACTTCCCCCGTCAACTTACCATTGACGATCTCAAGCGTGTTTGACTGAGCGTGGTCAAGAGCAAGGGTATCTTTCAGGTAGTCAGAGAAGTAAGTAAACCCGCCTGATGCAATCGCTGTTTTCCAGCCAAGCTTATTCAGAGTATTCACCAGCCCGACCAAGTCTGGCATGAATGGCAAAGACTGACGCACTTGCTCTAATATCGACTCATCCGCACCTTTCAGTGCTCCTACTCGTTGGCGCAGACTCTGTTCAAAGTCGAGCTCGCCTTGCATTGCTCTTTCTGTGATTTCAGAGACTAACTCACCCACTCCAGCTAGCTTAGCAATCTCATCAATGCATTCAATTTGAATCGCTGTAGAATCCATATCCATCACGATCAAACCTGGCTTAGATAAGTCTGGGACCTCGCTAAGGCAAGCATAATCAAGCTTTAGCGCTTGGAGGATTTCTTCGTGTGCTGGTGTTAGATTGCCTGACATCAAAGCCACTTCATAATGCCCAACCTTCCACGTATCGAGGATGGTGTTGTAAGTGCCAGTGAAAAAGTCGATGTCATCGAAAGATTGTGGAGATAAGTACTCACCAAACACAATCCAATTGGCCTTGGATTTAGCGAGTTGAGAAGCGAAACGAGTCTCGGGGAGTCGAGTTAATAATGTCGTATGCCTTTTTATCGGCAGATATTTCTGAGCGTCCATGTGTATGATTCCTAATTAACTATGCTAAACGTTAACCTATTGCAATTTGAAAACGCAAGTCTCAATATGTCTTAATCATAACATTTGTTTATTTCAGGCTTCGTGAAACATGAATGAATCATTGTTCTCAATACGTAACGCTTTACGAATGCTAGCCCTCATTTTGTTGGCTACCATGTTCGTTGTAACGATTAAAAATACGGTCGTGATCAGTAAAGGTAACGAGAAGATCCAAGCAAAACAGTTGGAAACTCTTACCAAGCTGCTTATCTCTCAGGCATCACTTTCAGCCAGCAAGATGATCACGCAACAAGACCAAGAGCGATTGCTTGATCTGACTAACCAGCTATCTCAAGACCGATTGGTGTTCGATACCACCATCTATGATGCAGAAGGTATTCGACTGGCTTCGAGCGAAAAAGCCCTCTCGGTACGTGAGGTTCTTGGCTTAGATACGCCACTTTCAACAGCAAGTATCGGCAGACAACAATTAGTTGAACCTATTTATTCACCAGAGAAGACGATCATCGGCTTTATTCGAGTGACTTTTGAAACCGGTAAGATGACGGCGATTTCTGATCACCACTACCGTAAAAGTGATCGCTACATGATCGGTATGGTGTTGATGGGGTTTGTGAGTGGCGTGTTGTTCATCATGCTGATTCGCAGAAGACCGACTAAGTCTGGTGAGAACTTACTGTTGAAGAATGTAAGCTCATAAACACACTAGACTTACAATAAAGACACTAGATTGAGAATAAATATCGCAATCCAATAAAAAGCCCCGACGCTCAGGCAGCAACGGGGCTTTTTGTTATCTGTTAACTTATCAAGCTAAGACAAATCAATATTATTCTTGGTCACCAAGCAAAACAGAGTCCAGTGCGATAACCATCATGTCGTTGAAAGTCGTTTGACGTTCATCTGATGTCGTTTGCTCACCAGTCTTGATGTGGTCAGAAACAGTACAAATCGTTAGAGCTTTTGCGCCGTATTCAGCACATACACCATAGATGCCAGCTGCTTCCATCTCTACGCCAACAATGCCGTATTTGTCCATTACTTCGAACATCTCTGGATCTGGCGTGTAGAACAACTCAGCCGAGAACAGGTTACCGACTTTTACGCCGACACCGAGAGCTTTGGCTGCATCTTCTGCCGCGCGCACCATTTTGTAATCCGCAATAGCCGCAAAGTCATGATCTTTAAAGCGAATACGGTTCACTTTAGAGTCAGTACATGCGCCCATGCCGATCACCACATCACGCACTTTGATATCTTCGCTCACTGCACCACAACTGCCCACACGAATGATCTTCTTCACACCAAAGTCTTTGATCAGCTCAGTCGCGTAAATAGAACAAGATGGAATGCCCATACCGTGTCCCATTACCGAAACCTTACGACCTTTGTAAGTACCGGTGTAACCAAACATGTTGCGAACGTCGCACACTTGAACCACTTCTTCTAAGAAGGTTTCAGCGATGTATTTAGCACGTAGCGGATCGCCTGGCATTAAAACTACGTCAGCGAAATCACCCATTTCAGCATTAATATGTGGAGTAGCCATTGAAAATATCCTTAATCTCAAAACAAAAAAAGAAGAGAGAGGTTTCCCTCTCTCTTCGTTAACTATTATAGAAAGCTTGTACCGTGTCCCATTGGCGATGTACCAAAGTATGACGCTAAGCTCTGACCGATATCAGCGAACGTATCGCGACGGCCTAAAGAACCGGCTGGAACCTTCTGACCGTAAACAATCACAGGGATGTGCTCACGAGTATGGTCTGTACCTGGCCATGTCGGATCACAACCGTGGTCAGCCGTTAGAATAAGCACATCATCTTCTTTCATCATATCGACGATTTCATTGATGCGACCATCGAAGTACTCAAGTGCCGCTGCGTAACCAGCAACATCACGGCGGTGGCCATAAGCTGAGTCGAAATCAACGAAGTTAGTGAACACGATAGTGTTGTCGCCCGCTTCATTGATCGCTTCTTTGGTTGCTTCAAATAGCGCAGGGATACCTGTTGCTTTGGTTTTCTGAGTGATGCCACAACCCGCGTAGATATCAGAGATCTTACCGATTGAGTGAACGTTACCGCCCTTCTCATCAACCAACTTCTGAAGAATGGTGGCTGCAGGTGGCTCAACAGAAAGGTCACGACGGTTACCAGTACGTTCGAATTGACCTTTACCTGGGCCAATGAACGGACGAGCGATAACACGACCAATGTTGTAGTCTTCTAGCTCTTCACGAGCAATCTGACAAAGGTCTAACAGGTTTTGTAGGCCGAATGTCTCTTCGTGACAAGCGATCTGGAAAACAGAGTCTGCAGAAGTATAGAAGATAGGCAGGCCAGTCTTCATGTGCTCTTCACCTAGGTTATCTAGGATTTCCGTGCCAGATGAGTGGCAGTTACCTAAGAAACCAGACAGGCCTGCACGCTCAAGGATGCGGTCAGTCAGTTCTTTTGGAAAGCTGTTCTCTTTGTCGGTGAAGTAGCCCCAGTCAAACAGTACAGGAACACCTGCTATTTCCCAGTGACCTGATGGCGTGTCTTTACCAGAAGACAGCTCAGCAGCGTGACCGTAAGCGCCAATGATCTCAGCGTCTGCATCCATACCAGGAGCAAAACGACCTGTAGACTCTTTATGAGCCATCGCTAGACCTAGCTTAGACAGGTTTGGCAACGTCAGTGAACCTTTACGATCTGCATTGTCTGCAAGACCTTGGTCACAATGATCTGCGATGTGGCCCATAGTGTCAGAACCTACATCACCAAATTTGTCCGCATCCGCTGTTTCACCGATACCGAATGAATCTAAAACTAAAATAAATGCTCTTTTCATTTTCTTCACCAACTTATTGCTCTTTGCACCAGAACTCTGTTCATCGGTATACGCGAGGCATACCGATATCTGTTATTTACACGTCTTCAGAACGAATCTGACGGTAAACGTCTGGCGTTGCTGTATATTCTCCGCCCACAGTGATTGCATTTTGTAATGCTGTTGCAGCTTCTTGCCACTGTTGTTCGTTGCGAGCATGAATCATTGCTAATGGCTTATCTTCACTTGCTACTTCACCTAGGCGAATGAAGTGATCAAAACCGACTGCGTAATCAATGCTGTCAGTTGCTACGCGACGACCGCCGCCCATACCAACCACAGCCATACCAATTGCACGAGTATCCATTGCTGATACCACACCGCTTTCTAGCGCGTACACTGGCTTAATAATGTCTGCTTTTTCTAGGTAGTTATCGTAGTTCGTTACGAAATCAGCTGGACCATCAAGGCCCGCTACCATCTTACCGAAGCACTCTGCTGCTTTACCGTTGTCTAGTACTGCCATCAGTTTTTCGCGCGCTTCGTCTGAATCTTTAGCTAGGTTACCCAGCACCAGCATTTCAGCACACGATGCTAGAGTGATCTCTAACAAGCGTGGGTTACGGTATTCACCCGTTAGGAACTGAACCGCTTCACGAACTTCTACTGCGTTACCCGCTGAAGAAGCCAGTACTTGGTTCATGTCCGTTAGGATTGCCGTTGTTTTCGTGCCCGCACCGTTTGCTACTGCAACGATAGATTTTGCTAACTCTTCAGAGGCTTCATAAGTCGGCATGAATGCGCCTGAACCTACTTTTACGTCCATCACTAGAGAATCAAGGCCAGCGGCCAGTTTCTTAGATAGGATTGAAGCCGTGATCAGCGAGATGTTGTCGACTGTTGCTGTGATATCACGAGTTGCGTAAACACGCTTGTCAGCAGGAGCTAGATCACCTGTTTGACCGATGATCGCCACGCCAGCATCTTTCGTTACTTCACCGAACACATCGTTGGTTGGTGTAATGTTGTAACCAGGAATAGATTCCAGCTTGTCAAGCGTACCGCCAGTGTGGCCTAAACCACGACCAGAGATCATTGGAACGAAACCGCCACATGCTGCCACCATAGGGCCAAGCATCAGAGAAGTAACGTCGCCAACACCACCAGTAGAGTGTTTATCAACGATTGGGCCATCAAAGTTCATGTGGCTCCAGTCAATCACCATGCCTGAATCACGCATTGCACACGTTAGTGCGATACGTTCTGGCATCGTCATTTCATTAAAAAAGATAGCCATTGCGAATGCGGCAATTTGGCCTTCAGAAACCGTGTTTTTAGCAACACCTTGAATGAAGAAGTTAATTTCTTCAGCTGTTAGGACTTCACCGTCACGTTTTCTGCGAATAATTTCTTGAGGTAGATACATTAGTGCCTCCCAAACTCTAGTGAGTATGGTTTGTAGGGAAAGAGGTAATGTGGAGTGACTTAACGCCACTCCATCAAACAGACTAAATATTGTTACACCCTATATAGTTGGCGTTGCAGCTAGGCGGCCAGCAAGTTCATTCCTATGAGCATAGAAGCTCTATGTGATTAGGAGGAACTTGCGCAGGCAACAACGCTGCTACGTCAAATATGACGGGTAAATTAGTATGCTGCTGGATCAGCAGTTTGGTCTGTCACTTCTAATGTATTAAGAAGGTTAGTTAGTAGGCTTGAAGCACCAAAACGGTAGTGCATGTTGTCTGCCCACTCAGCGCCTAGTAGCTCATCAGCCATTGCTAGGTATAGTGCTGCATCTTCAGCAGTACGTACGCCACCAGCTGGTTTGAAACCAACTGTTTTAGCAACGCCCATGTCACGAATAACTTCAAGCATCATGCGCGCGAACTCTGGAGTCGCGTTTACTGGCACTTTACCTGTTGAAGTTTTGATGAAGTCTGCACCTGCTTCGATACAGATTTGAGAAGCTTTCTTGATCAGTGCTTCTTCTTTCAGTTCACCTGTTTCGATGATCACTTTAAGCGTGATGTCACCACAAGCTGCTTTACACTGTTTAACTAGCTCAAAGCCAACTTCTTCGTTGCCAGCAATAAGAGCACGGTATGGGAATACTACGTCAACTTCGTCTGCGCCGTACGCTACCGCTGCTTTTGTTTCTGCAACAGCAATTTCGATGTCGTCATTACCATGAGGGAAGTTAGTTACAGTCGCAATGCGTACTTCTGGAGTACCTTGCTCACGCAACGCTTTCTTAGCTGCTGGGATAAAGCGAGGGTAAATACAGATTGCAGCGGTGTTGCCTACTGCAGTCTTCGCATCATGACAAAGCGCCACTACTTTTTCAGTCGTGTCGTCGTCATTTAGCGTAGTTAGGTCCATAAGTTTAAGTGCACGTAGAGCTGCTGCTTTTAAATCGCTCATTTCTATCTCCGATCAATATATTCAAATAGTTAACTACTTCGCCCTCCATCCAGTATAGATGGATATTTTAGTAATGCTCAGTAGCCACAAATGAACGGACTTGGTTCCCTGAAGACTTGATAACTTTCGCTACCAATTGCAATCCTTGTCACCGCACAGTACCAGTTTGGTCTATGGCACAACAAATCAGTCATGTTGTGTCTAACATCTATAGCGTATCGCTAATTTTGGCTTAATCCCAGAAGAATAACGTTCGAGTTGATTTCGAGGTTACTTTCTTGCCAACAGAGACATCCTATCCCTTTAGCTTATACATTATAGGTATCCATCAATAAATTGTAGTGCTCCTTAGAACGCAAACGGTTTGTATCTCAAAAAAACATTCTAGACCCATTAATCGACTTCAAGCTGATGCTTATGCCAAAGAATCACTAGGCCTAAAAACAAAAAAGCCCCGCAGCAATTTCTTGCTACGGGGCGATATTATTATGGCGTCTATATATCGATTTCTAACTAATTAGAAAGACAGGAAGAAGCCAGCAATTGTTGCTGCCATCAGGTTAGATAGAGTACCAGCAATTACCGCTTTAACACCCATACGTGCGATGTCGTGACGACGGCTTGGTGCAATACCACCTAGACCACCTAGAAGAATCGCAATTGAAGAAAGGTTTGCGAAACCACATAGTGCGAATGCGATGATAGCTTGAGTCTTCTCAGACATCACTTGACCAGTTGCTGCAACAACTTGAGCGTTTTCACCAACGTATGGTACGAAGTTTAGGTATGCAACGAATTCGTTAACAACTGTCTTCTGACCAATGAAAGAACCAGCGATAGTTGCTTCTTCCCATGGAACACCAATGATGAATGCTAGCGGTGCGAAGATCCAACCTAGAAGAAGTTCTAGAGTTAGGTTTTCCATACCGAACCAACCACCGATGCCACCTAGGATACCGTTGATTAGAGCAATTAGACCGATGAATGCTAGTAGCATTGCACCAACGTTAAGTGCTAGTTGTAGACCAACTGATGCGCCACCTGCTGCTGCGTCGATAACGTTAGCTGGTTTGTCATCGCCACCGTCCATTTCGTCAGCGATGTTGTCGTCTGGCGTATCAGTTTCAGGCTTGATGATTTTAGCGAATAGTAGACCACCAGGTGCTGCCATGAATGACGCTGCAACTAGGTACTCTAGAGGTACACCCATAGATGCGTAACCTGCTAGTACACCACCAGCTACAGAAGCCAAACCACCACACATTACTGCGAATAGTTCAGAGTTAGTCATTTTAGGAACAAATGGACGAACAACTAGAGGTGCTTCAGTTTGACCAACGAAGATGTTTGCTGCTGCAGACATAGACTCGGCGCGAGAAGTACCTAGAGCTTTCTGAAGACCACCACCAAGAACTTTGATTACAATTTGCATAACACCAATGTAGTAAAGTACAGAGATAAGTGCAGAGAAGAAAATCAGAGTTGGTAGTACTTGGAAAGCAAAGATGAAACCGATACCGTCAACTGAAAAGTTAACTAGGCTGCCGAATAGGAAACCAGTACCGTCTTTACCGTAGTCGATCACGTTTGCTACACCAGCAGAGAAACCTGCAAGTAGATCACGACCCCAAGGGATGTAAAGTACGAATGCACCAAGTGCGAATTGGATAGCGAAAGCGCCACCCACTGTTCTTAGATTAATAGCTTTGCGGTTGTCAGATAGTAGTACTGCGATTGCGATCAGTGCAACCATTCCGACTAGGCTCATAAACAGGCTCATAGTTTATGACTTCCTTATTAGTTATTTATTGGCGTGTTACAAAATGGGGCTATAAAGCGGAGGCAATTATACTCATGCGACCACTAATAAAGTAATGCCGTCCTCACACTTTCGTAGAAGATTCATGTACCATTCACACGCAAATGTGAGCCAAATCACAAGCTCAGTGCAATTTACGCAAACGATAAACAAAAACCTTCGATTTTATTCACATATACCGAATGCGCGATGGCTATTTTGCCAAATTTGCGCTGCAATCGATTGCTTTGGCTCTTTTCTAAGCAAAAAAAGTTCATTTAAGATCGTAACTAAATGTTTGGAATGATTAACATTTCCTTGGTTTCCATACATGGGCATGTCCGGAGCATCCGTTTCCAATACCAGACATTCAAGGGGCAATTTTGCGATGGTTGTGCGTGTTTTTTGCGCTCTTGGGTAAGTTATCGTTCCACCGACGCCAATATAGAAACCGAGCTTGATCCACGCCAAAGCTTGCTGTTCACTCCCAGAAAAACCGTGAATCACACCACCTAAGGTGAACTTATGCTGCTTTATTAGCTCGATAAGTCGGTTGTAAGACTTCCTCTCATGGATGATTAAAGGCAACTCAAACGCCTTGGCAAGTTCCATTTGTTGGATGAAAAAGCGCTCTTGCTTCTCTCGTTCAACGCCCACAAAAAAGTCGAGCCCGCACTCACCTATCGCGACACATTGGCTGTTTTTTGAAGAGAGTAATTGGCGAAGTTCTTCAAATTGCACCTCATCCGCTTGCTCTAAAAAGTAAGGATGGAAGCCTAGCGCGTAATAAACATTCGGGTAGGATTGCGCAATTTTTTCAAGCTTACGCCAGTTATTTTGGCCTATAGAAGGGATGAGTATTTTCTCAACTTGGGCTTGTTTCGCTTCTTCAAGGTAGCGATCAATACTTTGATCAAGTGTAGTTCCCTGATCAATTACAATATGTTGCTCAAACGCCTCAAAATCCGCATGGCAATGAGTATCAAAAAGCGGAAAGTCACTTATTTGCTGCGTCATCTTCCCTACTCTCTGTTTTTTTCCCTTGAGGATCACGACGAAAAGCAACACAACTGCGCTTGTTCTCAGGCGTTAAGCCAAGCTCTTCACACCACTTATCGTACTTCCTAACCCAAGCTTTTATCCAACCCAACATAACTGTCTCTAACCTCAGCCTTTAAACCTCAAATAAAACGCATTAAAAAACGCCTATTGCAGAACAATAGACGTTTTTGTTTAACTCGAATAGATCGCGGAGAAATTAGTGCTCGCGCGTCGCTCGGAATTGAACTTCAGGGAAACGTTCAGAAGCTAGGTTCAAGTTCACCATAGTTGGTGCGATGTAAGACAGGTTGTCACCGCCATCTAGCGCAAGGTTAGATTGGTTCTTACGTTTGAATTCTTCTAGTTTCTTAGCGTCATCACATTCAACCCAACGAGCTGTTGCAACGTTAACACCTTCGTAGATAGCTTCTACGTTGTATTCAGCTTTCAAGCGCGCTACAACCACGTCGAACTGAAGTACACCAACCGCACCAACGATCAGGTCGTTGTTTTGCATAGGCCGGAATACTTGTACTGCACCCTCTTCTGAAAGCTGAACTAAGCCTTTTAGAAGTTGCTTCTGCTTCAGTGGATCGCGTAGACGAATACGACGGAATAGCTCAGGTGCGAAGTTAGGAATACCAGCAAACTTAAGGCTCTCACCTTGAGTAAAGGTATCACCAATCTGGATAGTACCGTGGTTATGTAGACCGATAATATCACCCGCGTATGCTTTCTCAGCACGAGCACGGTCACCCGCCATGAAGGTTACCGCATCAGAGATACTTACACTCTTACCAGTACGAACATGGTTCATCTTCATACCTTGGTTGTAAGTACCCGAAACGATACGCATGAATGCGATACGGTCACGGTGTTTAGGGTCCATGTTTGCTTGGATCTTAAATACAAAACCAGAGAACTTCTCTTCTGTCGCTTCAACATCACGCTCGTTCGCTTGACGCGTTTGAGGTGCTGGAGCCCACTTCGTTAGGCCGTCTAGCATATGGTCAACACCAAAGTTACCTAATGCAGTACCGAAGTAAACCGGCGTTAGTTCACCCGCAAGGAACAGTTCGTGATCAAACTCAGGGCAAGCACCGATAACAAGCTCTAGCTCTTCACGTACGCTTTCCGCAAGATCAGCACCTACAGCTTCATCTAGATCTGGGTTATCTAGACCTTTGATGATACGCACTTCTTGGATCTCGTGGCCGTGGCCAGATTCATACAAGATCGTTTCATCACGGTGAATGTGGTAAACACCTTTAAACTCTTTACCACAACCAATTGGCCATGAGATTGGAGCGCAAGCCATACCTAGCTCGCTCTCTACTTCATCAAGCACTTCCATTGGGTCACGAACGTCACGGTCAAGTTTGTTCATAAACGTTACGATTGGCGTATCACGTAGACGTGTTACTTCCATTAGTTTACGAGTACGATCCTCGACACCTTTCGCAGCATCGATAACCATCAAACAAGAGTCAACCGCTGTTAGCGTACGGTACGTATCTTCCGAGAAATCTTCGTGTCCTGGAGTATCTAGTAGGTTTACTAGGCAATCATTGTATGGGAATTGCATTACCGACGTAGTTACCGAGATACCACGTTCTTTTTCCATCTCCATCCAGTCAGATTTAGCGTGCTGGTTAGAGCCACGGCCTTTTACGGTACCCGCTTTTTGAATCGCGTTTCCGAATAAAAGAACTTTTTCAGTAATCGTGGTTTTACCCGCATCCGGGTGAGAGATAATCGCAAACGTTCTACGTTTGCTCACTTCTTGTTGGAAAGACATAGTCGCCCTTTGCTGATCTAAAGCGTAAAAAGGGCAAGTAGATAATACTTGCCCTTGAATTCTGTGTGCGGATTATACAGAAAGCGTGTCACTTTCTAAAGGGTCAGTTTACACCCTATTTTTCGCGTATTCTCTGCTTAGCTAAAAGCTACAGTATGACTAGCTAAAAGACATAAAAAGATAGCTCATAATGATGGCGTCTTCATTGCCTTGCTTGGTTGGATAATAGTTACGACGACGATCAACTTCATTGAAACCGGCCTTTTCGTAAAGATTAAACGCATTCACATTACTTTCGCGAACTTCTAGCCAAGCGCTTTCTGCGTCAGCTTGTTCGCACATATCAAGGAAATGTTCCGTTAACGCTTTTCCATACCCTTTGCCTTGCTGGCTTGGGTCTACCGCAATATTAAGCAGCGTGACTTCACCAACGATGTTTTGCGCGAAAAAGTATCCGACCACTTGCCCATCGACTTCAAGAACATGATGACAAGCGCCTCGGCTATCAAGACCTCGGATCATGTTTTCAGACCAAGGGTGAGAATGCGCGGCCTGCTCTATCTTCCAAATGGCATCTAGGTGTTGTTGTGAAGTCGGTAAAAATTGATTAGTCATAAGCACAAATTTGTTGCCATAAGTCGCGGCGGTGTTGGTTGTTACCGTTAATGTCAGACAGTAATGGCGATTGAAGTGTTTTAGCCTTCAGCTCTTGAGGCGACTCGCAACCAGCAAACCATACCCACTCAACCGAAGCTAAATCTACAGTAGACAAGTGTTGCGGTTGAAGGTGTAAAGCCTGAGATAAGTCGAGCTTGATACTTTTGAGTACTCGCTCAAACATCACAGCGAGATCTTCCTGAGGTTTTTCAGGCGAAACCAACAGTAACTTGCAATCGTTCGAGAGCGGAGTCAATTCAGATTCATAACCTGCTAAACGCTCTGGGTGACTTAGTTCCCATTGGCTAATGCCCATCTCTTGTAGGTATTGCGCGTGTGTTTGTGACATATCTAGCGGTAGTAACCTTAAGTTGATTAGAGCCGAAGCTTATTAGAACTGGGCTGATACTAACAAAAAATAAAGGAGCATCAAGCTCCTTTATTTAGACTAAATCAGTTTGTATCTTATTGCGTGATAAATCAGCTTATAAGTCGTTGAACTCTGGGCTGTAAGTAATCTCACCAGCATGTCCAGCAAACGCACCGTCTACCAACTCAATCGCTTGGAAAGCACCTTCAGGCACATCCCAAACACAACTCAGGCCAAACTCGCTCGCAGCCTTGAAACCAAAGCGGCTGTAATAAGCAGGATCACCCAACACAACGCAAGCTGGGTAACCAAAATCAACCAAAGTGGAAAACGCATCTTCAACTAGAGATTTGGCAATGCCTTGGTTGCGGAACTCTTCTTTCACAGCGAGAGGCGCAAGCCCTTGCCAGTTATGATCGTCGCCATCAAGAGTGATAGGGCTAAACATCAGGTGACCAACCACCTCGCCTTCATCAGAACAAGCCACCAGCGATAGCGTTAAATGGCTATTCTCACGCAAGCTCATAACCAAGTTAGCTTCTGCATCTGTTTCAAAAACAGATTTCAATAAACGATCAATGACAAGTATATCTGCCGGTGCTTCAGTTCGAATAAGCATTCATTACCTCACTTTGTGTATCTGGGGATTGTACTCCCTTCTGCACAAAATCAGCTAATTGATTTAACAAAGTTTTCATAGGAGTCGGCAATAAGTCCAAATCTACGCTATCCATCAAGTTTTTAACTTCTAAACCGAGCTCGGTATCGCCTTCAATAGACAGTCTACGTTGGAAGAAAAGCGTATCTGGGTCTTCTTTACGCCCCGCAATCAACACAAGATCGTTAAGATTGCCGCTAAAGCTTACATCTTCAGCCATCTCTTTATCAGCTACAACCAGTTGCTCATTTTTGTAGCTAATACACCAACTTAACCCCATGTCTTTTATTGAGACTTTCAGCCATTTGTCTTCTAAAAACTCAAAGTCACCGTCCTCTAAAGCTTCCTTGAAGACATTCTTAAGCGCCTCCAATAAGGCTCTTTTTTGTACTGTTTTAGGCAATAACTGGACTGGAGATCGCAAAATTGATGCGGCATTTTGAACTAGTTGAGTGCGAATCTTGTTTATCACGTGACTTATCCGTAACTTTGTCAATAATATGGAATGCATCATAGATGATGTTGAGATCTCAGTTACTGTTATGTATCAAATTAACTTCTGTTTGATACTCGACCTTTAATATCCTGAAAATCACAGTTATAGTAACTCAGGTAATGAGAATTACAGCGGATCGCTGCACTCACAGGTAAATATCGATAGCCACGCGAAAAGTAATAAATATTTATCGATAGTGAATATTCAAGCTCTTGGAGAATTGGTAGTACTTTGATGCCTCCCCAGCAACTACAACATTGGTTTACCCAGCTAACTGCAAATAGTCCGTTCTTTTTTGCAGTACTTGATGCTCAACATAACTATTTTATGGTGAATGAGCGTTACTGCGATATTGCTGGTTTGAGTCAAACCGAGCTTGCAGGCATGAATGACCGCCAAACATTGGGCGAACAGTTCTACCAACATCTCAAGCCTTACTATGAGCGTGCATTTAGTGGCGAAACGATTGAGGCCGAAGTCACCCTCAACGAAACTGACCTCGATACCAGCCTACATTTCAGCCTATCTCCGCTTACCAATGGCAACAAAACCGACTACATCGTCTTTCACGCCTTCGACACATCAGAAAACCAAGTACTTGTCCGTTCTTTAGAAGAATCCGAAGCCAAATTCCACAAGCTATCTCAACTACTCCCAGATGGATTACTGCTCGTTGAAAGTGACTACATCTTGTCATCTAACCCAGCAGCTGCGCGCTTGCTTGGCTTTAACTCAACCACAGAGTTAATTGGTGAAGAGTTGGGACGCCTATTTATCGATGAACAAACCAAAACTGTCTTCAATAATAACCTCAGCTCTATTATTTCTGAGTCTGGTTTGGTTTGCTTAACGGGTGCCCGATGCGGCTTTGAACGTAAGGTTCAACTCAACATCGACTCCACCACCGTTCTTGGAAGCAACACTCAGTTGGTGCTTATCCAAGACGCACAAGAAACCGCAAAACAATACACACCGGCACACAGTGAAGATGCCTACATCGATGCACTGACCAAGCTCTACAACCGAGTTGGGTTTACTAAGCGTCTTGAGCAGTTCATTCACAACGATACGCCGGTGGTGATGCTCTACTTAGATATTGATAATTTTAAGAATATCAATGACTCACTTGGTCATCACATCGGTGATAAGGTGATAAAAGAGGTCGCTTCGCGCCTTAAACGCCTACTGCCTCGTAAGGCCGTGATTGGGCATTTAGGCGGGGATGAGTTTGGTATTATCCTGCCAGAACCTGAACATCAACGAACACCTGAAATGCTCGCTGAAAAGATCATATCTCTGATCAATCAACCCTTCGATCTTCACCACTTTAGCAAGCGCTTAGCCTGCTCGATTGGTAGCGTGAGCTTTCCTCAAGATGGTACTGATGCTCGTATCTTGCTGCAAAATGCAGACACAGCAATGTATGAAGCGAAAGATCGTGGGCGCAACCGTCTGATCAAGTTCAACGAACAGATGAACAAAGAAGCGCGCATGCGACTGTGGCTTGAGATAGAGCTCCAAAAAGCACTGCAACAAAATGGACTTGAGGTTTGGTATCAACCGAAAGTGAATGCCCGTGATTTCACCATCAACGGCGCTGAGGCTCTGGTACGTTGGAAACATCCTGTCGAAGGGTATATTAGTCCTGCCGCATTTATCCCTGTGGCAGAACGAGCTGGCCTTATTGAACAACTTGGCCGAGTGGTGATGCGCGAAGTATTTGCTACGGTTAAGCGCTGGAAGATGCAAGGTATCCTTCCAGGTCGTGTCGCGATCAACTTATCTCCAGAACAGTTTGGTAATCCAAAGCTGATTGATTACATGGAAAAATTACTGCGTTCGACCGAGCTTGATCCAAGTGCGATTACCTTTGAGCTGACGGAAAGCGCGGTAATGAGTGATAGTGAACACACACTTCAAATGCTTAACGCCATCAAGAAACTTGGCTTTGCTCTCTCCATTGATGATTTCGGTACCGGTTACTCTTCACTGTCTTACCTTGCTCGCTTCCCAATTGATGAGCTTAAAATAGACCGTGCTTTCATCTCTGATATCGATACCCTACCAAAGCAAATCACCGTAATTGAAAACATCATCAACCTAGGTAAATCTCTCGATTTAACTGTGGTTGCTGAAGGTGTCGAAACCAGTGAGCAAGCGACTCTGCTGTCTAACCTCAACTGTAGTTCGATTCAAGGCTTCCACTTCTATCGTCCGCAACCAAAACAAGATGTCGAAGAGTTGTTTGCCCAAAACCGCCGTCATAAGAACTAATCAAGTACCTCAAATTTAAACCAAGCCAACATGTAAAACGGTCACTCGTCAGTACCTCAAACGGAGTAAAAGTAGATTTATCCATCTAAACCTGCCTTACATCAATTCCGTCATTCACAATTCTTCATAAAATGCTCGCTTCAACTTAATTCTACTGGTAGTGAGTAAATGGAACTCTTATGCCCAGCGGGTAACTTACCTGCTTTGAAAACCGCTATTGATTGTGGTGCGGATGCTGTCTATATCGGATTCAAAGACGATACCAATGCCCGACACTTTGCAGGCCTAAACTTTGCGGGTAAAAAGCTCGATCGTGCTGTGCAGTATGTGCATGACCACAACAAGAAAATTCATGTTGCCCTAAATACGTTTGCTCACCCAAATGGCTTCGACCGTTGGACTAATGCCGTAGACAACGCTGCTGCTCTGGGTGTTGATGCGCTGATCATCGCAGACATCGCGGTGCTTGAGTACGCTGCAAATAAGTATCCAGATCTCGAACTGCACCTATCAGTGCAAGCATCTGCAACCAATGCGGCGGCTATCGACTTCTATCATAAAAACTTCAACGTAAAGCGTGTCGTACTACCGCGTGTGTTGTCGATTCATCAGGTCAAACAGCTTTCTCGTAATATCACTTCTGACGTTGACCTTGAAGTATTCGCTTTTGGTAGCTTGTGCATCATGGCAGAAGGCCGTTGCTACCTCTCTTCATACATGACTGGCGAATCACCAAATACCGTTGGTGCTTGTTCTCCGGCGAAATACGTTCGCTGGCAAGAAACAGAAACTGGCCTCGAATCTCGCTTGAACGAAATCCTTATCGATAAATATGAAGCAGGTGAAAACGCAGGTTACCCAACGCTGTGTAAAGGCCGCTTTGAAGCAGAGATCGATGGTGAACGTAAGCGTTATCACGCACTTGAAGAGCCAACCAGCCTCAACACGCTATCTATGTTGCCTGAGCTTTTCGCGGCGAATGTTGCCTCAGTGAAGATTGAAGGTCGCCAACGCAGCCCGGCTTATGTTGAACAAGTCACTCGCACTTGGCGCGCAGCTATCGATCGCTACTTAGCGAACCCAGAACAATACCAAGTGGAACAAGCTTGGAACGCGACACTGGCGAATGTATCGGAAGGTACACAAACCACGCTTGGCGCTTATCACCGAAAATGGCAATAGAGCCAAATGGAGAACTCAATGAAATACGCATTAGGCCCTCTACTTTATTTTTGGCCAAAACAAGACGTTGAAAGCTTCTATGAGCAAGCGAAATCAAGCTCTGCCGATATCATCTACCTAGGTGAGGCTGTGTGTTCAAAGCGTCGTGAGATGAAAGCAAAACACTGGATGGACATTGCTAAAGAGCTGTCTGCTTCAGGTAAGCAAGTAGTCCTCTCGACTATGGCTTTGCTCGAAGCACCAAGCGAAGTCAACATCATGAAAAAGTACATTGATAACGGTGACTTTGCGATCGAAGCCAATGATGTATCTGCAATTCAACTGGCTAGTGAAAGCAAAGTACCTTTCGTGGTTGGCCCTGCAGTAAACACCTACAACGCACGCACGCTGAACCTGTTCTTGAAACAAGGTATGACGCGTTGGTGTATGCCGGTTGAGCTATCTCGCGAATGGCTAAGCAACGTCATGACACAATGCGAAGAGCTAAATATTCGTAACAAGTTCGAAGTCGAAGTATTTAGCCATGGCTACTTACCGCTTGCTTACTCGGCACGCTGCTTTACCGCTCGCGCGGAAAACAAAGCTAAAGACGATTGCGAAACCTGCTGTATCAAGTACCCAACAGGGCTACAAGTAGAAAGCCAAGAAGGCCAATCAGTTTTCAACCTTAATGGTATCCAGACGCAATCAGGCTACTGCTACAACCTAGTCAATGATTTGCCAAACATGCACGACTTGGTTGATGTGGTTCGTTTGAGCCCACTCGGTATTGATACCTTCTCTGAAATCAACAACTTCAGAGCAAACGAGCAAGGTCAAAAACCGATGAAGATTGAAAGCCGCCAATGCAATGGTTACTGGCATCAGCTTGCAGGTTTAGACGTTAGGAACATCTAGTTCCTTACATTGGACTAACCAGCAACAGATACAAAAAAGGTCTAGCATTCGCTAGACCTTTTTTATTCGACTTAAGAAACGCGACCTATGCCGTCGCTGTTTCCATCGGTGAGGCATCGAGCTTCTTTAGATCTTTGTAGAGCATTACCATCACCACAACACTTAGCGCGATGTTAGACAGTGGGTACGCAATCCAGATCCCCGGTACACCGTACAACTTGGGCATAATGTACAAGAAAGGTAACTGGATAAGCATGTTACCTATCGTCACAAACATCGCCTTGCTGCCCTTGTTCACAGCCTGATAGTAAGCACCTGCTACTACTAAGAAGCCATCCAGCGCCAGTGCAAACATGTGAAGTCGAATACCCAACACTGTGTACTCAACTAGCTGAGGTTCGTCTGAGTTAAATACTGACACAAACTCACGTGGGAACGCGTTCAGAAGCAGTACGAACGCCACACCAATCAATACTGAACTCATCATCGCAATCTTAAGTAGCTTACGGATGTTCGCTTGGTTACGCGCACCATGATTGTAGCTCACCAATGGTTGCATGCCGTTAGCGATACCTTCAGCCGTGAGGTAATAAACCGTCACGATGTAGCCTAAAATCGCGTAAGCACCAATCATCAACTGGTCGCCATATTGAGAGAACAACGCATTGTGTAGCGCCACCATCATCGAACCATAAGCGTACATAAAGAAGCTTGATGTACCAATGGCGAAGATTTGTGGAATCACATCCAGTTTCAATCTCAACTCATTCCAACGTAAACGTAGGTTTGCTCGACGTGAGAAGAAGTAAGCCAAACCGAGAGCCGTTACTACAAACTGGGCAATCGCAGTTGCTAGTGCCGCACCCATCAACTCCCAGCCATAAAGAGCGATAAACAAGTAATCGAGTACGATGTTAATCACCGCACCAACGATCATCAGTATCGTAGCTAAGTTCGGGCTGTCATCGTTACGCAGTAGAAACGGCATCGCGATCGAACCTAGCGTGAAGAGACTAGCACCAATCAGAATGTGTAAGTACTGCAGACCAAGCTCATACACTCGCCCTTCAGCGCCCTGCCAAAGCAAGAAGTTATCAGCAAACAAGAACAGCAATGCAGAAACAATAGGCGTTATCGCTAACAACAAGGTTAAGCCCGTTGCTAAGATCTGTTTAGCGCCTTGAGTATCTTTTTCACCTTGGCGAATCGAGACAAGCGCACCTGTACCCACACCCACCAACATACCAATACCGAGAATCGAACCAATCACAGGCCACGCAACATTGATACCTGCAAGTCCATCAGCCCCCACATAGCGGCCAATGAAAATGCCATCCACCACTTGGTACAGGCCATTAACCAACATGGCCGCCACGGTAGGGATTGTGTATCGCCAAAACTGGCGACTAATTGAGTTACTCATTTCTTACTCTACTTTCATTTGTGATTCGTATATCAACAAGATATGACTCGAAAAATTAGTTAACAAGGCTAACTAAATATCTAAATTAGTTACTTCAAAGCTTTATTTAATAATAGGTTTAGCTGCTGAGATTCTTGCTCAGACAAACGACTTTCCAGTATCTGTGCCATGACCTGATAGATCTTACTTTCTTCTTCTAAGCCGACTTCCGCTTTGCTAGTCAGTACGACCAACTTAGATCTCGCATCTTCGAGCGAAGCTTTACGCTCCACAAGCCCCTTTCTCTCTAGCCTTTGAACCATAGTGGTTGCTGAAGGTTTGGTTACTTGCATTTCAATCGCCAGATCAGTTAATCGGATCGGTTCAGGAGAGGCTTGGATGACCTTCAAATAGTCATACTCATTGAAGCTCAATTGGCAAATAGGATCTTCATTTACCTGAGTGCGCCATATCTTAGAGGCGAAGCGCTCAATCTTTTCTAAATTCTGGTTCAGCATACTCACCTAATCAAAGAATAGCATTTAGTTAGCAAGACTAACTATTTTAGTGTTGTTTAAATAAAAAGCAATAAAAACGAGATGAAGATCATAAAAAAGAAGCATAAAAAAACCGCTGACAGGCAGCGGCTTTTCGGAATCAAAATGTGTTGCTTACTTAGCGTTAGCTTCTTCTTCGGCCTCAGCCAGCTTAACTTGCGCTAAGTGCTCAGCTTTAAGCGTGGTGAAGATGCGGCTTAACTCTAAGAAAGAGTAACGGTGTTCTACGTATTCATACACGTTAAAAGAAACCGCTAACTTGTACAAAGAGATAGCATTCGCGTAGTCACCATTCATGTGGTAACGCTTAGCAAGATAGAAGTACGTCTCTGTTAGGCGCTGCGCAAGTAACGTGTTGTCACGAGTACCGGTTAAGATCGCCTTGAAAGCCTGCTCTTCAGTAATGTCATCAAGCATAATCGCGACTAATACCCAACCCCACTGCTCATCACGGCTCTCGTATCGTTTTTGTAAATCAAGCTTAGCTTGCTCTGGCGTCAGCTCATGCTGAATGATGTACAACCACAGAGCGCGAAATGGATCGCTAGGATCATCGGCATAGTGCTTCATCATCTCTTCATTGGCTAAGTCGTAACGCTCGCCATAGTAAAGCGCGATAGAGCGGTTTCTTTCTGCGTAAGAGTTTGCAGGATCAAGCTCTAACGTAGAATCAAAAGATTCATAAGCCGCATCAAACTCCCCTACCTGCGTAAAGTAAACACCCAAAAGATTGAAAATATCAGGTTGAGCAGGGTTCAATGAAAGAGACTGGTTGAAGTCAAGACGCGCGAGATCACGCAGGCCAACACTGTCGTAGTAGTTACCACGTTCAAACAGCATCTTCGCTCGAACTTCATCGTTCAAATCTGGGCGCTGTAATAACTGACTAAGACGTGCAATTTGAACTTCTTGCTGAACGCTTGGTTGCAGTGGCACAGCCATCGGTGGATAAACCCAACGTGAGGTGTTATCTGATGTTGTCGCACAACCTGTTAGTACAAGCAGTAAACACATACTCGCGGTTTGAAACCATTTCACAAATAATTACTCCTGTTATGACCGCAATAAAAAAGGGGAGCGATATGCTCCCCTTTATAACATGCTTTGTTGACGATAGGTTAGAAATCACTAAAAAGCGATATCACCATCGACACACTGAGAATTACTCAGCAGCAGGTACTTCGCCTTCAGCTGGCGTTTCAACTGCTTCTTTCATGCTTAGACGTACACGGCCTTGACGGTCAATTTCAAGAACCTTAACAGGAACTTCTTGACCTTCAGTTAGGTAGTCAGACACTTTCTCAACGCGCTTGTCAGCGATTTGAGAGATGTGTACTAGACCATCTTTACCTGGAAGGATAGTAACGAATGCACCGAAGTCAGCTAGACGAGCAACTTTACCTTGGTAAATGCGGCCAACTTCAACTTCAGCTGTGATCTCTTCGATACGACGGATAGCTTCTTTAGCAGCTGCGCCTTCAGTAGCAGCAATCTTGATTGTGCCATCGTCTTCGATTTCGATTGTAGTACCAGTTTCTTCACAAAGAGCACGGATAACTGCGCCGCCTTTACCGATAACATCTTTGATCTTATCAGAGCTGATTTTCATTGTGTGGATACGTGGAGCGAATTCAGAGATATCTTCACGAGCACCAGAGATAGCTTCATCCATTACAGAAAGGATGTGCTTACGTGCACCTTGCGCTTGGTTAAGTGCAATTTGCATGATCTCTTTAGTGATGCCTTCGATCTTGATGTCCATTTGAAGTGCAGTGATACCAGCGTTAGTACCTGCTACTTTAAAGTCCATGTCACCTAGGTGATCTTCGTCGCCAAGGATGTCAGAAAGAACAACGAAATCGTCGCCTTCTTTAACAAGACCCATTGCGATACCCGCAACAGAAGCTTTGATTGGAACACCAGCATCCATAAGAGCTAGAGATGTACCACATACAGAAGCCATTGAAGAAGAACCGTTAGATTCTGTGATTTCCGAAACTACACGAACTGTGTATGGGAATTCTTCAACAGAAGGCATTACTGCTTGGATACCACGTTTAGCAAGCTTACCGTGACCAATTTCACGACGCTTAGGAGAACCAACAAAACCAGTTTCACCTACACAGTATGGAGGGAAGTTGTAGTGTAGAAGGAAGTTGTCTTTCTTCTCACCCATTAGGCTATCGATGATTTGAGCATCACGTTGTGTACCAAGCGTTGCAGTAACAAGTGCTTGAGTTTCACCACGAGTGAATAGAGAAGAACCGTGTGTACGTGGAAGAACACCAGTACGTACGTCTAGCGCACGAACCATGTCTTTTTCACGGCCATCGATACGTGGGTTGCCAGCGATGATGCGGCTACGTACTACGTTTTTCTCTAGAGAACCAAGCATGCCACGGATTTCGCGCTCATCTAGGTTTTCGTCTTGTGCAATTAGAGCTTCAACAACGTCGTTCTTGATTGCGCCAACTTGCTCGTAACGAGCCATTTTCTCAGTGATCTGGTACGCGTCAGATAGACGAGTTTCAGCAAGTTCAGCAACTTGAGCTTTAAGCTCAGTGTTAACTGCTGGTGCTTCCCAGTTCCAAGATGGAGTTGCAACTTCAGCAGCAAACTCGTTGATTGCTTTGATTACAACTTGTTGTTGGTCGTGACCGTAAACAACAGCTGAAAGCATTTCTTCTTCAGATAGGTTATCTGCTTCAGATTCAACCATAAGTACTGCGCCTTCTGTACCAGACACAACTAGGTCTAGTTTAGAGTTTTCAAGCTCAGTATTTGATGGGTTAAGAACAAGTTCGCCGTCGATGTGACCAACACGTGCAGCACCGATAGGACCATTGAATGGAGCACCAGAGATAGCAAGCGCAGCAGACGTTGCGATCATAGTGATCATGTCTGGGTTTACGTCAGGGTTGATAGAAACAACCGTAGCGATAACTTGAACTTCGTTTTTAAACGCACTTGGGAAAAGTGGACGAATTGGACGGTCAATCAGACGAGCTGTTAGTGTTTCGCCTTCAGATGGACGACCTTCACGCTTGAAGAAACCACCAGGGATTTTACCCGCAGCGTATGTACGCTCTTGGTAGTTTACTGTTAGTGGGAAGAAGTCTTGACCTGCAACTGCTTCTTTCTTAGCAACAACAGAAACGAATACTGATGTATCGTCCATAGTCGCCATTACAGCAGCAGTAGCTTGACGTGCAATTACGCCCGTTTCTAGAGTAACGGTGTGGTTACCGTACTGGAACGATTTTACAACTGGTTTTTCAAACATTGTATATCCTTAGCTCTAAAGTCAGACTTTAGATTAAGTGAATAATGACTCAAGACATTACCAATCGCGACTAGTGAAAAGGGACTTAGAATGGTGACTCTTTGTATGTGTTCATACGCCGAATTAGGACCAAATCCGCCTTTGAATAGTCGCGACCTATTGGCCGACATCTGTGACTGTAATCTCTTGAGAGGTTGATTGCCAAACGCTGAAAACGCTATAGGCGGGCGTAGTATAAACTATTTTTATTAGGAGATATATTTCCTATCAGAAAAAGCCAGATGATATTCTGAGCATCCAGCCTAGCATTTTCTTACAGGCACAAAAAAAGGAGCATAAATGCTCCTTTTCTTCAAACTGTCTTTGCAGACATCGCTATTAGCGACGTAGGCCTAGACGCTTGATTAGGTCTTGGTAACGAGCAAGGTTTTTGCCTTTCAAGTAATCAAGAAGCTTACGACGGCTAGAAACCATACGTAGTAGACCACGACGGCTGTGGTGATCGTGTTTGTGCGCTTTGAAGTGACCTTGTAGGTGGTTGATAGAAGCAGTAAGTAGTGCTACTTGTACTTCTGGTGAACCTGTGTCGCCTTCAGATTGTGCGTATTCTGCAACGATTGCTGCTTTAGTTTCTGCATTCAGAGACATAATTCTCTCCTGATAAGAGTAAGTTTATATTTGTAGCAGCCAATCTCTGATTCAGCCGCTACGCGAGCCGAGGATTATAGGGAAGTTTGTCAGTTGGTGCAATAACAATCGAACCCATTAAAAACGAAAAAAGCGAACCACCTAAATTAGGCGTTCGCTTTCTGTCTTATTTGCTCGCTTTTCACGACTCAGCGCCAAGATCAGACACTATGTAAGCGCTAAGCTTGTGGCTCTTCATGTCTGAAAACAACCAAACGCTTCGGTGCAACTCGGCCATCTTCAGCAATCTGAGCTACGCCGACAAACAGCTTCTCTTCGCCACTTGTCATACGAACCGTGCCTTCCATTGGCGCACCAGCAACCTGAACTGGCATACCGTGCTGAACTAGGTCAGTCAGTTCCGCGTTCAGGTTTACTTCTGGTAAGTCTTCAACGGCAGTGTCCATTGGCATCAGCAGTGGATCAAGCAGCTCTTTCGGTGCAATTTCTTGCGCCTGTGCTTGCTCTAAGATCTCGTTTAACTGCTCCAAAGTCACCATACGCTCGTATGGGTACTTCGCGACACCTGTACGACGAAGCATGGTCACGTGAGCACCACAACCTAGCATCTCACCAAGATCGTCGGTAATCGTGCGGATGTATGTGCCTTTCGAACAATGCACTTCCATTTCAACTTCATCACCTTCAAAGCGAAGCAGTTCAATAGAGTACACAGTGATCTTACGAGACTCACGAGGAACCTCGATACCTGCACGTGCGTATTCGTACAAAGGCTTACCTTGATACTTCAATGCCGAAAACATTGATGGTATCTGATCGGTTTCACCCTTGAAGCTCGCAATACAGCGCTCAAGCTGTTCTTGAGTCACGTTAACATCACGTGTCTCTACCACTTCACCATCAGAGTCAGAGGTATTGGTACGCTCACCAAGCTTAGCGATAACAACGTAGCGCTTATCAGAATCTAGAAGAAACTGAGAGAACTTCGTCGCTTCACCAAGACAAATTGGCAGCATGCCAGTCGCAAGAGGATCCAGAGCACCGGTGTGCCCTGCCTTCTCTGCAAAGTAAATACGCTTTACTTTTTGCAGTGCATCATTAGACGAAATGCCAGTCGGCTTATCTAATAGAATTACCCCGTTGATAGGGCGACCTTTACGACGGCGAGCCATTACTCTTCGCCCTTAGACTGAGTTTCGTCAGTGCGGCCAGCTTCTTCTTGCTTACGCTTATCATCGTTCAGAACTTCACTTACTAGGTTAGACATACGCATGCCTTCTACTAGTGTGTTGTCGTAAGTAAAACGAACTTCAGGCGTTAAACGGTGGCGAATACGCTTACCAAGAGCCATACGAACTGGCACTTCATGCTCTTTAAGAGCTTTAAGACATGATTCAGGAGTTTGCTCACCAACACATAGGAAAGTCACGAACACTTTTGCGTAAGCAAGGTCACGAGACACTTCTACGTCTGAGATAGTTACCATACCAATACGTGAGTCACGAACTTCACGTTGTAGGATAAGCGCAAGCTCTTTTTGAAGCTGCTGAGACACACGTTGTGTGCGGCTAAATTCTTTTGACATTTTCTTTTCTCACTTAGAAAGATGGGGGGCTTGGTAATTACCAGCCCCCCATGGTGTATTCAACAACCGATTACTTATTACCTTTACTAGTAATGTTAGTAACCTTAGTCAATATGTCGAGTCGTACAGACTGATTAGTCTAGAGTACGTTTAACCTCAACGATTTCGAATACTTCGATCTGGTCACCAACGCGAACGTCGTTGTAGTTCTTAACGCCGACACCACACTCGTAACCGTTCTTAACTTCTTGAACGTCATCTTTAAAGCGACGAAGTGACTCTAGTTCACCTTCGTAGATAACAACGTTTTCACGAAGTACACGGATTGGGTTGCTACGCTTAATCGTACCTTCAGTAACGATACAACCAGCGATTGCGCCAAGTTTAGGCGACTTAAATACGTCACGAACTTGTGCAAGACCAATGATCTCTTGACGGAATTCAGGAGCAAGCATACCGCCCATCGCCTGTTTAACTTCGTCAATCAGTTGGTAAATGATTGAGTAGTAACGTAGATCTAGGTTTTCGTTCTGAACCGTGTTACGCGCAGTTGCGTCAGCACGAACGTTGAAACCAAGGATGATAGCGTTAGAAGCTGCTGCAAGAGTTGCATCAGTTTCAGTAATACCACCAACACCAGAACCTACGATGTTCACTTTAACTTCGTCAGTAGACAGTTTCAGTAGAGAGTCAGCAATCGCTTCTACAGAACCTTGAACGTCAGCTTTAAGTACAACGTTAAGCTCAGCAACTTCGCCAGCCGTCATGTTCGCGAACATGTTCTCTAGTTTCGCTTTTTGTTGGCGAGCTAGTTTAACATCACGGAATTTACCTTGACGGTAGTTCGCAACTTCACGTGCTTTACGCTCATCACGTACAACAGTCGCTTCGTCACCTGATGCAGGTACACCAGAAAGACCTAGAATTTCTACAGGGATAGATGGACCTGCAGTTTCGATGTCTCTGCCGTTCTCATCGCGCATTGCACGAACACGGCCGTACTCTTGACCACAAAGAACGATGTCGCCTTTGTTTAGAGTACCAGACTGTACTAGTACTGTTGCAACTGGACCGCGACCTTTATCAAGACGAGATTCAACAACAACACCAGACGCCATGCCTTCTTTAACCGCTGTAAGTTCAAGAACTTCAGACTGAAGAAGGATTGCTTCTAGAAGACCATCGATGTTTGTACCCTGTTTAGCAGAGATGTGAACGAAGATGTTCTCACCGCCCCATTCTTCAGGGATAACGTCGTATTGAGCTAGCTCATTCTTAACGTTGTCTGGGTTAGCACCCTCTTTATCGATCTTGTTCACAGCAACAATCAGAGGAACGCCTGCCGCTTTCGCGTGCTGGATTGCTTCGATTGTTTGTGGCATTACGCCATCGTCTGCTGCAACTACAAGTACAACGATATCTGTCGCTTGAGCACCACGAGCACGCATAGCTGTAAACGCCGCGTGTCCAGGAGTATCAAGGAAAGTGATCATGCCGTTGTCAGTATCTACGTGGTAAGCACCAATGTGCTGCGTGATACCGCCAGCTTCGCCAGAAGCAACGTGTGCTTTACGAATGTAATCAAGTGTTGAAGTTTTACCGTGGTCAACGTGACCCATGATAGTAACAACAGGAGCACGACCTTCAGCGATAGCATCGCTATCACGGTCAGCTAGTACTGCTTCTTCAAGTTCGTTTTCTTTACGTAGGATTACCTTGTGACCCATTTCTTCAGCAACAAGTTGTGCTGTTTCTTGGTCGATCACTTGGTTGATAGTCGCCATAGCGCCCATCTTCATCATTACTTTGATAACTTCAGTTGCTTTAACTGACATTTTGCTAGCCAGTTCAGAAACAACGATAGTTTCGCCGATAGCAACGTCAGATTTAGCAACAGTTGCTGACTTATCGAAGCCTTGCTGCATTGAAGTTGGTTTAGCAAGCTTACCTTTACCGCCACGACCACGTTGGTTACGACCACCACGGTTGTTTGCAGGTTGGTTAGCAGGAGCTGCTTTCTTCTTGCGACGACGAGGTGCTTTCTCATCTTTTTTATCTGCCGCATCTTCAGCTTCACGAGCGTAAGTAGAAGTAGTCACATGGTAATCCGCAGATTTCTCTTGCTCTTTCTTCTTCTTCTCTTCTTCAGACCAACGTTCTTGGTTCTCTTCTGCTAACTTACGAGCTTCTTCAACAAGCTTAGCTGCTTCAGCTTCTGCTTTACGAGTTGCTTCTAGCTCTTGACGAGCTTTAAGTTCATCCGCTTCTTTTTTCGCT
The DNA here is from genome assembly GCF_015163615.1 of Vibrio sp. OPT18. NCBI lineage: Bacteria > Pseudomonadati > Pseudomonadota > Gammaproteobacteria > Vibrionales > Vibrionaceae > Vibrio > Vibrio sp. OPT18. The sequence continues at coordinate 245,640 of NZ_JADDYK010000060.1, forward strand.
TGTGCGTTAGCGTCTGCATTTTTTGAATTCATGTCTTTTTTAGCCTTTTCAGCTTGTGCGCGTTGAGCCTTCTCTTCAGCTTCACGTTTTGCATCCGCTTCACGTGTTACTTTTTCTTCGGCTTCGCGCTGTGCTTTCTCTGCAGCATCACGTTTCGCTTGCTCTTCAGCATCGCGTTGTGCTTTCTCTTCCGCTTCACGATTAGCTACTTCCTCAGCTTCACGTTTCGCTTCATCTTCAATAGTGCTGCGCTTCACGTAAGTACGCTTTTTACGTACCTCTACTTGAACATCCTTACTCTTACCGCCTCCAGCGGCAACACTTAGCGTGCTGCGGGTCTTGCGTTGAAGAGTTAAACGAGTCGGTTCTGTTTCGCCTGAAGTATCGCCGTGCTCCTTTTTAAGGTGCGTTAGCAATGTTTGCTTCTCTGAATCAGTCACTTGATCCGACCCTGCTTTCTTCATGCCTGCATCAGCAAGTTGTTCAATTAAGCGGTCAACTGGCGTACCAATCTCTTCACTCAGTGCTTTAACTGTTAATTGTGTCATACCGCTTTCTCTCCTTGCTGAATTATTCTTCGTCGCCGAACCAACAGATGTTACGCGCAGCCATAATTAGCTCGCCTGCACGCTCTGCAGTTAGGTCTTCGATGCCTTCTAGTTCATCAACGCCTTGGTCAGCTAGGTCTTCCAATGTCGCAACGCCTTTTGCTGCTAGCTTGTAAGCCATTTCACGCTCAAGACCTTCAAGTGCAAGTAAGTCTTCAGCAGGCTCAACACCGTCGAAAGTTTCTTCTTTCGCTAGCGCTAGAGTAGTCAGTGCGTCTTTTGCGCGGTTACGTAGTTCTTCAACGATACCTTCGTCTAGACCGTCTACTTCAAGAAGCTCGTTCACAGGAACGTATGCTACTTCTTCAAGCGTAGAGAAGCCTTCTTCAACAAGCATTTGAGCAAAGTCTTCTTCAATGTCTAGGTGCTTCATGAAGTTTTCAATAGAAGCAACTGCTTCTTCTTGGTGCTTCTTCTCAAGATCAGCAACCGTCATTACGTTCAGTTCCCAACCAGTAAGTTGAGAAGCTAGACGTACGTTTTGACCGCTACGGCCAATCGCTTGTGCTAGGTTATCCGCTTCAACAGCGATATCCATAGAGTGTGCGTCTTCATCAACGATGATTGAAGCAACATCAGCAGGAGCCATTGCGTTGATTACGAATTGAGCCGGGTTATCATCCCAAAGAACGATATCAATACGCTCACCACCAAGATCGTTAGAAACAGCTTGTACACGTGCGCCACGCATACCAACACACGCACCAACTGGGTCAATACGTTTGTCGTTTGTTTTCACAGCGATTTTAGCACGAGAACCAGCGTCACGTGCAGCACCTTTAAGTTCAATTAGCTCTTCACCAATCTCAGGCACTTCAACACGGAATAGTTCAGCTAGCATTTCTGGCTTCGAACGAGTAACGAAAAGCTGGAAACCACGAGCTTCTGGTTTAACTGCGTAAAGAAGACCACGAACACGGTCACCTGGACGGAAGTTTTCACGAGGAAGTTGGTCATCTCGAAGGATTACCGCTTCAGCGTTGTTACCTAGGTCTAGGATAATAGTGTCACGGTTAACTTTCTTAACTGCGCCAGTTACTAGCTCGCCTTCGTTATCGATGAACTGCTCAACGATTTGAGCGCGTTCAGCTTCACGTACTTTCTGTACGATAACTTGCTTAGCCGTTTGAGTCGTAATACGGTCAAACGTTACTGATTCGATATCATCTTCAATGAAACCGCCAAGTTCGATCTCTGGGTCATCGTACTTTGCAGCTTCAATAGAGATTTCTTTTGTTGGGAATTCAACTTCCTCAACAGCTTCCCAACGACGGAAAGTTTCGAAATCACCCGTTTTACGGTCAATTTCAACGCGAACTTCAATTTCTAGTTCGCTTTTCTTTTTTGTTGCCGTTGCAAGCGCGATTTCAAGCGCTTCAAAAATACGCTCACGAGGAACTGCTTTCTCATTTGAAACAGCTTCTACTACCGCCAAAATTTCTTTGTTCATTAATCTAGCCTCTTAAGCTCTTCTCTCTAGGAGAACTAAAATTTAGGGATCAGGTTAGCTTTCGCAATATTGCTCAGGACGAATTCTTCTTCTTGTCCTTCAACCAATACTTTCACTGTCTCGCCTTCGATAGATTGGATATCACCTTTCCATTTACGACGGTTGCCGACAGCCATTTTCAAAACGATGCTTACCTCGTGACCAATAAATTGTTGGTAATGCTCTGCTTTGAACAGTGGTCTCTCTAAACCTGGTGAAGACACTTCAAGGTTATAAGCCACTGAAATTGGATCTTCAACGTCCATTACGGCACTTACTTGGTGACTAACTTCAGCGCAATCATCTACATTGATACCGTTTGGTGAATCGATGTAAATACGTAGCGTTGAGTGCTCACCAGCACGAATAAATTCTAATCCAACTAACTCATAACCTGATGCTGCTACTGGAGCGTCAAGCATTTCAGTAAGTTGTCTTTCTAAACCAGTCATTTAACCACTCCAGAAACAAAAAAAGGGCTCAAAGCCCAATTTAAATTCCAAGCAAACATTATCTAAATACATTTACAAATGCTTAGATAACAAAAAACCCCGTATAAGCCGGGGTTTTTGTTGCTGGACCCTTATATGTTAAGTGCCATCACATTCGATATCGCACTTAACTCACAGTGAGGTTCACACTGTGCAAACTTGCTACCAATACAAGCTATATAATAGCATTGAAATTGGTTGCGGGAGCCGGATTTGAACCGACGACCTTCGGGTTATGAGCCCGACGAGCTACCAAACTGCTCCATCCCGCGTCCGACTTGCGAGCATTATACGCCCAACAAGATGTTTTACAAGTTTGTAAACATGGTGCCGAGAGAGGGACTCGAACCCTCACACCCTAAGGCACTAGCACCTCATGCTAGCGTGTCTACCAATTTCACCATCTCGGCATCAAATCTTTACAGATTATTGTGGAATTTCGTCGCCTTGCGCCGGAACTTCACTCACTGCATCATCAGCTTGTTGAATTACCTGACCTTGGGTCGGGTCAATCCATTGTGACTCAGTTTTATGTGTAGACATATTACCAAGCACTAAGCTAAGGATAAAAAATGTAGTTGCAAAAATTGCAGTCATTCGGGTAAGGAAATTTCCTGAGCCACCAGCACCAAACACAGTGTTTGAAGCGCCAGCACCGAAAGAGGCTCCCATATCTGCGCCTTTACCTTGTTGAATCAACACTAGGCCAATTACACCAAGCGCTGCCAACAGGTAAATCACAAGTAGAACTGTAAACATTTTTCCACCTATGTTCCTAATTGTTGAGCCAGCGCCGTTCAAAAAACTATTTTCAAGAACAAGGCTAGCGACCTCCTAACTGAAGGCCGAGCAATACTAGCGAATGCAACGATGACTGACAAGGAGAATTTGCTAAAAAATAAGCCTTTACCAAGTGAATGGTCAAAAAAAGGTCAAAAGCGACACAAAACTCATTTACGTCTCTTTTGACCGTGATATAAGTCAACCACTTCTAATCACAAGCGCTATTCGTTGCGCCAGCTAAGTAAAAGGTTAAATTAGCAGTTTGCTTTTACTGCATCTGCAATCTTAAGCGCAGACGCTTGAACAAGCTCTGCATCTTCGCCTTCAACCATGACACGCAGTAGTGGTTCTGTACCAGACTTGCGTAGTAGCACGCGACCTTTCTCACCGAGCTCTGCTTCTACTTCAACAACCGCTGCTTTTACCGCTTCAGCTTCTAGTGGATTTGAATCTCCACTGAAACGAACGTTTTCTAGAACTTGAGGGTACAACGTCATGCCCTGAGACAACTCATTCAGTGTCATTTCGCTATCAACAACTGAAGCCAAGACTTGCAGAGCAGCAACGATAGCATCGCCCGTCGTCACTTTATCCAGTAGGATAACGTGACCCGAGTTTTCAGCACCGATCTTCCAGCCTTTAGCAAGAAGCTGTTCCATTACGTAACGGTCACCAACAGCAGCACGAACAAACGGAATACCTAACTGCTTAAGGCCGTTTTCCATACCAAGGTTGGTCATTAGTGTACCAACAACGCCACCTTTCAACTCACCGCGACGCAGTGCATCACGAGCAATGATGTAAGCGATTTGGTCACCATCAACTTTGTTACCTAGCTCGTCAACCATGATGATACGGTCACCATCGCCATCAAAGCCAAGGCCTAATGCCGCTTTTTCTTCAAGCACTTTTGCTTGCAGAGCTCGTACATCCGTCGCACCGACTTCGTGGTTGATGTTAGTACCGTTTGGCTCAACACCAATCGCAATAACTTCAGCACCCAACTCTTTAAATACAGCAGGCGCAATGTGGTAAGTCGCACCATGTGCACAATCGACAACAATTTTCATTCCTGCAAGCGTCATCTGATTTGGGAATGTGCTCTTACAGAATTCAATGTAACGGCCAGCGGCATCGTTCAAACGTACCGCTTTACCAAGTTCAAATGAATCAACACATTCGATGTCTTTATCCAATTCTGCTTCAATCGCCAACTCGATATCGTCCGGCAGTTTTGTTCCCTCAGAAGAGAAAAACTTGATACCGTTATCGTAGTAAGGGTTGTGCGATGCAGAAATCACGATCCCCGCTTCAGCGCGGAAAGTTTGAGTTAGGTAAGCAACAGCAGGTGTTGGCATTGGGCCAGTAAACGTAGCCTGAAGGCCAGCAGCAGCAAGGCCAGCTTCTAGCGCAGACTCAAGCATGTAGCCAGAGATACGAGTATCTTTACCAATGATGACTTTCTTTGTGCCCTGTTTCGCAAGAACACGACCCGCAGCCCAGCCAAGCTTCAGAACAAAATCAGGTGTAATTGGGTACTGGCCTACTTTGCCACGTACGCCATCTGTGCCGAAGTAACGTCTCTTATCAGACATATTGATTTTCCTTAATTATGATTAGTGATTGTTATTCATCACTTCGATTATCTTCATCGCTTCCAATGTATCTTCAACATCGTGAACGCGAATAATTTGTGCACCTTTGATTGCAGCGATGGCAGCGCAAGTGACGCTAGCAACCATGCAATCTGCTGGAGCTTTGTCTAGTAGCTTAAAGATCATCGACTTTCTCGACATCCCCGCTAAGACTGGCAACCCAAGCGTGTGAAATTTTTCAAGGTGCGCTAATAGGTGGTAATTATGCTCAATGGTTTTACCAAAACCAAAACCTGGGTCCAGAATCAGCTGATCATTTGATATACCAACAGCCTCACAAGCCTCTACTCTTTCCTTTAAGAACGCTTCAACATCCGTTAGAACATCATCGTAGTTTGGGTTGGCTTGCATGGTTCTTGGCTGACCTTTCATGTGCATCAAGCAAACTGGCACATTAGCATCGGCCGCCGCCTCTAAAGCTCCGGGCTCTTGCAGTGCGCGCACATCATTGATCAAATCAGCCCCCGCTTCAACGGCTTGGCGCATCACTTCAGCTTTACTGGTATCAATAGAGATCCACACATCAAAATTAGCGCGAATTGCTTTAATGGCAGGAATAACGCGAGCGAGCTCTTCTTCTAAAAGTACGTCAGGTGCTCCCGGACGAGTTGACTCACCACCAATGTCAATAATGCTAACACCAGCTTGAATCATTCGCTCTGCTTGCAGTAGAGCATTATCTAATGAATTGAATTTTCCGCCATCAGAGAAAGAGTCAGGCGTAACGTTGAGGATACCCATCACATGTGGGCGATCTAAAACGAGCGTTTTATTATGTGCTTTTAATATCATGGAAGGCGGGTCTTAAAGGTAAAAACATCTTAGGCTAGAAACAGAAAAACCCTGAGCGTACTCAGGGTTTTAATTTAAAGCTTAGCAATTAAGAATCTTTGTTTTGAGCATCATCTGTTTCAGATTTAACTTCTTCAACTTTCGACTCTTCAGCTTTTGGTTCGGCTGCTGCTTCTTCTGATTTAGCTTCAGGTTTCGCTTCTTCCTTTGCAGGTTCTGCTTTCGCCTGATCACCCCAACCAGCAGGCTCACGAATGTCGTCTTTACGTTCCATCAAGTCATCAATCTGACCTGCATCAATCGTTTCAAACTTCATTAGCGCGTCTTTCATCGAGTGCATGATATCCATGTTCTCTTCAAGAATTTGCTTCGCACGAGCATAGTTGCGGTCGATTAGAATACGAATTTCTTCATCGATCAGCTTAGTCGTATCGTCAGAAACATGTTTCGCTTGGCTCATACCGCGGCCTAGGAAAACTTCGCCTTCTTCTTCAGCATATAGAAGAGGACCCAGTTTCTCAGAGAAGCCCCACTGCGTTACCATCTTACGAGCAATATCAGTTGCACGTTCGATATCGTTAGACGCACCAGTCGAAACTTTGTCTTTACCGTAGATAAGTTCTTCAGCAAGACGACCACCGTACAAGCTAGAGATCATTGATTCTAGATGTTGGCGAGACATGCTTACGCGATCTTGCTCTGGAAGGTACATAGTTACACCAAGCGCACGACCACGTGGAATGATTGAAACCTTGTACACAGGATCGTGTTCAGGCACCAAACGACCAACAATTGCGTGACCCGCTTCGTGGTAAGCCGTTGACTCTTTCACTTCTTCAGACATAACCATTGAACGGCGCTCTGCACCCATCATGATTTTGTCTTTTGCAAGTTCAAACTCAACCATAGATACATTGCGCTTGTTACCACGAGCAGCAAATAGCGCCGCTTCGTTCACAAGGTTCGCAAGATCTGCACCAGAGAAGCCTGGAGTACCACGAGCAATCAGAGATGGTTCAACATCACCAGATAGTGGCACTTTACGCATGTGTACTTTAAGAATCTGTTCACGACCACGTACATCCGGTAGACCAACCACAACTTGACGGTCAAAACGACCAGGACGAAGTAATGCAGGGTCTAGTACGTCTGGACGGTTAGTCGCAGCGATAACGATAATACCTTCGTTACCTTCGAAACCATCCATCTCAACCAGCATCTGGTTCAGTGTTTGTTCACGTTCATCGTGACCACCACCAACACCAGCACCACGTTGACGACCTACAGCATCGATTTCATCTATAAAGATGATACAAGGTGCTGCTTTTTTCGCTTGTTCGAACATGTCACGCACACGAGATGCACCAACACCAACAAACATTTCAACGAAGTCAGAACCAGAGATAGTAAAGAACGGTACTTTCGCTTCACCGGCAATCGCTTTTGCAAGCAATGTTTTACCCGTACCAGGAGGACCAACCAACAGGATACCTGTCGGGATCTTACCACCTAGCTTTTGGAAGCGGCTTGGGTCACGAAGGTAATCCACAAGCTCTTTCACGTCTTCTTTTGCTTCGTCACAACCAGCAACATCAGCAAACATCGTTTTGATTTGTTCTTCGCTCATCATTCGAGCTTTACTCTTACCGAAAGACATCGCGCCTTTACCGCCGCCGCCGCCTTGCATTTGACGCATGAAGAAAATCCATACACCAATCAGTAAGATCATTGGGAACCATGAGATGAAGATAGTGCCAAGCAGGCTCTGCTCTTCAGGTGGTGTACCCTGAACTTTTACGTTTTGATTAATTAAGTCATCAAGTAGCTTTTGATCATAAACAGGCATGTAAGTTACATACTTAGAACCACCACCACGACGTGTGAAAGTGATTTCGCTGTTATTGAACTGTGCGTCTTGAATCTGGCCTTGGCCAACTTCCTGTACAAACGTGGTGTAATCTACTGCTCTGCCGTTACTTTCCCCAGGGCCGAAGCTCTGGAATACCGACATCAACACTACCGCGATAACAAGCCACAGAATTAAATTTTTTGCCATGTCACTCAAGGTGTAAGCCTCTCGATAACTAATTGTAATTAAAGGTAGGGTACTACAGTTTGTAACCTGTAGCCATGTTGTTAACTCTCACTCTTGGAAGAGAATCGTTAACCTTTGTAACCAGTGGCTACGATAAACACTTCACGAGATCGAGCTCGAGAAGAGTCGGGTTTTCTAACTTTTACTGTTTTAAACATCTCGCGGACGTCCTTAACGTATTGGTCAAACCCTTCGCCTTGGAATACTTTTACAACAAAACTACCATTGGTAGCTAGAACTTGTCGACACATATCCAAAGCTAATTCAACTAAATACATAGCTCTTGGCTGATCCACAGAATTGTTGCCTGCTATATTAGGTGCCATATCTGACATCACGACATCAACCATGTTTGGTTGTATACGTTCCAACAAGGCATCTAGCACAGCTTCTTCACGGAAATCGCCTTGTAAAAAGCTAACACCAGCAATCGGATCCATTGGTAACAAGTCACACGCAATGATTTGTCCGTTGTCTCCAACAATCTTAGCAGCATATTGAGACCAACCGCCAGGTGCTGCACCTAAATCCACAATGGTCATCCCAGGAGACAGCAATTTATCTTTCGTTTGAATCTCTTCCATTTTGAAATAAGCACGTGAACGATAGCCTTTCTTTCTTGCTTCATTTGCGTACTTGTCGTCGAAGTGTTCCTTCAACCAACGGCCTGAACTGGCCGAGTGTTTCTGTTTGCTCATTGGATACCTAAATTGGAGGAAAGTACTAATTGCTGAATAAATTATAGTCTTCAGCTTTAGATGGCGTTAAAATAGGTTTTTTCAACCCTAATAGTAAAGAAAATTGGCCGCGTAATGAACCTAAGTACCAAACAAAAGCAGCATCTAAAGGGCCTAGCTCACAGTTTAAAACCTGTTGTGCTAATGGGCGCAAATGGACTTACTGAAGCTGTTCTAGCGGAAATCGAATTAGCTCTAGACCACCACGAACTGATCAAGATTAAAGTTGCATCAGAAGACCGTGAGACTAAGCAACTGATTATCGATGCAATTGTACGTGAAACTAAAGCTGAGAAAGTACAGACTATCGGTAAAGTTTTAGTACTGTTCCGTCAGTCAGAAGCACGTAAAATCGAGATTCCACGTAAATAAGTGAGCTTAATATAAGCTAACTTCACTAATAGGAAGCCACAGCGCTTATCTTTTAGTGTAGCGTGAGAAACGAAAAAGGTCGCATTTAGCGACCTTTTTACTTATCAGAAACAAAGAAAATTCAATTAGATATATTCTACTTTGTCGATTTCGAAGTCTTTGTCACCACCAGGGGTAGAGATCATGACTTCGTCGCCTTCCATTTTACCGATAAGGCCGCGAGCAATTGGCGATTTCACAGAAATGCGACCCGTTTTGATGTCTGCTTCGTCTTCTGAAACGATTTGGTAGCGGAACTCATCATCGGTATCCACATCAATCAGTGTCACTGTCGTACCGAAGATAATCTTGCCCGTATTATCCATTTGCGTTACATCGATGATCTGAGCCAGTGATAGCTTATATTCAATATCACGGATCTGAGCTTCACAAATACCCTGCTCCTCACGAGCGGCGTGGTATTCAGCATTCTCTTTCAAGTCACCTAGTTCACGTGCTTCACCAATAGCTGCTGAGATAACAGGGCGTAGCTTAAGTAGGCGATCTAATTCGTCACGTAGCTGCTGAGCGCCACGTACTGTCATTGGAACCTTTTCCATTTTTTACCTCTATGCCAAAGCTTTCTTTGGCCAACATAAATACACCCAACGCATTTATTGGGTGATAGAAACAAAACGATTTGGCTTAGTGTAAACAAACTTTATGGCTAAATCACCTTTATTCCACTTTGCGTTATAAAAGCTTTATCTATGTCTAAATTACAGACATCACAAAAATGAATAATAACTCCCCCATCAATAAGTAGAGAGTTAAATACCTAAAAAAACAAAAAACAAACAAAATAAACACAGATCACACTTTTATAAAAACCACTTCAAAACAGGTACTTAAATAACAAGAGATATAATAAAACAGTGTTCATTTTTTAGTTTTATATCATTTTACTAACTGACCATGGAACTTTAGAGGTAAAAAGTAACCCATGGATTGCACTGGCATTTTTCAGACTTCTGTTCTAATCATGATTATGAAGCCTGATTAATACAGGCAATACACAAAAGGGTTCAAATCCTTGATAAAACTTCTATGGACAGTAATTAGGAAATAATAACATGAACAAGACTATGATCGCGCTTGCTGTATCTGCTGCAGCTCTTGCTACTAACGCAGTGGCAGCGGACGGTAAACAAGCTGGTGGTATTGACGGTACTTCTGTATACAGCTCAAACGGCACTTCTCTAGAGATCGGTGGTCGTGCGGAAGCTCGTCTATCGATGAAAGATGGTAAAGCACAAGACAACTCTCGTGTACGTCTAAACTTCCTAGGTAAAGTTGAAATCCAAGACGGCCTATACGGTGTTGGTTTCTACGAAGGTGAATACACTACTGCAGACTCTGACGCGACAGCTACCGACAATGGTTCTGATATCGACCACCGTTACACATACGCTGGTATCGGCGGTACATTCGGTGAAGTAACATACGGTAAAAACGACGGTGCGCTAGGCGTAATCACAGACTTTACCGATATCATGTCTTACCACGGCAACTCTGCAGCAATGAAAATCGCTGTAGCAGACCGCACAGACAACATGCTGTCTTACAAAGGTCAATTCCAAGACCTAAGCGTAAAAGCAAGCTACCGTTTTGCTGACCGTTCAGAAAACGCTGCTGGTGAGTACGTTGATAATGGCGAAGATGGCTACTCTCTATCTGGTATCTACGCAATCGGCGATTCTGGCTTTAAGCTAGGTGCTGGTTACGCTGATCAAGACGATCAAAACGAATACATGCTAGCGGCATCTTACCGCACAGACGCTCTATACTTTGCTGGTACGTTCACAGATGGTGAACTATCGAAAGACAACGGTGATTACACTGGTTACGAATTCGCAACAGCATACACGCTAGATAAAGCTGCATTCACTCTAACGTACAACAACGCAGAAACAGATGGTGATACATCAGCTGACAACGTTGCTGTAGATGCAACTTACTACTTCAAGCCTAACTTCCGTACGTACATCTCGTACAACTTCAACCTTATCTCTGAAGGCGACAAGTTCGGTAAAGCTGATACCGCAGTAAATGTAGGTGCAACTAAAGCACAAGCTGACGACGAGCTAGCTATTGGTCTACGTTACGACTTCTAATTCTGATTATCTAATTGATTAATTAGTTAATTGAGAATCAAAACGCCCGCTATCTAGCGGGCGTTTTTTATATCTGTATACTGAAAACATCAGCCATCCAAGAAATCTTCTATGCGCCTTCTATCCGCACTACTTGTATGTAGTTTTTCCATTAGCGCTTTCTCAGTTAAGGCTTTCGCTTATTCACCACTAGATAAACTGCCTGATGGCAGTAGCAGCAGTGTTATTTTGGAATCCCTAAAAGGCGATTCAAACAAAATGAATTCCAACAGTGATGGCTTCTATCCACCCGCCAGTACTTTAAAGTTGGTGACAGCGTTGGCGGCTAAGTTGGAGTTAGGGGATGACTTTCACTACACGACCAACATCGCTCGTTCTGGGAATGACTCAATCATTTCATTCAGTGGCGACCCGACCCTGCAACGAGAACAGCTTAAAAGCCTTTTGGGTCAATACGTAAAATCTCAATCCAGAACCATCAAAGGCAACTTATACCTCGATAACTCGACTTTTACGGGCTATCAGCGAGCGGTGGGTTGGCCTTGGGACATTCTAGGGGTTTGTTACAGCGCGCCTTCTAGCGCAATGACTTTAGACAGCAACTGCGCACAAGCCTCTATTTATACAAAAGATAATGGTGCGACACGCGTTTATATTCCCGCTCACTATCCGATAGACGTGACAACCACCGCTGCCACGGTAACTCGTTCTGGGCAGAAGGCAACGCAATGCGACTTGGAGCTAATTACGACCCCAGACAACGCTTACAAGCTCTCTGGCTGCTTGGTTGAGCGTAAGAAACCACTGCCACTCAAGTTCGCCATTCAAAATCCAGAACTTTACACTTATCAAGTCGTGACATCACTTCTCAAAGAACTGAAAATCGAAGTAAAAGGTGATGTGATTATTGGTCAAAAAGCTAAAGTAGACAAAACCACCTTAGTCGCTAGTCACAACTCAGAGAAACTTCCTGAACTGCTCGATATCATGCTCAAGAAGTCGGATAACCTTATCGCAGACAACCTAACCAAAACTCTGGGTGCAACATTTTATGTTCAACCGGGTAGCTTCAATAACGGTACTGAAGCGATAAAGCAGATATTGTTGACTAAGGCAAACATCGACCTCAGCAAGGCGCAGCTCGTCGATGGTTCAGGGTTATCCAGAAATAACCGAATGAGGTCACAGACCATGGCTCAAGTGCTTCGTTATATCTGGGAAAACGATCAACAGCTCAACCTGATTGAGGCTATGCCTACATCTGGCACTGATGGAACGCTCAAATACCGTCAGAGCATGAGAAAAGCACCGATTCAAGGCAACATTATCGCCAAGAGTGGTTCTCTATACGGCAGTTACAACATGGCGGGGTATGGATTAGATAAGGCGGGGAAACCAAACTCTCTGTTTGTGCAGTTTGTTCGTGATTACTTCCCTGAAGAACAAGACCCAGACAAACCAGTGGAAGCACCTATCACCCAGTTTGAGCGTGCTTTCTACAAAGATGTGGTCGAGTTCAGTCAAACACAAAGCAAATCTAAGTAATGCTTAGCTCTGTGTAAACTTCTACTTAAACAATAAAAATGGCGCTGAAGACCTTAAATCTTCAGCGCCATTTTTGTTCCTCAGATGTATTTAGCTATTTTTATCAGCTTTTAAGCGATTCCTAGGAATGAGTTCACGACAGTGAAGTAGATCCACATTCCTGAGATATCCACTATCGAAGCAAGCACTGGGCTCACTAACACCGCTGGATCAAGCTTAAATAGCCGAGCGACTATCGGTAACCCGCCGCCGAGCACGGTTGATATGGTCACCTGAATGAACAACGCGACCGCAATCGCTAACGCAATCATGTTGATGTCATAGCCACCTGTCGATTGGTTTTCGCTAAATAGTAAAATACGCCCAATCATCACTACGGCAATCGCTAGAGCTAGACAAATAGCAACTCTAAACTCTTTCCACAGAACGTTAGCCCATTGGCGTTTTTTCAACTCACCGGTGGCTAAGGCTCTAATCACCAAAGTCGCGGCTTGTGTTCCGGTGTTACCACCAGCAGCAGCAATTACCGGCATGTAGATTGCCAAAAGTACCAACTGACTGAGAATATCTTCATACTGAGCAATGATAAGCCCTGAGACGATTCCCAATAGTGCTAGCGCAATAATCCAACCGATACGCTGCCTAACATGGCTCATGACGCCAGTAGAAAGATAACCCTGCTGAGGTTCTACCTCTGAGTAAATCAGCCCTAGTTGGTGAGCTAGATGTCGAGAGCGCTTCTCAAAGCCCTGCTCTTCTAGCTCACTAAGTAAAGTCTGAATCGTACTCAAAGAGCATTGTCCCAGCACTAGCACCGCATCTTCGAGCGGCATTCGGTTCAAAAGGTTAATTTGTTGTTCACGTCCGTACTGTTGAAATGCATTCGATACAGCTTGGATGTCTTGCTCTGAGTACAGAGCTTCAATAGATAAAAAAGTGTTGTTCATTACCGTCATGGCGAATCTCCCGATTGGCAAAGGTAACGACCATCAAAACAAATAGCATAGATTTATAGATTTATAGATTTATAGATTTATAGATTTATGCGCACCAAGAGCTGAAAGCTACTGGTGTGTCTACTTGTTAGAATCTAGTGTGTGGAAAAGAATGCGGGGGAAAAACAAAGATACCCTACCTGAACGGCAGGACAATAGATCAATACCGAGACAGGTTATTCTTCTCCATTCAAACTAGGAGGATGGTCGGTATTGTTCATAAAAATCTCCAGAATTACTGTCAATTTGACAGCGCGCATAGTGTAGCAATAGGCGTTTCAAAGTTTCGTCAATTTTAAGTCAATAAAAAAGGCATCCGTGGATGCCTTTGGTTCAATCATTGATGTGCATTATTACTTAATAGTAATACGAGCAAATTTACGCTTACCTACTTGGTAAACGGCAGTACCTGCTTCAGGTACGAATTTGCTGTCTTCAATCTTCTCGCCTTCAAGCTTAGCCGCGCCTTGCTTGATCATACGCATCGCATCAGAAGTCGAGTTTACAAGACCCGCTTCTTTTAGAACGTTCGCAATTGGCAGGCCTGCTTCGAATTCAAATTCCGGCATTTCATCAGGAACTTGGTTCTTAGCAAAACGGTTAACGAACTCTTGCTCAGCAGCTTCAGCATCTGCTTCACTGTGGAAACGAGCGATGATCTCTTTAGCAAGAAGTACTTTAACGTCACGCGGGTTCTTACCTGCATCAACGCCAGCTTTCAGTTCCGCAACTTCTTCAAGGGGACGGAAAGACAGTAGCTCGTAGTAGCTCCACATTAGATCGTCAGAGATAGACATGATCTTACCAAACATCTCGCTTGGTGCTTCGCTGATACCGATGTAGTTGTGCGCAGACTTAGACATCTTCTTAACGCCGTCTAGACCAACAAGTAGTGGCATCATCAGTACCGCTTGTGGTTTTTGACCTGCTGCTTTTTGCAGTTCACGACCCATTAGCAGGTTAAACTTCTGGTCAGTACCGCCAAGCTCAACGTCGCTCTCTAGTGCAACAGAGTCGTGACCTTGTAGAAGTGGGTACATGAATTCGTGGATTGCGATCGGTTGACCACCAGCGTAACGCTTTTTGAAGTCATCACGCTCAAGCATACGAGCAACAGTTTGGTTAGAAGCAAGACGAATCATGCCTTCAGCACCAAGCTCAGATAGCCATTCAGAGTTGAAACGAATTTGCGTTTTCGCAGGATCTAGAATCTTGAATACTTGCTCTTTGTAAGTTTCAGCATTCTTCAATACGTCTTCGCGGCTGAGCGGTGGACGTGTTGAGTTTTTACCTGATGGGTCACCAACCATTGCAGTGAAATCACCGATAAGGAATGTCACTTCATGACCAAGCTCTTGGAAAGCACGAAGCTTGTTAAAGATAACCGTATGGCCTAGGTGGATATCTGGAGCTGTTGGATCGGCACCCAGCTTAATGCGTAAAGGACGACCTTCTTTTAGTTTTGCAATCAGTTCGTCTTCTGGAATCAGTTCTTCTACGCCACGTTTGATCTCGGCTAGTGCAGCTTCAATACTCGCCATTCTTGTTCACTCCCACAGATTTGGCAAAAATACATTAATTAGACATCTTACTTGAATAGCGATGTATTTTGAAACCAGTTACACTATTCCGTCGTCGATTTTCATAATATTTACAGAACGAACCGGAACATGTTGTCTATTTTTGCACGCCTTCCTATTTTGCACCGGGCTTTTATCGCATTTTTTAGTGCCATAATTTTCGTCGCGATTTTCTTACTCCCCGACGTCAACAGTTTGCGTGACGATTCGGGCGCTTTAGTTGTGGGAAAACATTACCCACTGACTATCAATGCCTCTGCGCTTATTAGCTCAAGTGACGCTCCACCGACGGCAGTGCTCAATTGGGAGAAATACACCGTTCGCTCTGGCGAAAGCACCTCTGTTTTATTTGAACGTATTGGCCTCTCATACCGTCTGCTGATCACGCTACTCAATACCAATAATGATATTAAGAAGCAGTTGTCTAATCTAAGACCTGGTGATGTCTTGCAGTTCGGCTTTGATGAAAACAACGACCTTATTCAGTTAAAACGACAACTTAGTGCGTTTGAAAGCTTCAAGATCACTAAGTCTGGCGATTCTTTCTCATCAAGTTTCGACAAAAAAGAAGTCGCCTACCAGTACAATTATGCCGAAGCTAATATCACCTCTAATTTCTGGAATGCAGGCGTCAGCGCAGGTTTAACCGCAAACCAAATTATGGAACTGGCGGGCATCTTCGGTTGGGATATCGACTTTGCGTTAGATATTCGCAAGAACGACAGCTTCCAAATCTTATACCAAGAGAAAGTGGTTGAAGGTGAAGTGGTTGGTCGCGGTAAGATCATGGCAGCCGTATTCAAAAACCAAGGCGACTCATTTACCGCGGTATTGGATGATAAGAGCGGCAACTACTTCGATGAAAATGGTCGAGCAATGAAGAAAGCGTTCTTGCGCTCACCAATTGATTTTCGTCGTGTAACATCGAACTTTAATCCTACCAGGAGACACCCAGTAACCGGTAAGGTTCGCGCTCACCGCGGTACTGACTACGCAGCTCCTGTTGGCACGCCTATCTGGGCAGCCGGAGACGGTATTGTTCAGAAGTCGGGTTACAACCAATTCAATGGTAACTACGTGTTTATCCGCCACAGCAACACCTACATCACCAAGTACCTGCACATGAAGCGACGTATGGTGAAAACAGGTCAGCGCGTAAAACAAGGCCAAACTATTGGTACTTTGGGCGGTACAGGCCGTGTGACAGGCCCGCACTTACATTATGAATTCTTGGTTAATGGCGTACATAAAAATGCGCGTACCGTGAAATTGCCTCAATCTAAGTCGTTAACAGGTAAAGCAAAAGCAACCTTTATTGCCAACTCAGAGATTCGACTGAATAACCTAGAGCGATACGGTCAGTTACTCGCGACTAATTAGGTTACTAGCGACCAATTAGATTGAAAGCCTAATCACTATAAAGACCAAAAAAAGAGCGCCCATCAAGGCGCTCTTTTTTATGTTCATCGAACCACTGTATCTACTATTTTTCAGGCTTCTTGTCTCGCCCTAGCATTAATAGACAAGGGGTCAGTACCAAGGTCAATACTGTCGCGAATGCCAAACCTCCTGCAATTGCCGTAGCGAGTTGCGACCACCATTGCGTGCTCGGCGCGCCGAATTCTATCTTTTGATTAATCAAGTCGATGTTCATCTCTAGCACCATCGGCATCAAACCTAAAATGGTGGTGACCGTAGTCAGCATTACAGGTCTTAAACGTTGCACACCGGTTCTCAGAATCGCATCTCGCTTATCCAAGCCTCTTTTAATCAACTGGTTATAGGTATCGATCAGCACGATATTGTTATTCACCACTATTCCTGCCAGTGCGATCACCCCAATACCAGACATCACGATGCCAAACGGGCGCTGGAAGATAAGCAGACCAACAAAGACACCAACCGTTGAGAACAGCACCGCACTCAAAATCAGGAATGCTTGATAGAAGCTATTAAACTGAGTAATCAGAATCAAAGCCATTACCGCCAAAGCAACCAAGAAAGCACTTTGTAGGAAGGCGGAAGAGTTTTCTTGTTCTTCATTTTGACCACGGATACGAAATTCGACACTACTCGGTAGCCCCAGTTCACTCAACGCTTGCTCAATCTTTGGCAGCTCGAGTGCAAGGTTATAGCCCTCTTCCATATCCGCCATGATGTTCACCACACGCTTACCATCAAGGCGTTTAATTGTATCTTGCTTATGGTCGGGAACAATCTGAGCAAAGTTGGTGATCGGCACCAAGCCAGCAGGTGTTTTGACTCTCAGTTGGTCGAAGCGTCCAATATCCCTTTTATCATTCGGGTAACGCACCAATATATCGACCTCTTCTGAAGAGTCATCCGGCAGGTAATCACCAATCTTGAGACCATTAGTCACGAATTGAACGGTATTACCCACCAAGGTCGCGTCAGCAGCAAAACGTGCGGCATCATCGCGGCGAATATCCACCTTCCAATCGATGCCGTCTTTACTCGCGGTATCACTAATATTGGTCAGTGCTTGATTACCATCCGCCCACCCTCTCACAATTTTTGCAGCCTGATTAAGTTGCTCTGGCGTTCTTGCCGACAGCTCAATCACTAAGTCATTTTCAACCGGAGGCCCAGCATCAGGAAACTTATATTCAATCTCAACACCTGCGTATTGATCAGTTTGCACTTTTAACTCATCAATAATCGCTTTAACGCTGCGGCGATATTGCCAGTCAACAGGCGTAATTGAGATCAAACCAATCTGGTCGTCACCACCAGTACGCGTGTAAACAGTATCAAACTCATCATGATTGAGCATCATCAGTTCAATATCACGCATGATGTCATCCTTTTCTTGGATAGACAGGTCACCATGAGAACGAACTTTGACATTAAAGAATGGCGGATCAACTTCTGGGAAGAACTCTGCACCTAGACCCGCTTTTGAATAAGTAAAACCAACTGCAACCGCGAGTAATATCGCACTGAAGAGGATCTTAAATGGGTGCTTAATCGCAATCGACAGTGTGTGGTAATACGCCTTAGTTAAGCCTGTGGCTTGTGAAAAATCACCATTATGCAGTGCGACCATTCGAGCTTGGCTTTTAGACGATACGTATTGAGGTTTGCCAATCAAACCTCCCAGCACAGGCACAAACAACAGCGCCATAATTAACGAAGCAGTTAACGTAGCGATCAGAGTTAGTGGTAAGAACTTCATGAATTCGCCCGTCACATCAGGCCAAAACAGTAACGGAGCAAATGCGGCTAAGGTTGTGGCTGTGGATGCGGTTATCGGCCACGCCATCCGTTTCGCAGCATCTCGGTAAGCGGCTTTGCGCCCTTCACCCTCTTGCATTCGCCTGTCTGCAAATTCGGTCACCACAATCGCACCGTCAACCAACATACCCACCGCCATGATCAGAGAAAACAACACTACGATATTGACGGTTAAGCCAAACACAGAAAGAACCAATAACCCGGTTAGGAATGAGCCTGGAATGGAAATACCCACTAACAAAGCGGTACGCACACCAAGAATCGCGATGATAACGATCACCACCAGAATAATGGCAGATAAGATATTGTTTTGCAGATCATTAAGCATGATCTTCACATCTTTAGATTCATCCCAGGTGTATTTGACCAATAGGTTATTTGGCCATTCAGCTTGCTGCTGAGCACCGGCCATTACCGCTTTGACTAGCTCAACCGTTTCGATGATGTTCTCACCTGCACGCTTCTTGATATCCAACACCACCGCAGATTTGCCATCTAAACGAGCAAAGCTTTCAGGATCTCGAAACGCTCGACGAACCGTAGCGACATCACCAAAAGTGACCACCTGCTTGCCATCCACTTTAATAGGCAACTCGAGCACGTCTTTTAAAGAGTTAAACACCGAAGGGACTTTGACAGAGAAACGTCCGTAGCCCGTATCAACAAAGCCAGCGGCAACTACTCTGTTGTTCAGAGCGATCAGGTTATAGATATCCGCTTGATCTAAGCTGTAGCTCTCCATTAATAACGGATCGACAATGATCTCGACAATATCATCTCGATCGCCCGCAATATCGACTTCAAGGATTTGGCGATAGCTTTCTAATTTGTCTCCAAGCTCCCGGGCAATTTGCACTATGGTGCGCTCAGGAACGGTACCGAATAGCACAACAGACAGAACAGGCTGTTCAGAAGCAAGCGTCACCTCATTTACGGTCGGCTCATCACTGTCTTCTGGCAGTTTTGGTTTAGCCAGATCAACCGCGTCACGCACATCGGCCATCGCTTTGGTGAGATCGACTCCTACGTTAAACTCCAACACAACAGAGGCGTGGCCTTCAGCTGCAGTTGCTGTCATCTCTTTTACGCCTTCAATTGACCTAAGCTCTTGCTCTATCGGCCTAACCAATAAGCGTTCGGCATCGGTTGGCGAAATACCTTGATGCCCAACAGAGACATAGATAATTGGGATAGTAATGTCTGGGCTCGATTCTTTGGGGATCGTGATATAGGTGACGACACCGGCTACAAGGATTAACGCCAAAAGGGAGAGCATTGTTCTAGCACGAGACAAGGCTGCATCAATAATTGAATACATCGGCAATCTCCTACTCTGCGGTTACATTTGAGGGTTCAGCACCTTGCTCAACAGCAATCACGGAATCACCATCACGCACAAAGCCTTGACCTACGGTGATGATGTCGACGCGTTGACCTAACCCAGTGAGCCACACTCCATCTTGTTCGGCCTTTACTAGCTGAATGCCTACAAACTTCACCGTTGGTGAGTCACTAGCAGAGACCAAGGTTTTGACCCCGAGGTTACCCGCCTCATCCAATGCCAGCATCGCCGGTGTTATCTTGATTGCGTCTCTTGTTTCTAGGTTGAGTTTTACCTCGGCACTGACACCTGCAGGTAATAGGCCTTTGGAGTTATCGATTTCTATCTCGATCGGGAAGGTATTGGTAGAGGCAGAAGAGATTCGAGAAACATAACGTAAGCGGCCTTCCACTTCTTCTCTTCCCAATAAGCGAACCAAGGCGGACTGATTAACTAACAAATGCTGGATATGACGTTCACTGACATCGGCTTCGATGACCAGAGGATCGAGGTCAATCACGCCCGCGACCGGATCGCCAACCCCAACAAAGTCACCAAGCTCTACCATCAAATCTTGAACCACACCCGAAAAAGGCGAAGTAATGACAGTATTCTTTAAAGCCAACTCCGCATTGCGCATCATGGCTTTCGCTTCTGTTAACGAAGCCTCTGCGGTGGTGTAGGCGATTTCGCCTTGCAGCCCTCTTTTCTTCAGTGACTGCGCCGCTTTAAACTCTTTCTGCCTCAAGCGATATAAAGCCGAGGCTCGCTCTAGTTGAATCTCTAAATCACCCTTATCTATCTGGGCAATGGCTTGTCCAGCTTTAACCATATCCCCCTTAACAACGTTCAATCTGACAATCTTGCCCGCGACTTCAGCACCTAGACGAGCATGCCGATCGGGCGCCGTTCTTCCATAGAGATCAATTGTTTTAAAGGTCGGTGATGAAGTGAATGTTTGAAAGGAAACCTTAGCCAGCGGAATTTCTGTCGCCTTTTTTTCAGGTGATTCTTCTGCTTGCCCTACGCCTAAACCAAGCCAGATCGACAACAACACGACTAGAGTCAGAGAAACCAGCCACGGCTGCTTCAATTTCTGAAAAAGTGGTGAGTTAGAAAATAGAGTGGGCATAACAAATCCTTTTGTCCGATGTAATTCATGCGCGCTAGTTGGCTTAATAGCGTGATGTGCAACTTCCTTATGCACAAAGGTAACCTTAACAGACCAATCCTCAACGAAGTTGGACGCTATCGACAGTTTAAAAAATATGCCGTGTACTAAAAATGACAAAATAGAAGGTTGGAATGGTTTTAAAAGCAATAACTTAATATGTCTTAGCAATTTTGAGGCTACGTGAAAAACAAGAGCCTTGCTAAGAAAGGAGCGTTGTTATGAAGAGAAATTTGGGGATATAAAAACAAAAACGCCGAACATAAGTTCGGCGTTTACAACCTTCTAGTGTACCTTTCAGCTAAAGCTGTCTTTTAGCGTATAGCTATCTTTTAAGCTATACGCTAAATGATGCACCACAACCACATGTTGTTGTCGCGTTCGGGTTGTTCACAAAGAAACGTGCGCCTTCTAGGCCTTCTGTGTAATCAACCATGCCGCCCATTAAGTACTGTAGGCTCATTGGGTCAACAACCAGCGTTACACCGCTGTTTACAATCGTAGTGTCGCCATCATTTACTTTTTCATCAAATGTGAAGCCGTATTGGAAACCACTACAACCACCACCTGTAATGTATACACGCAGTTTTAGTTCTGGGTTTTCTTCTTCAGCAATTAGCGTTTGTACGCGGGTAGCTGCTGCATCAGAAAAAGACAATGGGATATTTACTTCGCTCACGACAACCTCTCTTACCTGTGTCAAAAACAACATGATACAAATCTAATTCGAGACCATAGTTGTTGAGTATTTTCTTATATTCGGGTGATTATCTAATACCTGACTGAAACGTTCAAGTATTCACCACAGGATCGGTCCTTTTACTGCTGTAAACTCGCCAATATCTAACAATTAAAACGTGTAACCACACAAAACAACCAGATTCGGGTGATTATCTGGGCGAAAGCATTCCTAGTTGGATTAGGGATAGGTACAATGCGTGCCAATTGGTCCGACAGTCAAAAGAGGATATATCAATGACCAAATCAGCAGAGCTGTACGAAAAAGCACAGCAAACTATTCCTGGTGGCGTAAACTCTCCCGTTCGTGCATTCAATGGCGTAGGTGGTTCTCCAATCTTCGTTGAACGCGCTGATGGCCCACTTATTTTTGATGCTGATGGTAAAGCGTATATCGATTACGTTGGCTCTTGGGGTCCAATGATCCTTGGTCACAACCACGCTGTTATTCGTGATGCTGTGATTGCAGCAGCTCAACGCGGCCTTAGCTTCGGTGCTCCAACCGAAACTGAAATCAAAATGGCTGAACTTGTATCTGAGATGGTTCCATCAATGGAACAGCTACGTATGGTGAGCTCAGGTACAGAAGCAACCATGAGTGCGATTCGTCTTGCTCGTGGCTTCACTGGTCGTGACAAAATTCTTAAGTTTGAAGGCTGCTACCACGGCCACGCCGACAGCCTACTGGTAAAAGCTGGTTCTGGCGCACTGACTTTAGGTCAACCAAGCTCTCCTGGCGTACCGGCTGACTTTGCGAAACTAACGCTAACAGCAACATTCAACAACCTAGATTCTGTACGTGAAATCTTCGCGGCAAACAAAGGCGAGATCGCTTGTATCATCGTTGAGCCAGTCGCGGGTAACATGAACTGTATCCCTCCTGTAGAAGGCTTCCACGAAGGTCTACGTGAAATCTGTGATCAAGAAGGTGCATTGCTAATCTTTGATGAAGTAATGACAGGTTTCCGCGTTGCTGAAGGTTGTGCTCAGGCATATTACAACATCAAGCCAGACCTAACGTGCCTTGGTAAAGTGATCGGCGGCGGCATGCCTGTGGGTGCTTTTGGTGGTCGTAAAGACGTGATGCAATACATCGCACCAACTGGCCCTGTTTACCAAGCGGGTACGCTTTCAGGTAACCCTGTTGCAATGGCTGCTGGCTACGCATGCTTGAATCTTCTACGTGAAGAAGGCAACGAAAAGCGTCTAGCTTCAAAAACTAAGCAGTTGGCAAAAGGCTTCAAGCAACTTGCTGACAAGCACGGCATCCCGATGCTAGTTCATCAAGTTGGCGGTATGTTTGGTTTCTTCTTCACTGACCAAGAAACTGTGACGTGCTACGAAGATGTAACTAAGTGTGATGTAGAACGCTTCAAGCGCTTCTTCCACCTAATGTTAGATCACGGTGTTTACCTTGCACCTTCAGCATTCGAAGCAAGCTTTACTTCTCTTGCTCATGGTTCAAAGGAACTTGATGCAACACTAGAAGCTGCCGACCGCTCTCTTGCGATCATTGCTGCTGAAAGCAAATAGTCGAAAGCACTTTATAAGTCGCTAACCGATTGAATTTAGGGCTGCATTAAATGCAGCCCTTTTTTATATATCGCGTCCATTAGCCACAAATATGACAGCTTATTTAGCCGTCGATTAAGGCTAAAGCTGAACCAAAAGCGATTAACGTTCCCAGAAAAGAAAAACCAACAGCATCAAGGTACCAAGGAACATTCTGAACCAAGGGATCTCTTTTTTTGTTTGCTGTTCTTCGTCTTGGCATTTCTTATCTTTATTACAGCATCCCATTATCAAAACTCCTCATTGCTAACTCTCTGTTTTGCAGCCATTATAAACTCAGAACGCAAATATAGAGACCATTACCGTGTCAGAAAAACTCAAAATCAATTCCAGCCACTGGGTGATCATCATTGCCCTACTCGCGGCGGCTTATGCTTGTTACCTGCTTATCGAGCCATACGTTAACTCTATCGTGATGGCCTTTATCATTTCACTATTGATGTTCCCAATCCATGAGTGGCTTGAAAAAAAGATCCCGAATAAAGAAAACATCGTCTCTCTGCTGTCTTGTATCATACTGACCTTCATTATTGTTATCCCTTTATTGGCAGTATTCGCAGCAATTGTTCAGCAAGGTTCTCTGTTCTCTCAGAATACTTACCAATGGGTGACCCACGGTGGCATTCAGACTCTGTTTGCTCACCCGTTAGTGGTCAAAGCACTGTCATTTGTGAATAACTACCTGCCTTTCGACAACATTGAGCCTCAAGCCATCGCACAAAAAGTCGGTGAGTTTGCGACCAGCTTTGGTTCTAAGCTAGTTGGTATCAGTGCGAAAATCTTAGGTGACGCGACCAATTTCTTGATGGATTTCTTCTTGATGCTGTTCGTTTTGTTCTTCTTATTAAGAGATCACGACAAAATCATCAGTGTGGTTCGTCATATTCTTCCATTGTCTCGTAGCCAAGAAGACAAACTTCTAACAGAGATAGAGCAAGTATCTAAATCCGCTGTAATGGGCTCATTCTTAACCGCAATCGCGCAAGGTTTTGCTGGCGGTTTAGGTATGTGGATTGCCGGGTTCCCAGGTCTATTCTGGGGTACCATGATGGGCTTTGCCTCTTTCATCCCAGTTGTGGGGACCGCATTAATCTGGATTCCAGCAGCAACTTACTTGTTCCTAACTGGTGATACCACGTGGGCGATTTTCCTAACGGTTTACTGTGTAGCGATTGTGGGTTCAATTGATAACTTGCTACGTCCGCTGCTAATGCAAGGCAGTGCTGGCATGAATACCCTAATGATCTTCTTCTCACTATTGGGCGGTATTCAACTGTTTGGCCTAATTGGTCTTATCTACGGCCCACTGATTTTTGCGATTACCATTGTCCTATTCAACATCTACGATGAAGAGTTTAAGGACTTTTTAAACCAGCAAGACAAGAGTTAATCAACGGTTCCGCAACTTGGTTGCCGAACGAGTATTAAACACTTCAAGCTTTGGGCGGATTATGCGAAAATCCGCCCTCATTTTTTGCTAACGATTCAACAGAGTGTACTATGTCAGCTTATATTGCCCCAAGCCAGATTGCTCAACGCCAACTCGCCTACTTTGAAGGCAAACATGTTTTAGTTGCCGGTGAGGCAGAAGACTTGTTCCCTGTTGAGTTAGCGAAGCACTGTGAATCTGTCTCTGTGTTTACTTCTAATTACAGCTACTACCGTCAATTAGAAGGCTGCAACACCATCCAACGTTTTTATGGTGCGGAGTTTACCGAAGAGACCAAAGCCGACTTAGTTATGCTGTACTGGCCAAAAGCCAAAGCAGAAGCGGAATTTCTATTGGCGATGCTATTTGCCAAGCTAGGCAAAGATACCGAAATCGTCGTGGTTGGTGAGAACCGCTCAGGCGTGAAAAGCATCGAGAAGATGTTTGCTCCTTACGGCAAAGTTGTTAAATACGATTCAGCCCGTCGTTGCTCTTTCTACTGGGGTCAATGCTTCGAGCAACCACAAGCGTTCAACCTGCAAGACTGGTTTAAGACCTACACGGTTAACATTGATGAACAACCTCTGACGGTAAAAAGCCTTCCTGGCGTCTTCAGTCACGGTCAATTCGATGTTGGTAGCCAACTTCTGTTGGACACCCTGCCAAAACTAAAAGGCAAGGTACTGGATTTTGGCTGTGGTGCAGGCGTATTGGGCGCGGTAATGGCATCTCGTAACCCAGATATCGAGCTAGAAATGTGCGACATCAGTGCATTTGCTGTGGCATCAAGCCAAGCAACGCTAGAAGCGAATGGTTTAACGGGTAAAGTCTTCGCGTCAGATGTTTATTCTGATACTGCAGAAGACTACCAGTTCATCATCAGTAACCCACCATTCCATTCAGGTTTAGACACTAGCTACAGCGCGACTGAGACCTTACTTGCTCAGGCTCCTAAGCATTTGAAGCGTTCTGGTGAGATGATTATTGTTGCGAACAGTTTCTTAAAATATATTCCAATTATTGAACAAGCGTTTGGAAAATGCGCGACTCTAAATAAGACCACTAAATTCGCGATCTATCACGCAAACAAATAACCTCTCTAGCACAGCGCAGGGTCATTATCTGCGCTGTCTGTTCATATTTTTGTCAAAACTCTATAAAAATGAGCTTTTGCACACGCTTTAAATACCACTTACTTGTCAAAGTAAAAAAACTCGTTAATTTCGTTAAATTGGAACCCGTTAATTCTATTCTCTGTACTTGTTTTCGCCCCTTTTAGCAGTACATCAAAGGAAAGTAGTACCCAATTTATGTTTAGATTCTATCGTAAGCAGAAGTTTAAGCGCCTTCAAAATACCCTAATGCTGGCATTTCTTGTCCTCAGTATTACCCCAGTGACACTTATCGCGATATTTTTCCTCCAATCGCACAGTCAGGATCTCCAGGAACAAAGCACCTCACACCTTGTTTCGGTTCGTGATACTAAGCAGCAGCAAATTGTCGATTACCTACAAGCTCAAGAATCCCAAGTGATGGGCTTTGTTCGCTCAGAATTAGCCAATGCCAGTGGAGGACGATTTTATGGTTTGATCAATGCATTCCAACGATTGGGGTTAGATATTGACGAGGCTCGCAGTAATGCGCAACAACGCTACATTCAGGGGTCTGGCGATCAAATCAAAACGTCGATTCTTCCAGAGTCCAGCAGCTTTATTGGCAGCGAACGTTATCGCTTACTGCACAAGCGCTACCATAATGCTTACCTAGAACTGCTTAAACGCTCTGATTTTGACGATATTCTCTTAGTTGATATCAACGGTAACGTCGCTTATTCCGTCTTTAAAAATGACGATTACGGCACCAACTTGCTGACAGGGAAATACAAGGATTCCAACCTAGGTATTACCTTTCAACGACTAGCCAAAGACGTAACCGACCGACGTAAATCTAACGAAGATTACACGCCGGTTATCGTGTCTGATTTTAAAGACGAAAACGGCAAGCAGACCGCATGGCTAGGCGCACCTATCGTTCAACAAGGCTACCTGCACAGTTACGCGATGTTTAGGCTACCAATCAACGGCATTACTAAGTTGATTGCGGATCTCAACAAGAGTTCGAACATTCAAACGCTGCTTGTGGGTGATGATCACCTGCCGCGTAGCCTTGCTCATTCACAAGAATCAATCAATTTGAGCCTAGACGTTGTCGATAAAGCATTGGCTGGTGAAACGGCGGTTGGCACCTTCGACAACACCCTAGATCAAGCGATCATCGCAGCATATACACCAATTGAGCTGAAATACGCAACATGGGCTCTTGTCGTAGAGCTGCCAGAAAAAGAGGCGTTTGCTCGTATTCATCAGTTAGAGAAGATCTTCGTGATCGTGATGCTAACGGCGATCATTCTCGTAGTCGTTGCATCGCACTATCTGTCTAACTTCATCACCTCCCCACTACTTAAACTGACATGGGCAGCTGAAAAAGTATCGGCGGGTGATCTCGATGAAACCATGATCAATACCGAGCGAAAAGATGAGATAGGCCGGCTCGCGGTGAGCTTCGAGAGAATGCAGCGCTCTATTCGTGAAAAAATGCAGCTCATCAAAAGCCAAAACGATGAACTTGAGGACAACCTTAAGACCATTCAAAAGCAAAACGAAGAGTTGCAACTGGCCAACAAACTTAAAGATGAGTTCTTAGCGACTACTTCACACGAATTGAGAACACCACTGCATGGCATGGTGGGTATTGCTGAAGCCTTGATATCTGGAGCAAACGGTCCTATTCCGGCTAACCAAAAGTATCAGTTGGATATCATCATCAATAGTGGTCAGAGATTGGCGACCTTGGTTGATGATCTGCTTGATTATCACAAGATGCGCTATGGCAGCTTAGATATTAAGAAATCAGCCGTTGATTTGTCGGCAGCCACCAGCTTGGTCCTAGAATTGTCTCATCACCTATTGGGCAATAAGCCAATCCGTATTATTAACCAAGTCCCAAGTGATTTAGGGCTGGTTTCATCGGATCCTCAACGACTTGAACAAGTAATGTATAACTTGGTCGGCAATGCCATCAAGTATACCTCAGAAGGCAAGATTGTAATCTCTGCCAGCGTTATCGACGACAACATTCGCGTACAAGTTGTCGATACTGGCCAAGGTATACCGGCCGAGTACCTTGAGCACATCTTTGAACCATTGATTCAAGCAGGCCAAGATGCGAGTAACTACCGCCAAGGTGCAGGGCTTGGATTATCGATCAGTCGTCAGTTGATCGAGCTAATGGGCGGTTCACTGTACGTAAGTAGTCAGCCAATGCTTGGCACTACCTTTAGCTTTACCCTGCCCCTAGCTACTCAAGATGAGCTGGACAGTTACAACGAATCTGGTCACTACTCGCACTTCCAAGCGCCGGATTTAATTGATAACAGCCAACAAGAAAATAGTGTTATCAGTGAGAATCCAGATGGCCCATTATTGGTTATCGCCGATGATGAGCCGGTGAACCTACGAGTATTAGACAGCTTCTTGAAATTAGAAGGTTATCGAGTACGTACTGCATGTGATGGCCCTGAAACCATTGAACTGATTGAAAAAGAGAAGCCAGAACTGCTTCTACTCGACATCATGATGCCAGGAATGAGTGGCTATCAGGTTTGTGAAGCACTGCGTAAGCAATACGATCATGCTCAGTTGCCAATCATCATGCTAACAGCCCTCAACCAAGCAGAAGACCGTGTTCGAGGTTTCGAAGCGGGTGCCAATGACTACTTGTCTAAACCGTTCAACAAACAAGAATTAGCGGCTCGAATAACAGCGCATCTATCAGCAAGTAAAGCTGAACAAAGACGCCTTGAAAACGACCAACTGCAACTCGAGCTCAAACATAGAGCGATGGTTGAAGCTAACTTGCTAGAAACTCAAGGCCGCTTATTGGAGCAGCTAGAATCAGCACCTGAAGCCATCATCTGTATTCGTGATGACCAACGTATTCGCTTTGCTAACGAAGCGGCGGCAAAGCTATTCAGACGCGGACAAGAACAACTTAAACGCTCAATGGCCGACGAGATCATTGCGCCTAAATACCTTAAAGTGGAGCAAGCCCACTACTGCGGTGACATTGATATCTATATAGATGACACACGTCAGCGCATACCGAGTGACATCCTTAAGCTACCTGAAGGCTCAGGGCTCGACACCATGTATATCTTTAATGTAGGTGGTGGTGTTAACTCAAACCGAATCAATAACCTTGAAACGGCGGTTGAGGCTCTTTCTAGTTATGCCTTTGAAGGCGACAAAGATAAGTTACAACAGCTGAAAGAGCTGGGCGGAGAATTTACTCGTCTTGCTGACAAGGCAACCGGTGAAGGTAAAAACAAGCAAGAGTTAATGCGCGAGGTACTGGTCGATGCGATGACTAATGCCATCATCTACTGGGAATCGGTGACTGGTGAAACCAAGTTCGCTTTCGCCGAGAAGAGTGGCTTGTGGCGCGTCTACTTAGACCGCAGTACGCTGCAAACTCGAACGCTAGACAAATACCTACGCGTAGAAACCCTACCGAAAACCCCTCGCTGGCGAACGGTACTGAGCTCAATCGAATTCATACTGGAACACTGTAAAGAACAGACGCCAGAAAGAACCCATATTGAGATGCTAAGAGATAAACTTCAGAAACTACTGACCAGTTAATTCCTGAACCAACATCACCTTATTAGCCCACCTAGCGTGGGCTTTTTTGTACACCTAACAATCACAAAAAGTATAATCCCAACGCTTGCAACGCACTTTTTTCACGCCTTTAAACAAGGAAGAATTCACGCCAATTACGCACAGTGCGTGCTCGTAACCGTCAGTACTTTTCGTTCTATTCTCAATCATATCTGACCGTTATCTGACCGTTATCTGACTCTTTGTTGCAGTTTGAGAAGCGAGTCACAACAGAACGGCAGATTTAATTTTCTAGGGAAATTTAACGTAAAACTGGCAAGTGACCGAGATCTACAATTATACCAACGTAGGGTAAAGCATTATAATAAAAAGCCTTTAAAGTTAGTGAACACTTACAACTAGCAGTAACCACAAAACCAAATGCGAGTCACATCACCTTAACAATTGCGCACAAAAAACCACCAAAGCAACCTATTTTGACGTTAATGACGTGAGGTTGTGTGTTTTTAACGTTTTTGACGGGAAACGAGTTTGATTAATTCATCGATAAGGTGTTTTCTTACTCCTGCCAAAGGCCTACAGGCCACTCTTACCACTTCTCAGAATCAACGATGAATCTGGAGCAACGAAGAAGAGGTAGGCCTTTAACCAGAGTGTGTATCTACTAAACAATTTAGCGACAGATAACATTCAATCCATTAGTGAAATGAAAGCAAATAGTAAGGAACAGCTATGCTTGCCAATATAAAAAAAACAGCAATAGCAACAGCAATTATTGCAACTGCTACAACAGGTTTTGCATCAGTAGCAACCGCTGCAGAACGCAGTGAACTGACCGTACACCCGAAAGAGTACACTACATTCGTACGTAACTTTAACCCGTACCTTGGTGCTACTAACCTACATACTACCACTGACTTCATGTACGAGCCGCTAGTAGTATTTAACGAAATGCACGGTAACACCCCAGTGTTCCGTCTAGCTGAAAACTTCAAGATGTCAGATGATCTGATGAGCGTTGTTTTCGACATTCGTAAGGGTGTTAAATGGTCTGACGGAGAAACTTTCTCTGCTGATGATGTTGTTTTTTCTTTCAACCTTGTAAAAGAGAAGCCAGAGCTTGACCAATCTGGTATCAACTCTTGGGTAACTTCTGTAGAAAAACTGAACGACAACCAAGTTAAGTTCACACTAACAGAAGCAAACTCAAACGTACCTTACGAGATTGCTAAAGTACCTGTAGTACCTAAGCACATCTGGAAAGACGTTAAAGATCCATCAACGTTTACCAATGAGAATCCGGTAGGTTCTGGTCCATTTACAGAAATCGATACGTTTACAGCGCAACTATACATCCAGTGTGCAAACCCGAATTACTGGGATGCAGACAATCTAGATGTTGACTGTCTACGTGTTCCACAAATTGCGAACAACGACCAATTCCTAGGTAAAGTTGTAAATAGTGAAATGGACTGGACGTCTTCTTTTGTTCCAGATATCGATCGTACATACGCAGCAGCTAGCCCTAAACACCACTACTGGTACCCGCCAGCAGGTACACAGGCATTCATCGTTAACTTCAAGCACCCTGATGCTGCGAAGCATGAAGCATTGAGCAACGTTGACTTCCGTCGTGCTTTCTCTATGGCTCTTGACCGTCAAACTATCATCGACATCGCATTCTACGGTGGCGGTACTGTGAACGATTTCGCATCGGGTCTTGGCTACGCGTTTGAAGCTTGGTCTGATGAAAAAACTCACGACAAGTACAAAGGCTTCAACACTTACAACGCTGAAGGCGCGAAGAAGCTTCTTGCTGACGCTGGCTTCAAAGATGTAAACAAAGATGGTTTTGTTGACACTCCATCAGGCAAGTCTTTCGAGCTAATGATTCAATCGCCAAACGGCTGGACTGACTTCAACAACACAGTTCAACTAGCAGTAGAACAGCTGAACGAAATCGGTATTAAAGCGAAAGCTCGTACACCTGACTTCTCTGTTTACAACCAAGCAATGCTTGAAGGTACATACGACGTAGCATACACAAACTACTTCCACGGTGCGGATCCATACACATACTGGAACAGTGCTTACAACTCATCACTACAATCTGGTGATGGTATGCCTCGTTTCGCAATGCACTTCTACAAAAACGACAAGCTAGATGGTCTTCTAAACAGCTTCTACAAAACAGCTGATAAGAACGAGCAGCTAGACATTGCACACGGTATCCAGCAAATCATCGCTGCAGACCAAGTGACAATCCCTGTGATGTCTGGTGCTTACATGTACCAATACAACACAACTCGCTTCACTGGTTGGTGGAACGAAGAAAATCCAAAAGGCCGTCCAAACATTTGGGCTGGTATTCCAGAGCGTCTACTTCATGTACTGGACCTAAAACCAGTTAAATAAGTAATCGTTCAATCCTTGCGGCGTAACCTCTTACGCCGCTTATAAAAATCCCCACACTATCAATTGAAAGTATGGCGCTAGTCGTCAGGGGATTTTTCGTTCCAAATTTCGCTAGGAGCGACCTGAATCCAGAAACAGGGAAACAATCTGGGTGAGTAAGGTGTGAGTTATGGGTTATTTTTTAAGACGTTTGTCATTTTATTTTGTCGCGCTATTAGTTGCTGCGACGTTAAACTTTATTATTCCAAGAGCAATGCCTGGTGACCCAGTTACCATGATGTTTGCGAACGCTTCTGTACAAGTTACTCCAGAGCGTATTGCTGCAATGAAAGAACTATTAGGCTTCGTTGATGGCGGTCTACTGGTTCAATACGTAGCGTACATGAAGAACATTCTTAGCTGGGAACTTGGTACATCAATTCAATTCTACCCACTTTCTGTAAACACACTGTTGGGTGGAGCATTCGGTTGGTCGCTTTTCTTAGCCGGCACCGCAGTTATTCTTTCTTTCTCGATTGGTTCAATCCTAGGTATTTTCGCAGCGTGGAAACGCGGCAGTAAGTACGATGCCTTCGTAACTCCAGGGATGCTGATTCTACAAGCCGTTCCTCAAGTTGTTATCGCAATGATTGCACTATTTACCTTTGCAATTGGCTTGAAGTGGTTCCCAACCGGTTATGCCTACACCGCAGGTACTATGCCTGACTGGACAAGCTGGGCATTCATTAAAGATGTCGCTTACCACGCCTTCTTACCACTGTTCTGTGCTTCTGTTGTTCAAATTGGTGGCTTCCTAGTAAACATGCGTAACAACATGATCAACCTACTAGCCGAAGACTACATCACCATGGCGAAAGGCAAAGGCCTGAGCGAAAACCGAGTGGTATTCAACTACGCAGCTCGTAACGCGATGCTACCTAGTGTGACAGCCCTTTCAATGTCGCTAGGTATGGCAATCGGTGGTCAGTTAATTATCGAAATCATCTTTAACTACCCAGGTCTTGGCAGCGTACTTTTCAACGCAATTAACGCTCGTGACTACCAAGTACTGCAAGGTCAGCTGCTTATCATGACGCTATTCATGCTGTTCTTTAACCTAGTTGCAGACATGCTTTACGTTGTTCTTGACCCTCGTCTTCGTAAGGGTGGTAAATAATCATGAAAGACTTTCTAAAACTCATTTGGCGTAACCCGATGGCCCTAACAGGCGTCATCATCCTAAGTATCTTTATTCTTGGCGCGATTGCAGCTCCATTGATCACTAAACATGTACCAGACAAACGTACAGGTAACCCACACGAATACCCTGGTTTCGTGGTGAAGTCTGCACAAACTAACCCTGATGGCTGGGTTGCTCAAAACCTAGCAGACGACCGCCGTACATTGATCATGTCTAAAAAGGCAGACCACGTACTAGGTACAACTCGTATGGGTCGTGACGTTTGGTCTCAAGTGGTATACGGCGCACGCGTATCTCTTGCTGTCGGTTTTGGTGCGGGTCTAACCGTATGTTTACTCGCAACTGTTATTGGTGTTTCTGCAGGTTACTTCGGTGGCCGTGTCGATGACGTACTAACAGCCGCAATGAACATCATGCTGGTAATCCCTCAATACCCATTACTGTTCGTAGTAGCAGCCTTTATCGGTGAGGCAGGGCCACTCACCATAACCTTGGTTATCGGCTTTATGTCCTGGGCTTGGGGCGCCCGTGTTGTTCGCTCCCAGACCTTAGCACTGCGTGAAAAAGAGTTTGTAAAAGCCGCTGAAGTTTTGGGTGAATCTTCATTCCGCATCATCTTCGTAGAGATTCTGCCAAACCTTATCTCTATCGTTGGCGCAAGCTTCATCGGTTCGGTGATGTACGCAATCATGATGGAAGCAACCATCTCGTTCCTAGGTCTTGGTGACCCGAACACAATCAGCTGGGGCATCATGCTTTACAACGTTCAAACCTCTTCATCAATGCTGATTGGCGCTTGGTGGGAACTGTTGGCTCCTTGTATCGCACTGACACTACTTGTAACTGGCCTTGCTCTACTTAACTTCGCTGTCGATGAAATTGCTAACCCGCAACTGCGTTCTCACAAAGGCATGAAGCGTTGGAAGAAACTAGCAGCTCAAGACAAAGAAGAACGTGAACCAGAACTACCACCACAAAATGCACTTTGGAGCGGAGATAAATAATCATGTCTGAACCACTAATTTCTATCCGCAACTTATGCGTGGATTACATCACAGAGTCAGGCGATGTTCGTGCGTGTAACAACGTAAGTTTCGACATCGCTCCAGGTGAAGTATTCGGCCTAGCTGGTGAATCTGGCTGTGGTAAATCAACGGTCGCTTTCTCCCTTATGCGTCTTCATAAGCCGCCCGCTTACATCAGTGGTGGTGAGGTTATCTTCAACGGTGAGAACATCCTTGAATACAGCGATGACCGTATGCAGTCGTTTCGTTGGAGCGAGATGTCGATGGTATTCCAGAGTGCGATGAACGCACTCAACCCAGTACTACCGATGGAAGAGCAGTTCTGTGACGTAATTATGCGTCACACCAACATGACTCGTGAGCAAGCTAAACAACGCGCTGAAGGTCTACTTGAAATCGTAGATATTCACCCGAGCCGATTGAGTGACTACCCTCACCAATTCTCTGGTGGCATGCGTCAGCGCTTAGTTATCGCTATCGCGTTAGCACTGAATCCAAAGCTGATCATCATGGATGAGCCGACAACCGCACTTGATGTGGTTGTGCAACGTGAAATCCTACAAAAGATCTATGCACTGAAAGAAGAGTTTGGCTTCTCGATTCTGTTCATCACCCATGACTTGTCATTGATGGTCGAGTTCTCTGACCGCATCGGCATCATGTACTCAGGTGAGCTAATCGAAGTAGCTAACTCTCAAGATATTCTAGAAAACCCTTACCACCCTTACACCAAAGGGCTGGGAAGTTCTTTCCCTCCACTGACAGGGCCAAAGACAAAACTAGCAGGTATTCCAGGTAACCCTCTGAACCTGTTAGAGATCCCTGAAGGATGTCGTTTCCAAGCTCGTTGTGACCGTGTACATGAAACGTGTACCAAGGTGCCAACCAAGCTGCGTTCTATCGACCCGGGACATTTGTCTAACTGTCACCTGTACGGTGACCCAATAGTACAAAGGAAGCTATAGCTTGCACGCTGACTCAGCGTGAATAACGAACAAGGCGGCTCGACCGCCTAAAAACAAGCAAAGCGAATAAGGATTCTGGAGACAATTATGAGCAAAGATTTCGGTCAATTATTGGTAGAAGGCAAGAATGTTGTAAAAGACTTCCCAATAAGCAGTACCACCATTCAAACCCCAATGATGCGTGCGATTAACGACGTGTCATTCAAGATGTACAAAAGCCGCGGCCTAGCGGTGGTTGGTGAATCAGGTTCAGGCAAATCAACAACCGCAAAAATGATCGCAAAAATGTACGCGCCTTCGGGCGGTACGATCGAATACAAAGGTCGTGATATCCAAGAGATCTCAAGCAGAAAAGATCTTATGCATTACCGTGAAGGTGTGCAGATGGTATGGCAAGACCCGTTTGGTTCACTGAACCCAACACACAATATTTTCCACCACATTGCTCGACCACTATTGATCCACAAGAAAGTATCTCCGGGCAACAAGAAAGAGCTAGAAGAACGCGTTTACG
This sequence comes from Vibrio sp. OPT18, assembly GCF_015163615.1. Taxonomy (NCBI): domain Bacteria; kingdom Pseudomonadati; phylum Pseudomonadota; class Gammaproteobacteria; order Vibrionales; family Vibrionaceae; genus Vibrio; species Vibrio sp. OPT18. The sequence goes on from NZ_JADDYK010000060.1 coordinate 281,199, forward strand.
ATCTTTTAGAGCAAGTCGGTCTCATTCCACCAAAAGAGACGGCGAAAAAGTACCCTCACCAGCTGTCTGGTGGTCAGCGTCAACGTGTCAACCTAGCCCGCAACATCGCGGTAGGTGCAGAAGTTGTATTAGCCGATGAACCAACATCAATGCTTGATGTATCGATTCGTGCGGGCGTTTTGAACCTGATGGAAGAGATGAAGTTCGAGAAGCAAATGTCTCTGCTTTACATCACTCACGATATCGCAACCGCTCGTTACATCGCTGAAGACCTTTCGGTGATGTACGTGGGACACATGGTGGAATGGGGCGATACCGATGACGTAATTGCTAACCCTCAGCACCCATACACGCAATTGCTTGTTTCTGCTGTTCCAGATCCTAAGAAATCGATCCACGAACAACTTGCTGGCAATAAAGGGGAGATTCCTCTATGGACACCAGTATCAGCAGGCTGCCCATTTGCAGGTCGTTGTACTCATGCAATGGATAAGTGTAAAGAGCAGCTACCAGGGGTTACGCAGCTCGCTGATAACCACTTTGTGCGCTGTTACCTACATGAAAGCTAAGCAATAAAACCCAAGTTAGGGTCTTCGGACCCTAACTATTTATATCCAAAACATTCAAGTACCTAGCCAATAGAAACTAGGACTGTCGGAGAATATTGATGCTGTTATTGACCAACCATATTGGCTATGAGTCCACAGGCCCCAAGCAAGCTATCCTACAAACTAAGAAAGCTCGCCTATCTAGCACAACAGCTCTGCTCGTCTGTGCTGACAACCATATGACCGTCGGAAGTTTTGATGTGGTTAAACAAGGCCGCGTAGCAAATTGGCATCAAGGGCAATTCTTCACTATCGATTTCAGTTCAGTTACTGAATCTGGTCGCTACTACCTACGTTTTGACAACCTGCGTTCAGAAGTATTTGAGATTGGTAGCAACCTATTAATGAACCACACATTCTCTGATGTGCTTCATTACTTTAAGTCACAACGCTGTGGCGGTATTTTTGACAAAAAAGATCGACAAGCACAAATTCTAGGTACCGACAGATACGTCGATGTCCACGGTGGATGGTATGACGCATCAGGTGATGTCAGTAAGTATTTTAGCCACCTCTCTTATGGTAACTACCTAAACCCACAACAAATTCCAATGGTCGTTTGGAACATGCTAAAAAGCGTGCGCTTGACTAGCCATAATCCAGACTTCCCGAAATTCTCCATGACTCGTCTAACGGAAGAGGCTCTGTTCGGTGCCGACTTCTTAGTGCGTATGCAAGACGCCGACGGATACTTCTATATGACGGTATTCGACAAATGGAGCAAAGATATCAATCAGCGCGACATCTGCGCTTATGCGACTCAAGAAGGCCATAAATCAACAGACTTACAAGCTGGCTACCGACAAGGTGCAGGCGTCGCTATTGCAGCACTGGCTGCTGCATCTGAGCTTGAAACCTCTGGCAGTTACTCGAGCCACACCTACCTTGAAACGGCTGTTAAGGGTTACTGGCATCTAAAAGAGTACAACCTCCAGTACCTAAACGATGGTGAAGAGAACATCATCGATGAGTATTGTGCCCTGCTCGCAGCCAATGAGCTGTATCGCGTAACTCAAGACCAGCAATACCTAACAGAAGCAAGAACTTGGGCGACTCGTTTAATCTCTCGCCAACAGTCAGATAATTCATTTGAGCACTTCTGGTCTGCAAATTCTGATGGCTCTCGCCCATACTTTCATGCAGCAGAAGCTGGCCTTCCGGTGATTGCGCTATGCGAATACATCGACAACGAAACCAATGCTGAACTAAAAGAACAGGCTCGCACAGCTGTTGAGCAAGCTTGCCAATTCGAAATCAACATTACCGACAAAGTCACCAACCCATTCGGCTACCCAAGACAGTACGTTAAATCTGTCTATGGTGATAAACGTGATGCCTTCTTCGTCGCTCAACAGAACGAGACAGGTTACTGGTGGCAAGGTGAAAATGCTCGCCTTGGTTCACTCGCAACCATGGCTTACCTAGTTCAACCGCACATTAAAGATAGCGAACTTCAAGAGCGCTTAATCCAGCTTTCACAAAATAGCCTTGATTGGATCTTGGGCCTCAACCCATACCACATGTGCATGCTCGATGGTCATGGCCATAACAACCCAGACTACCTACCTCAGCTTGGTTTCTCCAATGCCAAAGGCGGTATCTGTAATGGCATCACAGCTGGTTTTGAAGATGAACAAGACATTGCGTTCAATCCACCAGCACAAAAAGATGACATGCTTCAAAACTGGCGCTGGGGTGAACAATGGATCCCTCATGGTGCGTGGTTCCTATTAGCAACCGCTGCACAGTTCAACTTCTTAGCACAGAGTAAGGAGCAATAATCATGACTCTTTACTACGTCGGTATTGATGGTGGTGGTACTTCTTGTCGTGCTCGTATTCGTGACGACCAAGGCAAATTGATTGGTGAAGCGAAAAGTGGCAGTGCCAACATCCTTTTGGGTGTTGATGTTGCGATGAGCTCAATTATTGATGCCATCACAAAAGCGGCACAACAAGGGCAACTTAACTCTAACGATTTTTCAAATATTCATGTTGGCCTAGCACTGGCTGGTGCTGAGCAAAAATCAGCATGGTTCGACTTCATGGTTCAACCACACCCTTTCGCAAGCATGACACTAAATACCGACGCTTATGGCGCTTGCATTGGTGCTCACAATGGCCAAAACGGCGCAATCATGATTGGTGGTACGGGTTCTTGCGGTATCTACCTAAAAGACTGTGAGCAACATGTGGTTGGCGGTCGTGAATTTCCGATTTCAGATCAAGGCGGCGGCGCGGTTATGGGCTTACGTTTAATTCAACAAGTCTTGCTTGCAGAAGACGGTATTCGCAGCAAAACCCCGCTGACTCTACATGTGATGAATCACTTTAATAATGATGTGGATGCCATTGTCGAATGGTCAAAAGGTGCTATTCCAAAGGATTACGGTCAATTCTCACCAGTTATTTTTCAACTCGCTAACGAAGGCGACGAACTGGCTATCGATATGCTCAAGCAAACCGCGGCTGATATCGAAATGTTTGTCTTAGCACTGCATCGAAAAGGCGCTGACAAGGTGTGCTTAATGGGAAGTATCGCTGAGCGTATTCTCAACTGGCTATCACCACCAGTACAACAATGGATCGTAAAACCTCAATTCGACGCTATTGAAGGCGCCTTGATGTTTGCCGGAAAACCACAACACAACTTGTATCAACAGGCTTAGCAGGGAAGTTATATGAATTATCGCATCGACTTAGCTGTTCTTTCTGAACAAAAAAATAACTGCCGATTTGGCCTTACGGTACATAACTTAAGTGACCTCGACGTAAAAGATTGGTCTCTGCACTTTGCGTTTGATCGATTCATCCTTCCAGAGAGTTTGTCGCAAGGTAAATTGACTCAAGTTGGCAGCTTTTGCTCGTTCACACCAAGTTCGTCAGTGTTAAAGGCCAACAACCATTACTACCTTGAATTCAGTATTCAAAGCGCACCATTCCGCTTCTATTCTGATGGCCTTAACGATGCCTTTATCCAGTCACATAATGATGGAGAAACATCGGTACTGCCTGTCGCGATATCACCCATTGTACTGGCTTCGCCATACCGTGAACGCAATCAAATACCTGAAGTTAACGCTGCTGAGATTGCATTGATTCCTCAACCGAATCATATCGAACTTCAGCAAGGTAGCTTCGCACTAAGTAGCGACTGCAGAATTGAAGTTCAATCTCATCTTGCTGATAAGGCAATCTCTTGGTTCCAGAAAGAATTGCTCTCGACCTTTGAGTTGTCTCTTTCGAACGCGCTTTCAGCTGAACTTTCAAAAAACGAAAGCGGCGACATTCTATTTCGCAGCAACCCGACGTTAGATGAAGCTGAATACAAGCTGACCATCACTGCACAACAGATTATTGCTGAATCAGGCAGCCAGTCGGGCTTTACACACGCTGTGGCAAGCTTGATTCAACTAGTTCAACAACTGGACGCAGAGAACTTCTCTCTACCATGTTGCAAGATAGCCGACCAACCGCGCTTTAAGTACCGCGGCATGATGTTGGATTGCGCTCGTCACTTCCACTCAGTGGATCAAGTGAAGCGTTTAATCAACCAATTGGCGCACTACAAATTCAACGTTTTTCACTGGCACCTCACCGATGATGAAGGTTGGAGAATTGAGATAAAGAGCCTGCCACAGCTAACAGAAATTGGCGCTTGGCGTGGTCCTGATCATGCACTAGAACCGCAATACACCCACATTGCGGACAACTATGGCGGCTTCTACACACAACAACAGATTCGTGAAGTCATTGAATACGCTGAGCAACGCAGCATCAAGGTGATCCCAGAGATCGATATTCCGGGACACTGTCGTGCCGCAATCAAATCACTGCCTGAGATGCTGGTAGAACAAGCTGATACAACTCAATACAAGAGCATTCAGCACTACAACGACAACGTCCTAAACCCAGGCTTGCCCGGCACTTACCAATTCTTAGACGCGGTTATTGAAGAAGTCGCAGAGCTGTTCCCGAGCGAATTGATTCACATGGGTGCAGACGAAGTGCCACCGGGCGTGTGGACCAACAGCCCTGCTGCTCAAGCATTGATGAAAGAACACCAGTACCAAGACAGCAAAGACCTACAAGGCCACCTATTCCGCTATGCCGAGAACAAGCTTAAGCAACTCGGCAAACGCATGGTCGGCTGGGAAGAAGCACAGCACGGCGACAAAGTGAGCAAAGAGACCATCATCTACTCATGGCTCAGTGAAGAAGCGGCTGTCAATTGCGCTCGCCAAGGCTTTGATGTGGTGTTGCAACCTGCACAGTTTACTTATCTCGACATGACCCAAGATTATGCACCGGAAGAACCGGGCGTAGATTGGGCTGCCGTTATCCCATTAGAACAAGCTTATACCTACGAAGCACTTGCTGAGATATCCGACACCGACCCAATTCGTAAGCGAATCCGCGGAATTCAGTGTGCTCTATGGTGTGAGATCGTCACCAACCAAAAGCGTATGGATTACATGGTATTCCCAAGAATTAGCGCTTTAGCTGAAGGATGTTGGACACATAAAAACAACCGAAACTGGCTAGATTACCTATCTCGCCTAAAGGGGCATCTGCCATTACTCGACAGACTCAATGTTGATTATCGCAACCCTTGGAAAGCTCAATGAAACAAACCAAAGCGACACTCACATCGAGTGGTTGCTGACTCAAATTAAGGTGCTCGGTTAGATACGACTCAGCATCACTATTTAAAAATTAGCTGCATAAATGCAGTTTGTTAAAAAGGAAATGACAATGAAATACGGCTATTTCGATAACGACAATCGCGAATACGTCATCACTCGCCCTGATGTACCAGCACCTTGGACAAACTACCTAGGTACTGAAAAGTTTTGTACCGTGATTTCGCACAATGCGGGCGGTTACTCGTTCTACAATTCTCCGGAATACAACCGTGTTACTAAGTTCCGTCCAAACGGCACATTCGACCGCCCAGGACACTATGTTTACCTGCGTGATGATGAGACGGGTGATTACTGGTCTATCTCTTGGCAACCAGTGGCAAAGAGCCTAGATGAAGCGAACTACGAAGTTCGTCACGGCCTGTCATACTCAAAATTCAAATGTGAATACAGCGGCATTACCGCAACCAAGACGCTATTCGTACCTAAGGGTGAAGATGCAGAAGTTTGGGACGTTGTATTAAAGAACAACACTGACAAGCCAAGAACCATCAGCACCTTCTCGTTTGTTGAGTTCTCTTTCAGCCATATTCAATCAGACAATCAAAACCATCAGATGTCTTTGTACTCTGCGGGCACGTCTTACCAAGAAGGTGTTCTGGAATACGACCTGTACTACAACACTAACGACTTTGAAGGCTTCTATTACCTAGCTTCAACTTTCTCACCAGACAGTTACGATGGCCAACGTGACAACTTCCTTGGCATGTACCGTGATGAAGCAAATCCAATTGCGGTTGAAAACGGTAAGTGTTCTAACAGCGCTCAAACTTGTTACAACCACTGTGGTTCTCTGCACAAGCAATTTACGATTCAACCAGGTGAAGAAGTTCGCTTTGCGTATGTACTCGGTATCGGTAAAGGCAACGGTGAACGCCTACGTGAGAAGTACCAAGACACAGCAAACGTAGACGCCGCTTTCCAAGGCATCAAAGATCACTGGGACGAGCGTTGCAACAAATTCCAAGTTAAGTCGCCAAACGAAGGCTTAGACACAATGATCAACACGTGGACGCTATACCAAGCCGAAACCTGTGTGGTTTGGTCTCGCTTTGCATCATTCATCGAAGTTGGCGGTCGTACTGGTCTTGGTTACCGTGATACTGCGCAAGATGCTATTTCAGTACCTCATGCCAACCCACAAATGACCAAGAAGCGCATTATCGACCTGCTTCGCGGCCAAGTGAAAGCGGGCTACGGTCTACACTTGTTCGATCCAGACTGGTTCGATCCAGAGAAAGCCGACGTTGAGCCATCAAAATCACCAACGGTTGTTCCAACACCGTCAGATGACGACAAGATCCACGGCATTGAAGACACATGTTCTGATGACCACCTATGGATCGTTCCGACCATCATCAAGTACGTGATGGAAACCGGTGAGCACGACTTCTTCGATGAAGTGATTCCATACGCAGACGGTGGTGACGCGACAGTTTACGAACACATGAAAGCGGCACTGAACTTCTCTGCTGAATACGTGGGGCAAACGGGTATCTGTAAAGGCCTTCGTGCTGACTGGAATGACTGTTTGAACCTAGGTGGCGGTGAATCATCAATGGTTTCATTCCTACACTTCTGGGCGCTACAAGAATTCCTGGATCTTGCTAAGTTCCGTAATAACGATGCTGACGTTGCGAAATACACTGAAATGGCTGCTAACGTTCGCGAAGCATGTGAAACGCATCTTTGGGATGACGAGGGTGGTTGGTACATCCGTGGTCTGACTAAAAATGGCGACAAGATCGGTACAGCTCAACAAACTGAAGGTCGTGTACACCTTGAGTCAAACACGCTCGCGGTTCTATCTGGCGCGGTATCTCAAGAACGCGGTGAGAAAGCGATGGACGCTGTTGATGAGAACCTTTTCTCTGAATACGGCCTACACCTAAACTCTCCATCATTCGCAACACCAAACGATGACATCGGCTTCGTAACTCGCGTTTACCAAGGCGTAAAAGAGAACGGCGCAATCTTCTCTCACCCTAACCCATGGGCTTGGGTAGCAGAAGCTAAACTAGGTCGTGGTGACCGTGCTATGAAGTTCTACGACGCACTGAACCCGTACAACCAAAACGACATGATTGAAACACGTTACGCAGAACCATACTCGTATGTGCAGTTCATCATGGGTAAAGATCACCAAGACCACGGCCGTGCAAACCACCCTTGGTTAACGGGTACGTCGGGTTGGGCTTACTTCGCGGTAACCAACTTCATTCTTGGTGTTCGTACAGGCTTTGAAGGCTTAACGGTTGATCCTTGTATCCCGACTGATTGGCCAGAGTTCGAGGTTACTCGTCAATGGCGTGGCGCGACTTACAACATCAAAGTGCAAAACCCGAATGCAGTAAGCAAAGGCGTTGCCTCTATCACTATCAATAGTGAGTCAGTTGAAGGCGCAATCCCAGTACAAGCAGAAGGCAGCGTGAACGATGTTGTCGTTGTTCTAGGCTAGTCACGCAATTTAACGAACAGCTCTTGTCTCAAGTCTTTACGGGCTTGAGACAATGAGACTAAAAGGATTTTCTAATGATTAAATTTGGTACAGGTGGCTGGCGCGCTTTCATTGGTGAAGAGTTCACTAGAGAAAACGTCCGTTTAGTAGCACAAGCGCTCGCTAACATCATTAACAACGAAGATGCAGCCAAGAATGGGTTTGTGATCGGCTATGACCGCCGCTTCCTTTCAGATAAAGCCGCATGTTGGTTTGCAGAAGTACTTGCGGCGAACAACATCAAAGTAAGCTTCATCGATAAGTTCGTTCCAACACCTATCGTGATGTTCCAAGCAAAAGAGATGGGATGCACCTACTCGGCGTGTATTACCGCTTCTCACAACCCCGCTGATTACAATGGTATTAAGGTGTTCATTGAAGGCGGCCGCGATGCCGATGAGATCATCACAGAGAAGATCGAACAGCAAATCGCAACACTGACCAACGAAGATGTTATCCGAGTCGATTTCGAACAAGCATTAAACGACAAAGAAATCGAGATCATCAACCCGATGAACGACTTTGTTGATTCAATCATCAACTTCATCGATATCGATTCGATCAAGAAAGCTAACCTACGTGTACTGATTGATCCAATGTTTGGCGTGGCAAAAAATGCTCTGCAAACCGTGCTGATTAACGGTCGCTGTGATGTCGATGTCATCAACGATGGCAAAAACCCAGATTTTGGTGGCTTGATGCCATCACCAAATGCTGCAACGCTCTATCGCTTGAAGCACTTAGTTGCAGCAGAAGGCTATGACATTGGTATTGGTACTGATGGCGATGCCGACCGTTTGGGAATCATCGATGAGAAAGGTCACTTCATTCACCCTAACGAAGTACTACTCCTGCTTTACTACTACTTGCTGGAATACAAAGGCTGGAAGGGCTCTGTCGTTCGTAACATCGCAACCACACATCTACTGGATAAAGTGGCGGCAGATCATGGTGAGAAGAGCTTTGAGGTTCCTGTAGGCTTTAAGCATATCAGCTCGCAAATGGAGGCTGATGACTCTCTGATTGGCGGCGAAAGTTCAGGAGGTTTAACCATTCGTGGTCATATCAAAGGTAAGGATGGCGTATTTGCTTCAAGCTTACTGGTTGAGATGATCAGTGTGACAGGCAAGAAGCTGTCTGAATTACTTGATGAGATTTACTCTAAATATGGCTATGCCTACACCGAAGAAGGCGATTGTAAGTTTAAACCTTCAGAGAAAGAAGCGCTCTACACTAAGATCTACGTCGAGAAGCAACTGCCTGAATTTGAATACGAAATTGAAAAAGTCAGCTATGAAGATGGTGCCAAGGTGTACTTCAAGAATGGCGGCTGGGTAATTGCTCGCTTCTCAGGAACAGAGCCGTTACTACGAATCTTCGCAGAAATGGAAGATAAAGACACTGCAGAACGTGTTCTTCAAAAAGTGAAAGACTTCCTCTCTCTATAGGCTTATAGAGTGCAGCAGTTTTGTATGGGACTTAACAAATCACTGCCTTGTTAAAGCCTATAAGTGAAGAACTCTTGCCCAGTACTTTGTTTAAAGTGCTGGGCTTTTTTATCGCGATTCTTGTAACGATTAGTATCGCGTTATATCTCTTTAAAAAGCCAGTACGCCTTTGGTATCGACTTTTACGTTGACCGGCATACCCACTTCAAGTGCTTCTGACGAGGTTGCTAATAACTTCTGACCATGTGCTTCGATTACATAACGACAGTGATCGCCCATAAATTGCTGCTCGAGCACTGAAATAGCACTATCTTGCTCGTAACTTGCTTGGATATGCTGGGGCCTTAGCAGAAGCTCACACGTATTGCCGAACTCAATCTCCGTTTGCGGTTTGGCTTCAACCATACCCAAACTGGTTTCAAATTCATGCTCTGAAATACGCTGTGCATTGAGATAGCTACCGCCGCCCAAAAAGTCTGCAACGAACTTACTCGAAGGATGGAAATACAACTCAGATGCCGAGCCATACTGCTCAATCACACCATGGTTCATTACTGCCATTTTATCTGCAAATGCGAACGCTTCTTCACGGCTGTGAGTTACGAAGATAGCTGTAACACCCTGCTTCTTAAAGATCTTACGAATCTGAGAAATCAGCTCATGACGAACCTGAGTATCGATGTTTGAGAATGGTTCATCTAACAGTAGTAAGTCTGGCTTGTACGCCAAAGAACGAGCAATAGCGACACGCTGTTGTTGACCACCTGAAAGTTGGTGTGGGTAGCGGTCACCGTACTCATCTAAGTGAACCAGCTCCAGCATCTCTTGAACCTTGTCTTTCTTTTGCTGCTCAGAAAGGTCTTTCAAGCCAAAGCCGACATTCTGGTTTACCGTCAGGTGCGGAAACAGGGCGTAATCTTGGAAAATCATACCAATGTTACGCTGCTCTGGTGGCAACCAATTCTCGCCATCATCAATGGTTTGACAGTTCAAACTCATCACACCGCTACTCAATGGAAGTAAGCCCGCAATCGCCTTCAGTAAGGTCGTTTTACCGCAGCCACTCGCACCAAGAAGACAAACAATTTCACCATGCTCAACTTCTAACGAGAGCGCTTCCAAAATGGTTTGCGACTCATACTTACAGGTCAGATCTTTAATTGATAATGCACAACTCATTAGTTTTTCTGCTCCAAGGAACGGTTTACGATGATCAGAGGAATTAAACCCACCAACACCAATAATACAGCAGGCATCGCCGCCAACTCTAGGTGCTCATCTGAGGCATAGTTATAAACATAAGTCGCCAATGTTTCGAAGTTGAAAGGACGCAGTAGCAATGCCGCATTCAACTCTTTCATTGATTCGATAAACACCAGTAAACCAGCGATCAATGCGCCACGTTTAATCAAAGGTAAATGAACACGGCGTAACATCTGATTGGTATTGCAACCCATGGTTTTCGAGGCCATATCCAATGAAGGGGATACTTTACTCAAGCTGCTTTCAATGCTGCCAATTGCTACTGCCGAAAAGCGCACGACCATTGCAAAGATTAGCGCGAACATCGAACCGGAGAAGATCAAACCAGGTCGCCCCCACTCCATCACTTTCGCAATGTCATTGACCAAGTGATCCATGAACAAAACAGGTACCATCACACCAATCGCTAACACAGTGCCTGGAACGGCATAGCCCATCGAAGCGAGACGCATATAAGCCTGATTTTTCTTACTCGGACTAACTCGTTGATTAAAGTTAACAATCATCGCGATAATCACGCCAATAATCGCAGCAGCTACCGAAACGTAAAGACTGTTGATGGCATATTCTCTGAATTCAGGGGTCCAGCTTTGAGCAAAATATTTGTAGGCGTAAATTATGAGCTGGCCAAGAGGGAACAGGAATGCAACGCAAACTAATCCCCAGCACCAGAATAGTGCCAGCCATTTTTTCCAACCAGAAAGGTCATAACGAAAATCTTCGCGGCTACTGAACTGATTCTGGAATAGCTTCTGCTTACGGCGGCTGTATCGCTCTGAGCTCAATAGTAGGATCACGATAACCAGCATGATTGCCGATATTTTCGCTGCTGCCGTTAAGCTTGAGTAGCCCAGCCAAGTATCATAAACCGCAGTCGTTAAAGTATTTACCGCAAAGTAACTCACGGTACCAAAGTCACCGATGGTTTCCATAGCAACAAGCGATAAACCGACCGCCATTGATGGACGAACAAGTGGTAAGGATATACGACGGAAGCTTTCCCAAGGTGAGCACTTTAGCAAACGAGCGGATTGCAATAAGGAGACGTTTTGCTCCATAAATGCCGCGCGGCACAGCAAATAAACATAAGGATAGAGAACGAGAGACAGAACAATAATAGCGCCGGATAAGGTTCTAATATCCGGGAACCAATACTCACCGGGTCCCCACCCAGTAAGATCTCGCAGTAGAACCTGAACAGGGCCGGCAAAGTCGAACCAATCGGTAAAGATATACCCAACAATATAGCCTGGCATTGCTAATGGCAGGACGAGTGCCCACTGCAAAACACGCTCTCCCGGAACACGGCACATTGCCATAACCCAAGCCGACGGAATACCAAAAACTAAAGACAGGAACATGGTTCCTATGACTAAAACCACCGTATTGTAGGCATAGGTAGGCATCACTGTGGACATCAGATGAGAAAATAGCTCATCCGTTTCTCCAACAGCCGTCGTAAAAATCGCTAAGATCGGTAAAACCAGTAATACAGCAATAATGCTGCTACTGGTGTTCCATAAATAATTCTTTTCTTTCATCGCCTAACTACAACGAGGCTTAATGAAACACAAATGCATTTGCAAATACATCTCATATCCTTTTAATGGTGGGGTTATTTATACCCATATACTCTAATGACTTCAAGGTGAGATGCTAATAACTCAAGGGATCAACGGGGTGCTTTGTATCAAAAAGTGATTTTCCAATAACAAACAACCCCAAGTAGCCAAAATGGCGACTTGAGGTTGTCATTTTACTTAGGCCGAAACCTACCGTAATAAATTATAGATCGAACTTAACTTCGTCTAATAGCTTGATTGCAGCCGCGTGGTGGTTTGCAATTTCATCTAGAGAAATAGTATCCGCTTTGAACTCGCCCCATGAAGCAACAAGCTCAGAAGGTTTAACGTCTGCTTTCACTGGGTATTCGTAGTTCACTTCTGCGTACATGCTTTGTGCTGTGTTACCAGATAGGAATTCCATCAGCTTAACGGCATTCTCTTCATTTGGAGAGTATTTAGCCATTGCCATACCAGAGATGTTTACGTGAGTACCTGTAGTCTCTTGGTTCGGGAAGTTAATGTAAACAGAGTCAGCCCAAGCTTTTTGCTCTTTATCATTAACCATCTTACCTAGGTAGTAGCTGTTACCAAGAGCAACATCACAAAGACCTTCTTTAATCGCTTTAACTTGCGCGCGGTCGTTACCTTGAGGCTTACGTGCTAGGTTTGCTTTTACGCCTTCTAGCCATTCTTTCGTTTCAGCTTCACCTTTGTGAGCAATCATCGAAGATACTAGAGAAACATTGTATGGGTGCTTACCGCTACGAGTACAGATTTTGCCTTTAAATTCAGGCTTAGTTAGATCTTCGTAAGTGAACTCTTCACCTAGACGACCAACACGGTCACGTGAAGAATAAACGCTACGTGTACGAGTTGTTAGAGCGAACCACTCGTTATCTGTATCTTGGTATTGAGCAGGGATGTTCTTTTCAAGTACATCGCTCTCTACAGATTGAACTAGACCTTGTTTAGTTAGTTCAGATAGACGGCTGATATCTACAGTTAAGACAACGTCAGCTGGGCTGTATTCACCCTCTTGAGCTAACTTCTCTGCTAAACCTTTTTTAGCAAACTTAACGTTTACTTTAATGCCAGTCTCTTTTGTGAACTCTTTGAACATTGGCTCAACAAGGAAAGGTTGACGGTAAGAGTATACGTTTACTTCTTCCGCAGCCATTGCTGTCGGGGCAATTACACCACACGCTAGAGCTGAAAGTGTTAGCAGTTTCTTCATTGTAAAATCCTTTATATCGAAATGATAATGTCTATCAGTTGCGTTATTATATTCATCATTAACATAATTACAATGACGACCAACAAAAAATCCGTCTACTCAGACCATTTAAACTCTCACTTTTGTAACAAACCATTTCAACTTTGTGTCTTGTCATCCCCCTTAAACAATAAGCCTAACTTCAACGTTCGTGTTTATATATTGTGCAACCGTAAATACAACAAAGCCCCGCAACAAGAGTTACGGGGCTTTCTTTGTCCAACCTAACCCATTCAGATTAGGCGACGACTGTTGATTATTTTACTGATACAAACTCAGGGTAAGCGCCGACACCACAATCGTGCATGTCCATACCTTCAAGTTCTTCATCTTCCGTTACTCGGATACCGATTGTTGCTTTAAGCACTGCCCATACCGCTAAGCTAGCACCGAATACCCATGCAAAGATTACTGCTGCACCTAATAGTTGAGCACCAAACGTTGCATCAGCGTTGCTTAGTGGCACAGCCATTAGACCGAAGAAACCACATACACCGTGTACAGAGATAGCACCTACTGGATCATCAATCTTAGCTTTGTCTAGAGCGATGATGCTGAATACAACCAATGCACCAGATACCGAACCAATTGCTACAGCAAATAGAGGTGATGGTGATAGAGGGTCTGCAGTGATTGCTACTAGGCCCGCTAACGCGCCGTTAAGAATCATTGTTAGGTCTGCTTTACCCCAAGTTGTTTTACATACTAGTAGTGCTGCAATTGCGCCCGCTGCTGCTGCTGCGTTGGTGTTAAGGAAGATTTGACCTACTGCTGTTGCGTTCTCAAAATCCGAAACCATCAGTTGAGAACCGCCGTTGAAACCGAACCAACCAAACCAAAGGATAAATGTACCTAGCGTTGCAAGTGGCATGTTTGAACCAGGAATCGGGTAGATTTCACCGTTCTTACCGTATTTACCTTTACGAGCACCGAGTAGTAGAACACCAGCTAACGCTGCTGCTGCACCAGCCATGTGTACGATACCTGAACCTGCGAAGTCGCTGAAACCTGCTTCTGATAGGAAACCGCCGCCCCAAGTCCAGTAACCTTCAACTGGGTAAATGAACGCTGTTAGTACTACAGAGAAGATTAGGAATGACCAAAGCTTCATACGCTCAGCAACCGCACCAGATACTACAGACATTGCTGTTGCAACGAATACTACCTGGAAGAAGAAGTCTGATTCTAGAGAGTGGTCTGCGCCTTCACCTTGTGTACCAATCAGAGTACCAAATGATGGCAACCAACCGCCTTCACCGTTGTCGACATACATGATGTTGTAGCCAACCACTAAGAAAGCTGTACAAGCAATTGCGTACAAACAGATGTTCTTAGTTAAAATTTCTGTGGTGTTCTTTGAACGAACTAGGCCAGCTTCTAACATCGCGAAGCCTGCTGCCATCCACATTACCAACGCACCTGAAATGAGGAAGAAAAAAGTGTCTAGTGCGTAACGTAGTTCCGTTACTGTTGTTGTAAGTTCCATATTAAAGTCTCCAGTCCTTGTAATTCTTTAAAGTGCTTCAGCATCCATTTCACCAGTACGAATTCGTACGGCTTGGCTTAGGTCATACACAAAAATTTTGCCGTCGCCGATTTTTCCGGTGTGTGCCGCTTGGCTAATCGCTTCAACAACTCGGTCAACATTCTCAGCTTGGGTAGCAATCTCTAGCTTCACCTTTGGTAGGAAATCCACTTGGTACTCTGCACCACGATACAATTCAGTGTGTCCCTTCTGACGACCAAAGCCTTTTACTTCAGAAACAGTCATACCTTCAATACCCACATCAGAGAGCGCTTCGCGTACATCGTCTAATTTGAATGGCTTAACAATGGCATTTATTAATTTCATATTCGTTCCTTAAATTCTTACTTAATCCGTTAATTCTCTTATTACAATCCAAGTAGCGTGCCAAAAAGTTAAGTGATTGATTTTAAATGAGATGAAGGTAATAAGGTCGTAATAACGAAAAAGGCCGCACCAATATGGTGCGGCCTTTTCACTATCTTAATGCGTGATGCTCTTATTGCTCCAGTTTTGGGCAACGAAGCCTTCAAAGCTCTGAATGACTAACAAATAGGTCTTAGGACTAGTAACCTAAAAAATCCATCCAGCGTTCGATGAGCAGTTCGAAATCGTCGATTCCGCAGCTTGCTTGGCTTTCACAGTTATAGAAGTCGAACTCACTGCCCTCTTCCATCTCTTGCTCATGCGCTAACACGTTTTCTTGAATCGTTACTTCATCTTCATTGATCGCAAGGCTAATCTCTTTGCCAAGCAACGTCACTTCATTGCTCAAATCCTGTCGAGATTGCTCAATCAACGCCATCACATGATCTAATTTCTGCTTATCTTTACCGATCTCTTCTTGAAGCCAACGGCCAACAATCTCATGGCCCATGCTGCATTTCACATAGTATTCACCCATTAGAGTGTTTCTAGTAAATTCGAATTCCATAAGGCTCCAAAGCTCTAATAAAAAGAGACTCAATAAAAGGGTTGTGGCAAAAATGAGGCGAGAGTATATAGCGAAGTCATCAAGAGATCGAGTCGCTCGTCGTCCAGAATTCAGACATAAAAAAACGCCTACCGAAGTAGACGTTCTATCATTTGGGTTCCTCTAAATAGTTGGAATTGCAGTTAGGCGACAAGTACGTTCATCCCTATGAGCATAGAAGCTCTATGTGATTAGGGTGAACGTACGCAGTCAACAACGCTGCAGCTACAAATATAACGAGGAACTAAGCTGGTTCTTGGAAGATAACAGTGTCTGCTTTTTCCGTGTACTGACCCATTTTATGGAAGTTCAGGTAACGGTATGTATCAGCAGCCGTTGCATTAATCTTCTCAGCGTACTCTAAGTACTCTTCTTTCGTTGGGATGCGACCTAGAATCGCACCAACAGCAGAAAGCTCAGCAGAAGCCAAATAAACGTTCGCGCCATTACCTAAGCGGTTCGGGAAGTTACGCGTTGACGTCGACATAACCGTCGAAGCATCAGCAACACGAGCTTGGTTACCCATACATAGTGAACAGCCAGGAGTTTCGATACGTACCCCAGCACGACCGAAGATGCCGTAGTAGCCCTCTTCTGTCAGTTGGTCTTTATCCATCTTCGTTGGCGGAGCCACCCATAGGCGAGTATTTAGTGAGCCGTTAAACTCTTCTAGCATCTTACCTGCAGCACGGAAGTGACCGATGTTGGTCATACAAGAACCGATGAACACTTCTTGAATCTCAGTTCCTTGAACGTCAGAAAGAAGACGAGCATCATCTGGATCGTTTGGTGCACATAGGATTGGTTGATCGATGTCAGCAAGATCAATCTCGATAACGTGCGCGTATTCCGCATCTGAATCAGCAGATAGCAACTCAGGGTTCGCTAACCACTCTTCCATTGCTGTGATACGGCGCTCAATCGTACGAACATCACCGTAACCTTCAGCAATCATCCACTTAAGCATAACGATATTCGAGTTCAGGTACTCATCGATAGACTCTTGAGATAGCTTAACCGTACAACCTGCAGCAGAACGCTCAGCAGATGCATCAGAAAGCTCAAATGCTTGCTCAACAGATAAGTGCTCAACACCTTCAATTTCTAGTACACGACCAGAGAATTCGTTGATCTTACCGGCTTTTTCTACCGTTAGTAGACCTTGCTTGATGCCGTAAAGAGGAATGGCATGTACTAGGTCACGTAGCGTGATACCCGGTTGCATTTCACCTTTAAAGCGAACCAAGATAGATTCAGGCATATCAAGAGGCATAACGCCTGTTGCCGCAGCAAATGCTACCAAGCCAGAACCCGCAGGGAATGAAATACCTAGAGGGAAACGAGTATGCGAGTCACCACCTGTACCTACAGTATCAGGAAGAAGCATACGGTTTAGCCATGAGTGGATAACACCATCACCCGGACGAAGTGAAACACCCGCACGGTTCATGATGAAATCAGGTAGCGTATGGTGAGTGTTTACATCGACTGGTTTAGGGTATGCAGATGTGTGACAGAAAGACTGCATTACAAGGTCTGCTGAGAAACCAAGACACGCGAGATCTTTAAGCTCATCACGAGTCATAGGACCGGTCGTATCTTGAGAACCGACGGTCGTCATTTTAGGTTCACAGTACTGACCAGCACGAACACCTTCAACGCCACATGCTTTACCAACCATCTTCTGAGCTAGCGTGTAGCCTTTATCAGATGCAGATGGATCGATTGGTTTAGCAAACAGATCCGTTTCAGCTAGACCTAGAGCGTCACGAGCACGACCCGTTAGACCACGACCGATGATCAGTGGAATACGGCCACCAGCACGCACTTCATCAAGAAGTACTTTGCTTAGCTCAAAGTTTGAAATCACAGAACCGTTCTTGTGAACAACACCTTCGTACGGGTAGATATCAATAATATCGCCCATGTTCATGTCTTGTACGTTCAGTTCAATGGGCAATGCGCCTGAATCTTCCATTGTGTTGTAGAAGATTGGTGCAATTTTACCACCAAGACAAACACCGCCAGTACGCTTGTTTGGTACGAATGGGATATCTTCACCCATGAACCAAAGTACTGAGTTTGTTGCCGATTTACGTGAAGAACCTGTACCAACAACATCACCAACGTAAGCCAGTGGAATGCCATCTTTTTGCATTTCTTCAATTTGATTGATTGGACCAACGCTACCCTGTTCATCAGGAGTAATGCCATCACGTTCCATCTTCAGCATCGCTTTCGCGTGTACTGGGATATCAGGACGTGACCATGCATCAGGCGCTGGAGATAAGTCATCAGTGTTCGTTTCACCGGTAACTTTAAATACTTTAACGGTGATCTTTTCCGCTACTTTGTTTTTCGCTGTAAACCATTCAGCATCAGCCCAAGATTGAAGTACTTGTTGTGCAGATGCATTGCCAGCTTTCGCTTTCTCTTCTACGTCATAGAACGCATCGAACATCAGTAGAGTATGAGATAGCGCTTTAACAGCGATTGGAGCAAGCTCAGCATCGTCTAGTAGAGATACTAGAGATTCGATGTTGTAACCGCCTTGCATAGTACCAAGCAGTTCTGCAGCTTTTGCTTTGCTTACTAGTGGAGAAGCTACTTCACCTTTAGTGATAGCCGTAAGAAAGCCAGCTTTTACGTAAGCAGCTTCATCTACACCCGGTGGAATGCGATTTTCTAGTAGGTCAAGAATGATTTCTTCTTCACCTTGAGGTGGATTCTTCAGAAGTTCAACTAGGCCAGCTACCTGCTCAGCATCTAGTGGTTTTGGAACAACTCCTTCGGCAGCACGTTCTTCGACGTGTTTACGGTAGGCTTCAAGCACGACTTTTTTCCTCTCATTGCGGTTCACTTCTTCCCTTCATAATTGTTAGTAAAATAAAGAAGTGAACATCCTTGGAAACTTGGCTCTCCATTGCCATTTTTGTCATTCAATTTGTATTGATGAGCGGCGTCATAGAGGCCAAACTGTGGGCGGTAGAATAGCAAATTTAACGTTAAATTAAAATCTTATCATTTTGACCAACATAGCAAGTTAAGACGAAAGTCCCACTATTTTTGCCTAATTACGCACTTAAATGGCGACTCTGCGCATGATTATTTGTAGGACGTACCTACAATCAGATACACCGAATCGAAATTATCTTCGGTTCGGCCATAAGCTAAAATGATCGGCCCGATTGGTGAATCGACACCCGCGAAAACAGAACCCGCGGTGTACATTGGCGCTTCATCAATACTCAAATCATTGTTCGACCAAACACCACCATGCTCAATGGATGCCCCCACGTAGAATGGTGATTCAAAGAGGCCGAAGTCATTTTCAAACCACTTGTAACGATAGATAAGGCTGGTGTAAGCCAAGTTCTGCCCAATCATACTGTTCCTTGGAATACCTGACAGGTTTAAGAAGCCACCAAGCTCTTTAGGATCAATAGGGAAAATCGAATTTTTGCTCTCTACAATACCGTAATCGAGCTTTGCGACTAAAGTATGCTTCTCGATACTCTTTGCAGCCATTAAATTAGCCGAAAACTCATAAACCGTATCGCTCTCAGACGTCAACTCTGTTTCGTTAATAGAGGTATCATTCTGAAAGTCATCATGAGAAACAAGGTATTCTAAATCAACAAAATAACCTTCAGTTGGCAAGCTGAAGTTATCCAAAGTATCCAATCGATAATTGATAAACCCACCAATACGAGTGTAACCACCATTACCTAACGAAGGTAAAGAAGCCACCTCAACATCCCCATCAGTATAGCGAGCACCAAATTTCAGCTCTTGCCACAAAGTCGGTTGATAGCCTAATGCTAATTCACCGACATACTCGCTATAGGTCATTGGAAAGTAGTCTTTCGTTACGTCCAGTGTCGGTTCTTCAATATCATCAATATCTACCGGTAGGTTTCTGTTTTCCTTGCTATAAGCAATCGATGCAGAAGTGAACAATTTTTGACTCGAAAAGAATGGCGAATAGAGTTCCGCCTCAATTCGTTTATCCGTTCCCATCTCGATATTGGTTCTTAGCTCTGCACCGTGCGAGTTAATATCGGTAAAGTTGGCTGAAACACCAATCGAGTACTGACTGGTAGTGGAGAAATCATCTTCAAGAAAGAATCGAAAGTTGAGGTAGTTTGGTCCCCAAGATTTTTCGTTCACATCGACCTGCAATTGCTCCTCGCCATCCACGGTGTCAAATTCATACGTCACCAACTCGAATCTATCTAGCGCATAGAGGTCTTGTACTTTAGATTCAATCTCACTGGTCTTCAGAACCTTACCTGAATCAAGGTTTAAACGGTTTTCGATCAGCTTATCGGAATAGTGGGTGTTGTTATTGATCACAACTCGGTCAACGACGGTCTGATCGCCGTGTTTAAGCTGTCTACGTGCTTTTTGTTTGTCCTCGATATAATGCTGATAATCGGCATTTGAGAGCGATAGCTTAGAAAGTTCATCAGTATGCTGCTTAGCGGCTTCATAGCCCGCGAGGAAAGCCGATGGCATTTTATCAAACTCTGTCGTCTCCATTTCCCCAACATCTGGGCGCAGGAAGACATCATCGTCTGTGAGTGTTTCAGCTTGCTCTTGGGTGCTGCGTTGAACAAGATAATTAGAGAGTTGATCAGCTGCCGCTAGAAAATTCGTGAAATCATCTTTGCCTTTGTAGTTGGTACTGATATCCACCGCAATGACGATGTCTGCACCCATCGCTCTGGCAACGTCGACGGGCATGTTATTGGTGACACCACCATCAACCAGCATTCGACCATCGAGTTCATAAGGGGGAAGCGCGCCGGGAACTGACATACTGGCCATCATGGCATCAACAAGGTGACCATGGTCGATGACCACCTCTTCAAGTTCGATAATGTCGGTTGCAACAGAACGGTATGGGATAGCAAGATGGTCGAAAGAATCGAATGAGGATAGATTACCCGTGGTCTCACGCAGAATACGCAACATATTCTGGCCTTGCACCACCCCTTTCCTTGCTTTGATTTCGCCCCAACCTAAGCCGAGATCGGTGTTCAGTTGGTAGCGGTCTTCATATTCTTTGTCACGTACACGGCGATCACTACGGTTAACGCGATCACGATAACCGCGATTCCAATCGACCGTATAAATAAAGCTCTCGATCTCGTCTGCGCTCATCCCTGTCGCATAAAGACCGCCAACGTATGAGCCCATACTGGTACCGGTAATGTAATCAACCGGGATTTGCATCTCTTCTAGGGCTTTAAGCACACCAATGTGAGCTGCACCTTTTGCCCCACCACCAGCAAGAACGACAGCAACAGTTGGCCTTTTATGAGCTTGTTCAGCCTGCTGAGATTGATCAACCTGTGTCGCGGTGGATGCAAACAGCTGAAAACTGATCACGGTACCGACAATGCCTAAGCCACTCACTAACCAACGAGAAATCATTATTTTAACTGTCCTTGTCATTCTTTCTTGTTACGACTTTACCACTGAAAAAGCTTCTTTAGCCACTGTTTTGGTTGACTTTCACAGCCCTTTTTAATGTTTCCATCCTCATCCCAAACTGGCAGTTTCACTGCGCCATCACAATCAAACTCTAAAGCCCCTTCAGAAGTTCGAGTAAAGTTAGCGGTGACAATGCCTGTCGGCCAAGGCAGCAATAACTGCTCGGGCGTTCTCTGTTTGAGATAATCGGCGTAAACACGTAACGCCCCACTCGAACCAGTAAGTTTAGTCGGCTTATTATCATCACGCCCTAGCCAGATGGTCGTCACTTCACGACCATCAACGCCCACGAACCAACTGTCTCGGCTGTCATTACTAGTGCCCGTTTTGCCAGCTAACCCTGCCCATGCAAACTGACCTTGTAGGAAACGGCCTGTACCTTCCGATACACCACGCTTCATGGCATAGGTTGTTAACCAAGCGGCTTGCTGGTCGACGCTTTGTGATACACGAGGAATCGACTGATACAAAACCTCACCATCGTTATCAACCACAGAGCGAAGCGCAGACAAAGGTGCGATACGGCCAGAGTTAGTAATGGTCTGGTACATCTGCGCGACTTGGAATGGAGTCAGTGAGAACGAACCCAAAAACATCGACGGTACTGGGCGAATTTCATTTTTATCGACCCCCAGTTTTCCAATCGTATCCGAGACACTATCAATGCCTAACTGCATACCTAAACGAACAGTAGGTACGTTGTAAGACTTAGAAAGCGCCACATACAAAGGCACATCGCCACGGAACTTACGATCGAAGTTTCTCGGGCTCCATACACTGCCTTTACTGCCTTTCAAGCTCAGTGGCGTATCCTTCAATGTTGTCGCTAACGTGTACTTCTGAGGCTGCTCTAATGCAGTTAAGTAAATTGCAGGCTTGACCAAAGAACCAATAGGACGACTCGCGTTCAAGGCACGGTTAAAGCCATCGTAGCCAGTACGCTTACCACCGACCATCGCTCGGATTTCACCGGTATTTCTATCCACGGCAATAGCCGCAGCTTCCAGTTTGTTGCCTGCGGTTTTCGATAAATCAGGCACCTTACGTGCAATCGACTTCTCTAACTTGTCTTGGGAGACTGGATCCAGAGAGGTAAAGACTCGAATCCCTTTTTTCGCCTCAAATCGGTCGCCGACATACTTCTTAAGCTCAATGTTTACTTGTTGGAAGTAAGCGGGCTGACGGCTAGCAATGCGTGGGTTGTCTTGAATATCCAAATCACGACTCGCCGCTTCTTCGTATTGTCTCGGAGTTAATATGTCTTGCTGCATCAATAAGCGAAGAACCAGATCGCGTCGAGCCTTGGCACGCTCAGGATAACGAACCGGATTGTAATACGAAGGGCCTTTCACCATACCCACCAGCAGTGCTAGTTGATCGATACGGAGCTCTTGAATGGGCTGACCGAAGTACAAGCGAGACGCTAAGCCGAAGCCATGGATCGCTTGCCCACCATTTTGACCAAGGTAAACCTCATTTAAGTAAGCCTCTAGGATTCGGTCTTTGCTGTAACGATGGTCCAAGATAAGTGCAATGTAGGCTTCACGAACCTTACGCCACAATGTACGTTCACTGGACAGGAACAGGTTTTTTGCCAGCTGTTGTGTCAGCGTACTACCACCTTGTACCGTTCGCCCAGCTTTGACGTTAACGACCATTGCACGAGCGATGGCCAGTGGCGACACACCATCGTGTTGATAGAAATTTCGGTCTTCGGTTGCCAATAAGGCATCAACCATCACCTCTGGGAACTGATTACGTTTTAAGAACAGGCGCTGCTCATCGTTACTTTTCTCAAGCATGCCAAGCATTTTCGGTTCAACACGTAGGTAGCCCATGTCGCCTTTCTTCTCTAGCGACTGAATACGAGTCAACTCGTTACCATTGAAGTGCAGCATCACATGACGATCTGCTTCAGGTCCATCAACAAACTCGAACGGACGACGAATCATTTCAATCTTGGTCGAAGAAGAAGAGTATTCGCCTGGGTGACGAGGCGCGTTCACCTTACGGTAATTAAGTACATCGAGCTCATTCTTAACCTGAACCAAACTCACCGGAGTTCCGGGAGACAGGTCTAGCACTCGCGCATAAACCACGGTTGGCAAATCAAACAGCTGACCTTCAAAGCGCTGTTTGACCACAGAATCGAGATAAATACCGACGAACAACAGCAATGCCGCAAGCGCTAAGCCCGCTTTCCAAGAAATGCCCCATAGGATCTTCAACCAACCTCTTTTGCCAGATTTCTTAGCCTTAGGTTTGGTCTTTTTCACAGCCGCTCTTGGTTTTCTTGGCTTGGCTTTGGTCGCTGGTGACTTCTTTGCTGGCGCTTTTTTAGGTGGTGCCTTTTTTGGCGTTAACATTTTGGTCATCATCGATTCAACTGTCGTTTGGTTTTAGTGGTTGCAACATGGTTAGCAGGGTCATCCGGCCAAGGATGCTTTGGGTAACGGCCTTTCATCTCTTTTTGTACTTCTTTGTACGCGCCAGCCCAAAAGCCGGCTAAATCTTGAGTAATTTGTAGTGGTCGCTGTGCTGGAGAAAGGAGCTCAAGCACTACTTTTTTACGCCCTTGTGCGATCAATGGCGAGTCTTGTTCACCAAAGACTTCCTGCATTCGCACTGAGATCACTGGTTCAGATTGATATTGATAACGAATGACCTTCTTGCTGCCGGTTGGCATCAGATAGTGCGTTGGCAGCCATTGGTCGATTTCTTGATTCAAAGGCCAGCCAAGATAAGCCGACAATGCTTGCTCAATCGAAACACTAGCCAGCCCTTTTGCCGACTTAATGCCATTAAGATACGGAGATAGCCACTCATCAAGTTGTTCAATCAAACTCGCATCGTCCATCGCTGGCCAATCATGCTCAGGCATCCAAAGCTCTGCACAGCGTACACGCTCAACCAACTGCTTAGCCGAAGCTGTCCAATTTAAACGATCCAACCCACATCGAGCGACATAATTGAGCAGCGCTTGACTCGCCTGATTCGCATCGGGATCAGGTAAAGCTTTGGTGCTGATAATCAACTTGCCCAGAGACATTCGCTGCTCGGCAACTAAACGGCCACGTTTCTCATCCCAATCGGCGTAATCGGAACGCACAAACAGTTTTGGAAATTCAGCGTCTAACTGTGCGATATCAACCGCGGTGGCTAAGAAAATTTGACTGGCTCGCCCTGTGCTGCGCATCAAATCAATCACTACGATATAGTCATTGTTCGCCAGTGGATCATCATCACGAACCTCAGCACCGTGGCCATTCGCCAAAAGGAAAGCACTGCTGGTCGCGCTTCTCACTTGTGCAATTCGGTCCGGGAATGCAAAACAAAGCACTAATGGTAGCAATGATTCGTCAGCTTGTGACAAATCTAAGTGATGATTGAGTTTGCTCGCGAGACTTTTCGCTCGCTGCATCACAACGCTATTTTTGGAATGTTTTCTTTGCTTAAATCGGTGCAAAGAGTGTTGAATATCCGTCACATTGCGTTCCGGCTCTTCCAGCAAAGCAGCGGCAACAATCGCGACATTCAACAGAGTAGGATTACCTTGCTGCGCTTTAACCAACATGCTGGCAATACGAGGCTCTAAACCTAAACGTTGGGCCTGTTTTCCTAATGCCGTAAATTGGCCATTTCCGTCCAATAATTCAAGAGTTTGTAAGAGTTGCTTGGCTTGCCCAATAGAAGCTTTTGGTGGAACGTCTAACCATTGCAGCTCGTCGGCACTCGCAGCGCCCCATTGCGTCAATTCAGACACCAACGAAGACAAATCAGAATGAAGAATTTCAGGTTCCGGTACAGCCGGTTGCTGAATAAGTTGCGTTTCGCTGTACAAACGGACGCACAAGCCCTCTTCAATTCGTCCCGCACGCCCCGCCCGTTGTTCAGCTGAAGATTGCGAGATTTTCACTTGCTCAAGCTTAGTAATGCCGGTTTTCAGATCGAACTTCGCCACACGTTCAAGCCCGGAATCGACCACCAATCGAATGCCTTCAATCGTCAAAGAAGTCTCAGCAATATTGGTCGCTAACACCACCCTTCGACGCCCTTTCTCTGATGGCGCGATCGCTTTCTGCTGTTGAGGAAAGCTGAGTTGCCCATACAGAGGGCAAACATCGATATCGCTGGCGAGTTGTTCCAGTTGAGATTCCACCTGCTTAATCGCAGAAACGCCCGGCAAAAAGGCCAGAAGTGAGCCTGACTCTTTCTCCAGCAGAGAGCGAATCACGTTGGCCATTTTAGGGGCTAGATATTCATTTGCGTTAAGAGGCTGATAACGGAAATCGACCGGAAAGGTGCGACCTTGTGATTCAACGTATTTGGCATTCGGCAGCAAAGTTTGCAGCGCTTGTTGATCTAAGGTTGCCGACATCACAACCACTTTTAGATCATCACGCAACGCCTCTTGGATCTCCAAGCTAAACGCCAATGCGGTATCGGCGTGAATGCTGCGCTCGTGAAATTCATCAAAGATCACCATATCAACCCCAGTTAGTTCAGGGTCGGTTTGGATCATTCTCGTCATGATCCCTTCGGTGACGATTTCCAAGCGAGTTGCACTGCTGGTTTTAGATTCACCACGAACTCTAAAGCCAATGCTCTCTCCCACCTTTTCTCCCAATTGACTCGCTAAGTAAGTGGCAATATTCCTTGCAGCCAAACGCCTCGGTTCAAGCATGATGATTTTGCCTTGAACGGCGTTGGTCTTAACTAACTGTAAAGGGAAGAATGTTGACTTACCCGCACCGGGAGCGGCCTTTAGAATAAGTTGAGTGTGTGTTTCTACGCCAGCGAGCAGATCTGGCATCACAGCTTCTATGGGCAGTTGTGGCAATGGGAGAACCTTGTGGTGTAATGTTGGCAACATTGTACATAAAAACCTACCTGTCTAAATAAGTAATATGCACTTCAATCCGCCATTAGAGCCAGCGACTCTTATTAAACGCTATAAACGTTTCCTCACTGACATCCAACTTCCTGACGGTAGCGAGCGTACTATTCACTGCGCTAACACTGGAGCGATGACAGGGTGTGCGACTCCTGGCAATACGGTGTGGTACTCAACATCTGATAATGCAAAAAGAAAGTACCCAAACAGCTGGGAGATCTCAGAAACAGACAAAGGTCATCGTATTTGTGTAAATACTGCGCGGGCAAACCAGCTAGCAGTGGAAGCAATTGAAAATGGGACTATAGTTGAACTCTTAGGTTATAACGCGTTACGAACCGAAGTGAAATATGGCAGTGAGAATAGTCGCATTGATATTCTGCTTGAAGATAACGAAAAGCCGCCTTGCTATATCGAAGTGAAAAGCGTCACTTTGCTCGACGAGCTAGAAACGTCAACTGAAGGGCAAGGTTTTTTCCCTGATGCGGTCACAACCAGAGGCCAAAAACACCTGCGTGAACTCACAGAAATGGTCGAATCTGGAAATAGAGCCGTACTTTTATTCACTGTTTTACATTCAGGTATTGAAAAAGTGTCTGCGGCACACCATATAGACGCCAAATATTCGTTATTACTAAAACAAGCACAAGACGCTGGAGTTGAAGTGCTTTGCTATAAAGCAGAGCTCAGCAGTACTCAAATACAACTAAAACAAGCTGTTGAATTTATCAATAGCTAAGCAAAGATGCTGAACTAATCACATTGATTGCAAGTTTGAATAAGAGTATTTGCCACCATTCGTTCTTTCTGCTATAGATACCCGCCTTAAAATTAGCTGCTTTGCAGTTGACTAGGTGTAAATAGGAGATGCTGTATGCCAGAATCTAAGAAAAAAGCGCTAGGCATCCTAGCCATCGCAGGTGTTGAACCGTACCAAGAGAAGCCAGGTGAAGAGTACATGTCACCTGAGCAAACGGAACATTTTACAAAAATTTTAGCAGCTTGGCGCAACCAGCTCAGGGAAGAAGTTGATCGTACTGTGCACCACATGCAGGACGAAGCAGCGAATTTCCCAGACCCAGTTGACCGTGCTTCTCAAGAAGAAGAATTCAGCCTAGAGTTACGTAACCGTGACCGTGAGCGTCGTCTTATCAAAAAAATTGAGAAGACATTAGACAAGATCGAAGAAGACGATTTCGGCTTCTGTGATTCTTGCGGTATCGAGATTGGCATTCGTCGCCTTGAAGCTCGTCCAACTGCTGATCTTTGTATTGACTGTAAAACACTTGCAGAGATCAAAGAGAAACAGATGCAAGGTTAATTCTTGCAGATGTAAAGAAAGGGAGCCTTGGCTCCCTTTTTTGTTTGTTATCCAAGCGAAGTATTTCACACGCTTGATAGTAAATAGCAGCTTTAAGCCTTAGTTCTATACATCAAACCTTGTTCTATAGATTGAAGCTTAGTTCTACGCATTAAAGCTCTTGTTAAACGTCTTAAGAATCGGCTACCGCGGTACCATTTAGATTAGGTTGTTCACTCATGAATTATATCGGGCGCTTTGCACCATCACCGTCAGGTCCTCTTCATTTTGGCTCACTTGTTGCTGCTCTTGGTAGCTACTTTCAAGCGAAATCTAACCAAGGAAAATGGTTAGTTCGTATGGAAGACCTCGACCCGCCAAGAGAAATGGCTGGCGCTGCAGACCTCATTCTTAAGACGCTTGAGGCTTACCATCTATTTTGGGATGGTGAAGTCGTCTATCAAAGCCAGCGTCATGGCTTGTATCAAGCTCAAATCGATCAATGGGTTGCTGACAATCAAGCCTACTACTGCCAATGCACCCGCAAGCAGATAAAAGCTTTGGGCGGCTTTTACAATGGTCACTGTCGAGATGCAGGCTTAATCGATTCAGGCGAACAGGCGGTGCGCTTGTGCATGGACTTTCCAGTAGAGTCCTTTGATGATGTTCGCCACGGCACCATTCAAATCCCTAAAGCACTAGCTGAAGAAGATTTTATTATTAAACGCAGAGATGGATTGTTTGCCTATAACTTGGCCGTTGTTCTTGATGACATCGACCAAGGAGTGACAGAAGTCGTAAGAGGCGCAGATCTGATAGAACCAACTGGTCGACAAATCAGTTTGTATAAGACGCTCAAGCAAAAAACAGTGAGCTACTTGCACTTACCATTGGCAACCGATGGCTTGGGGAATAAACTGTCAAAACAGAACCATGCCACCGCGATAGATCTCGATAACCCAAAACCAACGCTGTTCAACGCGATGCGATTCTTAGGTTTTGATATCCCGACGGCTCTTTGTGAGGCTTCAATGGATGAGATTTTATTGTGGGGCTGCCAGCAATGGAACGTCAGTCAGTTACCTGATAGTTTACAAAAAGAGCACTGTAATTAGCTCGAAACTCACGGCAAATAGCAAAAACGACACATAAAAATGCCATAACCAACCACTGTGGTTAAGCAGACGATGTTCTCAAATGGCTCGCGCTAAGCTATTATTAGCCGCAATTAAACTCTGCACTACCACTTTGGACTAAGAGAAAAACAAAGTTGGCGATACCTACTTTGTTCTAAACTAATGAATACAAACGACAATACCCCAAGCGAACAACGCGGATTCCACGAATTAGCTCTGAATATTTATACTCGTCAAGAGCACAATATTTCACGCAAGCAGATCAGCGACAACGCACTAAAAGTGCTATATCGCCTGAATGGTGCGGGTTTTGACGCATTTCTAGTCGGTGGTGGTGTGCGCGATATCTTATTAGGCTCTCAGCCAAAAGATTTTGATATTGCGACCAATGCAACGCCAGAGCAGATCAAACATCTCTTCAGAAACTGTCGCCTTATCGGTCGCCGTTTCCGCTTGGCACATATCATGTTTGGTCGTGACATCATTGAAGTAGCAACTTTCCGTGGTCACCACCAAGAGCCATCGAAAAACGTTTCTGCACAATCGAAAGAAGGCATGCTACTGCGCGATAACGTGTACGGCAGTGTTGATGAAGATGCAGAGCGTCGTGATTTCACAATCAACGCGATGTACTACAACATTGCAGACTACAGCATCCACGATTACGCGGGTGGTGTAGAAGATTTAGAAGATAAACTGATCCGCCTGATTGGCGATCCAGAAACGCGTTACCGCGAAGACCCAGTGCGTATGCTACGTGCAATGCGCTTCGCCGCTAAACTGGATTTCGACATCGAAGAAGACACGGCTGACCCGATTGAAGAGTTAGCTCACCTTCTAAGAGATATCCCTGCAGCGCGCCTTTACGAAGAGTCTCTAAAATTACTGCAATCAGGTCACGGTTTAGAAACCTACCACCTGATGCGCGAGTACAACCTGTTCCAACAGATGTTCCCAGCAGTAGCTGAGCACTTCACCGAAGATTATGACTCTCACACAGAGCAGATGCTTGATTTGGTTCTCGATTCAACCGACCTTCGCATCGAAGACGGTAAGCGAGTAAACCCAGCATTCATGTTCGCAGCGATGCTTTGGTACCCAATGAACAAGCTGGCAGACAAACTTGTCGCTGAACAGGGTATGGCACACTACGATGCGATCATGGAAGCGAGTAACATCATTCTAGATCAGCAAGTAAAGTCTATTGCAATTCCTCGTCGTCACACAGCAACCATTCGCGAAGTTTGGCAACTGCAACTTCGACTGCCTCGTCGCAACGGTAAACGCGCTGTTCGTCTAATGGAGCTCAACAAGTTCCGTGCAGGCTACGATTTCCTAGAAATGCGTGGTGAGATTGAAGGTGGCGAAACCAAAGATCTAGCGAAATGGTGGGAGCGCTACCAAACAGCCGGCCGCAATATGCGTCAAGCCATGGCTAATGACGTTGCAGCACCATCAAAGTCAGGCCATCGTCGCCGCAAGACTTACCGAAACAAAAAGAGTAAGCAATCCGAATGATAACTGCTTACATTGCGGTCGGCAGCAACCTTGCCGACCCAGTTAGCCAAGCAAATTTGGCTATCGAAACGCTAAAAAGCCTACCGCGATCAACGTTTATTGCGACCTCTCAGCTAT
>NZ_JADDYK010000060.1:311573-335846 GCF_015163615.1 Vibrio sp. OPT18
ATAGTAGCACTCCAATGGGACCGCAAAATCAACCCGACTACATCAACGCGGTAGTCGCTATCCAAACCGAATTAACGCCAATTGAACTGCTTGATTGCACTCAAAAGATCGAACTAGAGCAAGGGCGCGTCCGTAAAGACGAACGTTGGGGACCAAGAACCTTGGATCTCGACATTGTGCTATACGGCAATGAGGTGATCGATTCAGAGCGCTTAATCGTTCCTCATTATGGAATGAAAGAACGAGAGTTTGTACTCTACCCGCTTGCTGAAATCGCACCAAGTTTACAACTCCCTGATGGGACTGAGCTGACAGAACTGCTGAAAATAGTAGATAAGAACGGGCTCAATGTTTGGCAACAATAGCCAAGCGCATTAAGGAAAACCAATGAAAAAAGTAACCATTAACGACCTGATCAAATGCAAACGTGAAGGCCGTAAATTCGCGACTTCGACAGCTTATGATGCGAGCTTTGCTCAATTATTCGAAAGCCAAGAAATGCCAGTTCTGCTTGTCGGTGATTCACTGGGTATGGTTTTACAAGGCCATAACGATACATTACCAGTAACCGTTGAAGACATTGCTTACCATACTCGCTCAGTGCGTGCTGGTAGCCCAAATTGTCTTCTTATGGCTGACTTGCCTTTCATGAGCTACGCAACGCCTGAGCAAGCTTGTGAGAGCTCAGCGACTTTGATGCGTGCTGGTGCGAACATGGTAAAAATCGAAGGCGGAAGCTGGTTGGTTGATACTGTGAAGATGCTAACAGAACGTGCAGTACCAGTATGTGCACACTTAGGCTTAACGCCCCAGTCTGTGAACATTTTTGGTGGTTACAAGATTCAAGGTCGTGACGACGAGCAAGCCGACAAAATGGTTGCTGACGCATTAGCACTGCAAAACGCAGGCGCTCAAATCGTTCTACTTGAATGCGTGCCAGCTTCATTGGCAAAACGAATTACAGAAGCTTGTGACGTACCGGTTATCGGTATCGGTGCAGGTAATGTTACCGATGGTCAGATCTTGGTTATGCATGACATGTTCGGTATTTCTGCGAACTACATGCCGAAGTTCTCTAAGAATTTCCTAGCAGAAACAGGTGATATGCGTAAGGCTGTAGCTCTATACAAAGAAGAAGTAGAGAGCGCGCGCTTCCCTGATGAAGCTCATACAATCGCTTAGGAGTAAGTATGCAAACTTTTGCTGAAATAGCGGCTCTTCGTGAGCAGATTAAACAGTTTAAGCGTGATGGACGTACGGTTGCTTTTGTACCGACTATGGGAAACCTGCATGAAGGCCACCTAACTCTGGTAAAGAAAGCTCGTGAGCTGGCCGACATCGTTGTGGTAAGCATCTTTGTAAACCCAATGCAGTTTGACCGTGCCGACGACCTAAACAACTACCCTCGCACGTTAGAAGCAGATTTAAGCAAGCTAACAGGTGAAGGTGTTGAGCTAGTATTTACACCAACGCCAGAGGTGATGTACCCAGATGGATTAGACAAGCAGACGTTTGTTGAGGTCCCTGGCATATCTCACATGCTTGAAGGTGCCTCTCGTCCAGGTCACTTCCGCGGTGTATCAACCATTGTCACTAAACTGTTTAATATCGTTCAGCCAGACTTTGCATGCTTCGGCGAGAAAGACTTTCAGCAACTTGCTGTTATTCGCCAGATGACCACTGACCTAGCGTTAGACATTGAAGTTGTCGGCGTTGCAACCGTTCGTGAAATGGATGGTTTGGCAATGAGCTCTCGTAATAGCAACCTCACCATTGACGAGCGCCAACGAGCGCCCGTTCTAGCGCGCACTATGCGCTGGATCAGCAGTGCTATTCGTGGTGGTCGTGATGATTACGCATCAGTGATTGAAGATGCAACTGACCAGCTGCGCGCTGCAGATCTTCAGCCAGATGAGATCTTCATTTGTGATGCTAAAACTCTGCAAGCAATCACTTCAGAATCAACTCAAGCAGTGATTCTAATGTCGGCTTTCCTAGGTAAGACCCGTCTTATCGATAACCAAGTTCTCGATTTGGTAACGGAAACCAAAGAAGAAGTGAAAGAAGAAGCGACTGAATAGTCGGCTTCTGCTCTTAACGCAAACAAAAACACCAAACGCAAAACATAAAAAAGGTCGATGTTATATCGACCTTTTTCTTTACCTGTTACTTAGATGAACCAAAGGTTAGCTACGTAAGCCGATACCCTTTGTCACTAAGTAGTGCGCAATGCCATACAACAGCACGATAAACACGCCTAGTACGCCAAATGACGTCACGATACCCACATCAGACACACCCAAGAACCCATATCTGAACGCGTTTACCATGTACACGATAGGGTTCAACTTCGATACGC
The DNA here is from genome assembly GCF_015163615.1 of Vibrio sp. OPT18. Lineage (NCBI taxonomy): Bacteria > Pseudomonadati > Pseudomonadota > Gammaproteobacteria > Vibrionales > Vibrionaceae > Vibrio > Vibrio sp. OPT18. The sequence continues at coordinate 313,933 of NZ_JADDYK010000060.1, forward strand.
CTTGCCAGAACTCAGGCAATAAACTGATCGAGTAGAACACACCACCAAGGTAGGTCAGCGGTGTTAAGATAAAGGTTGGGATAATAGAGATATCATCAAACGTGCGGGCGAATACCGCGTTAATCAAGCCACCCAAAGCGAATACTACCGACGTTAAAAATACCGTCGCAATGATCACGCCCCAATGGTCAACTTGCAGGTCGACAAAGAACAACGACACGAACGTTACGATAGTGCCCACTAACAAGCCACGAACCACGCCGCCCATTACGAAGCCGGCGATAATCACGTAGTTAGGAACAGGTGCTACAAGCAGCTCTTCAATGTTCTTCTGGAATTTGGCACTAAAGAATGACGAAGCAACGTTGGAGTATGAGTTGGTGATCACCGACATCATGATCAGACCGGGAACAATGTATTCCATGTAGCTAAAGCCGTTCATTTCACCAATACGAGCACCAATCAGGTTACCGAAGATGATGAAGTAAAGCGTCATGGTAATCGCTGGTGGCACCAGAGTTTGCACCCAGATACGAGTAAAGCGATTGATCTCTTTGGTCAACAAACTGCAGAAAGCGGTCCAATATAGGCTGTACATATTATTTACTCCCCTCACGGACGATACTCACAAATAGCTCTTCTAGACGGTTTGCTTTATTACGCATAGAAAGGACTTTAACCTGTTGCTCGCTCAATTGAGCAAAGATGGTATTCAAACCTAGGTTCTTGTCGATTTCAATTTCTAGCGAGCCATTGACCATCACTTGGCTATTCACGCCTTCAAGCTTAGGTTCAGTCGTGCCCTCTTCCAGATCCAGAATAAAGGTCTCAGCACTCAATTTACCCAACAGCGCTTTCATTGTTGTGTTCTCAATCAGCTCACCGCGATTGATGATACCAATGTTGCGACACAGCATTTCTGCTTCTTCTAGGTAGTGCGTGGTCAAGATAATGGTAATGCCCTGCTTCTCATTGATCTCTTTTAGGAATTCCCACATTGAACGACGTAGTTCAATATCAACGCCTGCTGTCGGTTCATCAAGGATCAACAAATGAGGTTCATGCATCAATGCACGCGCGATCATCAAACGACGCTTCATACCACCAGACAAGTTACGCGCACGTTCGCCACGCTTTTCCCACAGATCGAGTTGAGATAGGTACTTTTTCGCTCGCTCTTTCGCTAATGCTTTTGGCACGCCGTAATAACCCGCTTGTTGCAGCACGATCTGTTCAACGGTTTCGAACGGGTTAAAGTTAAACTCTTGAGGCACAAGGCCTAAGTTCTGCTTCGCCAACTCCAGATCGGTATCAATATCGTAGCCGAACACTTTAACCTTGCCCGATGTTTTATTTACCAGTGAAGAGATAACACCAATGGTGGTTGATTTACCAGCACCATTGGGACCAAGTAGTGCGTAAAAATCGCCTTTTTCTACTTGTAAACTAACGCCCTTCAGAGCCTCGAAGCCCCCAGCATAAGTTTTTCTTAATTGCTCAATTTCTAATGCATACATAGAGATAGACTGCCATTTGCTATAGATAAGATGTAGACGACCGAGCTTGAGGAAGAGAGTAATGCTTAAAACGAGCTAGCAGAAAACTAACCCAAACTTGTTTACTCGGCCATTTTGCAAACAAGTTTATCGTTGATTGACGATTAATACAAATATCGTGTGAGAGTTTCTTTCGAAAACAAATAAGCGTCTTGGCTCCCTGAAGACTAAATCAATGTTCAGTAAATATAAAAATGCCGCTAAGTGATTCACTTAACGGCATTAATGATCAGTCTTTAAGTGAGCGTCTATGGCTTATTCATATGAGATTATTCATATCAGCTCATTCATGTTCGCTTGTTACTGAAAATTAAACTGACTCAAATTGATGCTCATCTCTATCGACATAGCTTGTCGCTGCCGTCAGGGCTTCATATCTAAATCGATAAGTATTGGATTCAGGTACTAGGTCAATCACGTGGAACTTCTCCAGTTGCTGACGAGTATTCTCATTAGGACACAGTAGATACACCTCACACTGCGCATCCAATGCATCTTTAATCGCATTCTCTAGCGCAAGGCCAACAGTAACATCAATCATAGGGACATCTGTCAGGTCTAGAATCATCGCTTCATAGTCAGAAATACTTGAGTGCTGGCGTGAAATCGCCTTTGAAACGCTGAATATCATCGGCCCTGAAAGATAGAAGAACAACACCTTACCATTGGCACTATCGAGTAACTGACGTTCGCTATCAGTCAATGGGATGTCATCTTCATCATCACCATCACTGATCGCCTTAACTTGTCTGGCTTGCTCTCGGCTCAATCTTTCAATAATCAGAATGTTCGAGATAAACACGCCCAGTCCAACGGCAATAATCAAGTCGACAAACACAGTCAGTAGCATCACGCCGTACATCACGCCCATGCCCGCATAGCTGACCTTGTGCGCGCGCTGGATAAAACTCCAATCTAGGATATTGAAACCAACATACATCGCGATACCAGCCAGCACTGCCATAGGAATCGGTTCTGTTAAGCCACCCGCAACCAATACCACTAGCGCAAGTACTAAGGCTCGAATAACACCTGAAAGCGGAGAACGCGCTCCCACCTGAATATTAGTCACGGTACCCATAGTGGCACCCGCGCCAGGTAACGCACCAAACAGGCCAGAGATCATATTGGCAATGCCTTGGCCACGAAGTTCTTTGTCTGAGTCATGTTCTTTACGAGTCAGTGAATCCCCAATTACCGCGGTCAAAAGCGTATCAATGCAACCAAGCGTACCCAACACCAAGGCATCGATAACCATAGTCGTGAACTGTTCAGCGCTGATCGTAGGGATAACGAGAGTAGGTAAACCAGCTGGGATTTCACCAATACGGCGAATAGAGTCGGTATCAAAAATAATGACGGACAAGAGTGTAACAGCAACCAAAGCGACCAGTTGAGCAGGCACATACTTACGATATTTGGCTGGAAAACCGAAAAGAATACCGAGCGTCAATGCTCCTAAAAACAGCTCGCTGATTTTAAGATTAGCCAATGTATCTGGAAGTGCAGAGAGCGTGCCCATCACCCCACCAGAAGGTGCGGCATGTCCTAATAAAGGAGACAACTGAAGAATAATTAGAATAACGCCGATACCCGACATAAATCCGGAGATCACGCTATATGGCATCAAAGTAACGTACTTTCCGAGCTTTAACGTGCCAAGCAATATCTGAAATGCACCTGCCATCATTACCACGGTAAAGGTCATTGCCATGCCAGTTTCAGGATATTTCGCGACCATGCTGGTCATTACGGCTGTCATGATCACCGTCATCGGGCCGGTCGGTTCAGAGATCAGGCTGCTCGATCCACCAAACAATGCCGCAAATAGGCCAACCATGATGGCGCCCCAAAGGCCAGCTTCCGCGCCCGCACCAGAAGCAACACCAAATGCCAATGCTAAAGGCAATGAGATGATGGCTGTAGTAACACCACCAAACATATCCCCTTTGAGATTGATATCCGTAAAACGACTTCCAAACAAAACACACCTTCCTGATGATGAAATGACAAACCTTATCACTTTAACAAATGTATCAAGTGTTCAGAAAGTGTTAATTCAATCACATTATTCATGTCTTATAACCGGATCATAGCTTCTACGCTAAGTTAATGATTTTAACGACGAGTACACGTCAGATGAGTACTTTTTTACACAGTTTTTACGAGATTGAATTTGTAACATTGTGTATAGTTGAGATTCTTAATTAAGGGATGTAAGACGCAAAATGCCAGAGATTAAACAGCTTTTTGAAAACAACTCTAAATGGTCAGAAGAAATTAGATCTCAACGACCTGAGTATTTTACAACGCTTGAAGAGGGTCAAAGCCCTGGTTTTCTATGGATTGGCTGCTCAGATAGCCGTGTTCCGGCCGAGCGTCTCACTGGTTTGTACTCTGGCGAACTGTTTGTTCACCGAAATGTGGCAAACCAAGTGGTTCATACCGACCTAAACTGCCTCTCAGTGGTACAGTACGCCGTCGATGTACTCAAAGTTAAACACATCATTGTCTGTGGCCACTACGGCTGTGGCGGTGTTAATGCGGCGATTGATAACCCTAAACTTGGTCTTATCAACAACTGGTTACTGCACATCCGTGACAATTACCTAAAATACCGTAAGCAAATCGAGGGGCTTCCTCGTGAGCAATGGGGTGACAAGTTATGCGAAATTAACGTCGCAGAACAGGTTTATAACCTAGGCAATTCAACCATTATGCAAAATGCGTGGGAGCGTGGCCAAGACGTTGAAATCCACGGTGTGGTTTATGGTATTGGCGATGGCAAGCTGCAGGACCTTGGCGTACGTTGCTCAAGTAACGATACCCTAGAGAACAGTCACTTAGATGCATTGAATAAGATCTTAACGACGCCTCTTCTTAGTCAACAAAGCTAACCCATTCCGTCATATATACAAAAAGCCCGCTTGATGCGGGCTTTTTAATGACTTCTAAACCACAAGCGTAATGATTACTCTTGAGGTACTACCTTACCGATGTACGGTAGGTGACGATATTTTTGTGCGTAGTCGATACCAACACCAACAACAAACTCGTCTGGGATTTCAAAACCAATCCATTTTGTATCTACAGTCACTTCACGGCGAGAAGGCTTGTCTAGTAGCGTACAAATTTCGATAGACTTAGGACCACGTAGGCTCAGAATCTCTTTTACTTTAGTCAGCGTGTTACCTGTATCGATAATATCTTCTACAAGTAGAACGTCTTTACCTTGGATATCATCATCAAGGTCTTTCAAAATACGAACATCACGTGAGCTTTCCATGCCGTTGCCGTAGCTAGACGCGGTCATGAAATCAACTTGGTGAGTTAAATCGATAGCACGAGCAAGATCTGCCATAAAGACAAAAGATCCACGCAATAAGCCAACTAAAACTAGATCTTCACTACCGTTGTAGTGTTCCGTGATCTGTTTGCCTAGTTCGTTCACTCGATCCTGAACTTCTTGCTCAGAGATCATGACTTCAACTGTATGCTTCATACTGCTCTCATTCTATTTGGTGATTGCGACGAATGTTGACAGTTTCGTCAGTTGTGTCGCTCAATTTTGTGCGTAAGTCTAGCACTGCTCAAATACCCACACCACCTTATGGTTCGAATTTACTGTCAGATTCTCCACGAAATGTGCGCTGGTGCCTTATCCAATACTCGTCTCCTTTCACATCAATGCTGATCACGCTTTATGTATCAAGTTTGATGTAACTGTCTATAAAACAAGCTGAAAGGATTGACCATTCGCATATGCACCATTACACTCATCTTGGCTTAAATAATAATAAAATCATTAATATAAAAATTTCGTTGGCAAGGAAAATAAAATGGACTCAATATCTAAGAGACCTAGAACTAGGCTTTCACCTTTAAAAAGAAAACTTCAATTGATGGAAATCGCTCTTGAGGTATTCTCTCGCCGCGGTATCGGTCGTGGTGGACACGCTGATATTGCAGACATCGCTCAGGTGTCTGTCGCAACTGTATTTAACTACTTCCCTACCCGTGAAGATCTGGTTGATGAAGTACTAAATCACGTTGTACGCCAATTCTCTAACTTCCTTTCAGACAATATCGATCTGGATATTCACGCAAAACAAAACCTACATAATATTGCGACTGAAATGGTGACGTTAGTGGCTCAAGATAGCCATTGGTTAAATGTGTGGTTCGAATGGAGCGCTTCGACTCGTGATGAAGTATGGCCGCTATTCGTAACAACGAACCGCACTAACCAAATGTTAGTACAAAACATGTTTAGCAAAGCGATTGAACGTGGCGAAGTTTGTGACGATCACGACCCTAAACATCTAGCGAACCTATTCCACGGCATTTGCTACTCGCTATTCATCCAAGCAAAACGTGTAGAAACGCCTGAAGAGCTTTCAAGCTTAACGGATAGCTACTTGAACATGCTATGCATTTATAAGTAGATTCGAGTAAAGCTATTGAAAGGGTTGGCGTTTTCGTCAATCCTTTTTTGTTACCGATAAATGGATATTGGTTGAAAAAGATTCCCTACTCCTTCCTTCGTCAGTCTAGGGAATGACGGATATAAAGAACTCTTGCGCTTCACTTCATCATCGAAGAAATGCATCAAACACTCGAGCTAGAGATTACCTACTCCCTCCTTCGTCAGTCTAGGGAATGACGGATATAAAGAACTCTTGCGCTTCACTTCATTATCGAAGAAATGCATCAAACACTCGAGCCAGAGATTCCCTACTCCCTCCTTCGTCAATTTAAGGAATGACGTAAATAGTGAGCAGCAACTCTCTCATATTCAAAAATAACCCAATCACAAACTTCAACACCTCATTTCGTCATCCTCAAGAGCGAGAGACGAGCGAGTTGGGGATCTCTTTTAGTAAAATGACTCACTAATAATGACGCATAAAAAAGCCGCTGACAAATCAGCGGCTTTTAAAAATATTAGCGAGTGGCTAAAGGAGAATTACTTCTTCTTTTTCACTGCTTTCTTGTTTGGAAGGTCAGTGATTGAACCTTCGAATACTTCCGCAGCAAGACCAACAGACTCGTGTAGAGTTGGGTGAGCGTGGATAGTAAGTGCGATATCTTCTGCATCACAACCCATTTCGATTGCTAGGCCGATTTCACCAAGAAGTTCACCACCGTTAGTACCAACAACAGCACCACCGATTACGCGATGAGTCTCTTTATCGAAGATCATCTTAGTCATACCATCTGCACAGTCAGAAGCGATTGCACGACCAGAAGCAGCCCAAGGGAAAGTAGCAACTTCGTAGTTGATGCCTTCAGCTTTCGCTTCTTTCTCAGTCTTACCTACCCAAGCCACTTCTGGCTCAGTGTACGCAATTGATGGGATTACTTTAGGGTCAAAGTAGTGCTTCTTACCAGAGATAACTTCAGCAGCTACGTGACCTTCATGCACACCTTTGTGAGCCAGCATTGGTTGACCAACAACGTCACCGATCGCGTGGATGTGAGGAACGTTAGTACGCATTTGCTTATCAACATTGATGAAGCCACGCTCATCAACTTCGATACCCGCTTTTTCAGCGTCGATAAGTGCACCGTTTGGAACACGACCGATAGCAACAAGAACAGCATCGTAGCGTTCAGCTTCAGCTGGTGCTTTTTTGCCTTCCATTGAAACGTAGATACCGTCTTCTTTCGCTTCAACAGCAGTCACTTTAGTTTCAAGCATTAGCTTGAACTTGTTCTTAATGCGCTTAGTGAAAACTTTAACGATGTCTTTATCCGCAGCAGGAATAACTTGATCGAACATCTCTACAACTTCAACTTTAGAACCTAGAGAGTGGTAAACCGTACCCATCTCAAGACCGATGATACCGCCGCCCATGATAAGCAGTTTTTCAGGTACTTCGTTTAGTTCTAGTGCATCCGTAGAATCCCAAATACGTGGGTCTTCATGTGGGATGAAAGGAAGTTTGATTGGGCGAGAACCCGCAGCAATGATTGCGTTGTCGAAGTTAACAGTTGTTGCTTCGCCTTCGCCTTCAACAAGAATGCTGTTAGGACCAGTGAACTTACCGAAACCGTTAACAACAGTAACGTTACGCATCTTAGCCATACCGCCAAGACCGCCAGTTAGTTGATCAACTACTTTTTCTTTCCAGATACGGATCTTGTTGATGTCCGTTTGTGGCTCGCCGAATACAACGCCGTGCTCTGCCATCGCTTTAGCTTCTTCAATTACTTTAGAAACGTGAAGAAGTGCTTTTGATGGAATACAACCAACGTTTAGACATACACCACCAAGAGTGCTGTAACGTTCAACTAGTACTGTTTCTAGACCTAAATCCGCACAACGGAATGCCGCTGAGTAACCAGCAGGACCTGAACCAAGTACAACAACTTGGGCTTTAATTTCTTTGCTCATTGTGACCTCTTGTAGTCATTATCCCTAACAGGCTGAGTAGATGTTCTTAAAATTATTGGGCTTTCAAACAGGAAACATTTTACAGAGATGTTAACAGTGTGAAAGTAGCTTTAAGTTAGCCTGTGAGCTAGACAACAATTCCCCATCAGATTATGAGAAATGCAGGAAACTGTTCTCTAAAAATAGTCTTTATATAAAGAATTAAGGTGACCCGAAAGTCACCTTAATAATTACTTTCTCAATTACAGTACTAGACGACGAATGTCAGATAGTGCGCTGTTTAGGAAAGTAATGAAGCGTGCACCTTCAGCACCATCGATCACACGGTGGTCGTATGATAGAGACAGTGGAAGCTGTAGACGTGGTTGGAACTCTTTACCATTCCAAACTGGCTTAATTTCAGACTTAGATACACCTAGGATACCTACTTCTGGAGCATTTACGATTGGAGTAAATGCAGTACCGCCAATACCACCAAGGCTAGAGATTGTGAAACAACCGCCTTGCATGTCTGCCGCTGTTAGCTTACCAGAACGTGCTTTCTTAGAAACAGCCATTAGCTCTTCAGATAGCTCGTAAATGCCTTTCTTGTTCACGTCTTTGAAAACAGGAACAACTAGACCGTTTGGTGTATCAACAGCGATACCCACGTTTACGTACTTCTTAAGAATGATGCTTTCGCCATCTTCAGAAAGAGAAGAGTTAAACGCTGGGAATGCTTCTAGCGCTTTAGCAACAGCTTTCATGATGAACACAAGTGGAGTGATCTTCATTCCAGTGTCTTTCTTCGCTTCGATTGCGTTCTGTTCTTTACGGAATGCTTCTAGCTCAGTGATATCTGCGTTGTCCCACTGTGTAACGTGAGGGATCATTACCCAGTTACGGTGCAGGTTAGCGCCAGAGATCTTCTTAATCTTAGAAAGCTTCTGAACTTCAGTTTCGCCGAACTTGCTGAAGTCAACTTTTGGCCATGGTAGTAGACCAAGAGCAGAACCGTCGCCGCCTTTGCCAGATGCAGCTGCACCAGACTCAAGACGCTTAAGTGCATCTTTAACGTAAGACTGTACGTCTTCTTTAAGGATACGGCTCTTACGACCAGTACCTTTAACCTTAGAAAGGTTAACGCCAAATTCACGAGCTAGACGACGAACTACTGGAGAAGCGTGTGCGTAGTCACCGTTCTCTTGGAAGTCGCCAGCTGCTGGAGACGCTGCAGGTGCTTCTGCTTTAGGAGCAGGTGCCGCCGCTGGAGCTGCTGCTTGTGCAGGTGCTGCAACAGGAGCAGGCGCTGCGCCTTCAACTACGAACGTCATGATTAGAGAGCCAGTTGACACTTTGTCGCCAGCTGCAATCTTGATCTCTTTTACTGTACCAGCAAATGGTGCAGGAACTTCCATTGAAGCTTTGTCGCCTTCAACAGTAATTAGAGATTGCTCTTCTTCTACTGTATCGCCAACCGCTACCATGATTTCAGTAACTTCTACTTCGTCACCACCGATATCAGGAACGTTTACTTCTTTTTCAGCTGATGCTGCTGGAGCCGCTGCAACTGGTGCCGCCGCTGGAGCAGGAGCTGCTGCAACTGGAGCGCCAGAGCCCGCTACTTCAAATACCATCACTAGAGAACCAGTCGATACTGAATCACCAGAAGCGATCTTGATTTCTTTAACGATACCAGCGAATGGTGCAGGAACTTCCATTGAAGCCTTGTCACCTTCAACAGTAAGAAGAGATTGCTCTTCTTCTACTGCGTCACCGATAGCAACCATGATTTCAGTTACTTCAACTTCATCACCGCCGATGTCAGGAACGTGAACTTCTTTAAGCTCAGCTGCCGCTGCAGGAGCAGCTGCAACTGGTGCCGCCGCTTCAACTGCTGGAGCAGCCGGTGCTGCTGCTGCACCTTCCGCTTCGAAGATCATGATAAGAGAACCAGTAGAAACAGAATCGCCTTCCGCTACTTTGATTTCTTTAACGATACCCGCTTGAGACGCAGGAACTTCCATTGAAGCTTTGTCGCCTTCAACAGTGATCAGTGACTGCTCTTCTTCAACCTTGTCGCCAACGTTTACAAGAATCTCAGTTACTTCAACCTCGTCAGCACCGATGTCTGGTACATTAATTTCGATTGTCATTGTATTTACCTACCTTAATGCCAGTCTTATGCGTATTGCGGGTTAGTTTTTTCAGTGTCGATATCGAATTTAGCAATTGCTTCAACAACTACAGATTTCTCGATGTCACCACGTTTAGCCAGTTCAGTTAGAGCTGCAACTACAATGTAGCCAGCGTTAACTTCGAAGTGACGACGTAGGTTTGCACGGCTGTCAGAACGGCCGAAACCATCTGTACCAAGTACTTTGTAAGACTCAGTTGGCATGTACGCACGTACTTGCTCAGCGTAGTTCTTCATGTAGTCAGTCACTGCGATTGCAGGTTCTTTACCAAGAACAGTCGTGATGTACGGTACTTTCTCTTCAGCTTCTGGGTGAAGCATGTTGTCACGCTCTACCGCTTGGCCGTCACGAGTTAGTTCGTTGAACGACGTTACAGAGAATACGTCAGATGCTACGCCGTACTCTTCGCTTAGAATTTCAGCCGCTTTACGCGCTTCGTTCATGATAGTACCAGAGCTCATTAGTTGAACTTTGCCCTTAGCACCAGCGTGAGATTCAAGCTTGTAGATACCTTTACGGATGCCTTCTTCAGCGCCTTCTGGCATTGCTGGCATTGCGTAGTTCTCGTTCATTACTGTTAGGTAGTAGTAAACGTTCTCTTGCTCAGGACCGTACATGCGACGGATACCGTCTTGCATGATTACCGCTAGCTCGTAAGCAAACGTTGGGTCGTAAGAGATACAGTTCGGGATAGTGTTCGCTTGGATGTGCGAGTGACCATCTTCGTGCTGTAGACCTTCACCGTTCAGTGTTGTACGACCTGCAGTAGCACCTAGTAGGAAGCCACGAGCTTGTTGGTCGCCTGCTAGCCATGCCATGTCACCAATACGTTGGAAACCGAACATTGAGTAGTAGATGTAGAACGGGATCATCGGTAGATCGTTTGTGCTGTATGAAGTTGCAGCAGCAACCCATGAAGCCATAGAACCTAGTTCGTTGATACCTTCTTGAAGAACTTGACCAGACGTTGCTTCTTTGTAGTAAGAAACGATGCCTTTATCTTCAGGTGTGTATTCTTGACCGTGTGGGTTGTAGATACCAACCTGACGGAATAGACCTTCCATACCGAATGTACGAGCTTCATCACAGATGATAGGAACGATGTTCTTACCAATGTTCTTATCTTTAAGAAGGATGTTTAGCGTACGTACATAAGCCATAGTTGTAGAGATATCACGCTTCTGTTCACCTAGTAGAGGTGCGAATGCGTCTAGCTCAGGAACCTTGAACTCTTGAGTAAACTTAGGAAGACGTGCAGGTGTGTAACCGTGTAGAGCGTTACGACGAGCGTGCATGTATTCGTACTCAGGCGTACCTTCTTCCAGTTTCAGGTAAGGAAGTTCAGCGATCTTCTCATCTGAAAGGATGTCTTCTAGGCCTAGGCGATCACGTAGGTGTTGAACATGAGTCATGTCCATTTTCTTAACACCGTGTGCAATGTTCTTACCTTCAGCTGCATCACCCATGCCGTAACCTTTAACAGTCTTAGCTAGGATTACAGTTGGCTTACCGTTTGTCTCTTTTGCATTGTTGAATGCAGCAAACAGTTTAGAAGAATCGTGACCACCACGCTTAAGAGCGAAGATTTCGTCATCAGTCATGTCTGCAACTAGTGCAGCTGTTTCTGGGTACTTACCAAAGAAGTGCTCACGTACGTATGCGCCATCTTTAGATTTGAATGTTTGGTAATCACCATCGATAGTTTCGTTCATTAGTTGAAGAAGCTTACCAGTAGTGTCTTTAGCTAGTAGAGAATCCCAGTTGCTACCCCAGATAACTTTAACAACGTTCCAACCTGCGCCTTTGAATAGGCCTTCAAGTTCTTGGATGATGCTACCGTTACCCATTACAGGGCCGTCTAGACGCTGTAGGTTACAGTTGATTAGGAAACATAGGTTGTCTAGCTTCTCACGCGCAGCGAAAGAGATAGCACCACGTGATTCTGGCTCATCCATCTCACCGTCACCTAGGAACGCGTATACGCGTTGCGCTGAAGTTTCTTTCAGGCCACGGCCGTCAAGGTACTTAAGGAAGCGCGCTTGGTAGATAGCAGAGATAGGGCCAAGACCCATAGATACTGTCGGGAACTGCCAGAACTCAGGCATCAGTTTCGGGTGCGGGTAAGAAGGGATACCTTTACCATCAACTTCTTGACGGAAGTTATCTAGCTGTTCTTCAGTTAGACGACCTTCAACGAATGCACGAGAGTAGATACCAGGAGAGATGTGACCTTGGTAGTAAACTAGATCGCCACCGTCTGTCTCGTTTGGAGCACGGAAGAAGTGGTTGAAACATACTTCGTAGAACGCTGCTGCTGACTGGTAAGAAGCCATGTGACCACCAAGGTCTAGGTCTTTCTTAGAAGCACGCAATACGATCATGATTGCGTTCCAGCGAATAATCGAACGAATACGACGCTCAAGAGTTACGTCACCAGGGTAAGCTGGCTCTTGTGCTGCTGGAATTGTGTTGATGTAGTTTGTGTTGATGCCTGTAGCCATATCAACACCATCTAAACGCGCTTTATCTAGAACTTGTTCTAGTAAAAACTGTGCACGTTCTACACCTTCTTCACGTACTACTGACTCAAGAGCTTCTAACCAATCTTGAGTTTCCAGAGCATCAACGTCATGCTTCATGTCAGACATGGCGATCTATCCTTTTTGTTAGTTGGATTCTACTAAACACGTAAATAGCCGAAGTATTACGGCTATTTACCCTGTTGAATTCGACGTAAAGAACGTTCGCGGCGCGACTCTTCTTTGGTCAAATCCATCAATGTTTCTTCGATGTAAGCTAAATGAGAGTGTGACATTTCACGTGCCTGTTCTGGCTGTCCTGAAACGATCGCATCCACAATGTTAGCTCGATGTATACTCACTTTCTCCACAACGTCTTTACGACGATGCAACAGCTTTAAATTTTCTAAGACGTTTTGTTCGAGTAACGGAGCCAAGCTACGAACAATGTGCAATAACACCACATTGTGCGCTGCCTCTGTTAAAGCAATAAGAAAAGCCATCACCGCTGCAGATTCGGCTTCAATATCACCCTTATCTTGCGCACCGCGAATTTTTTCTTGGCATGCTTGAATTCGAGCAAAGTCTTCATCAGTGCCACGCAATGCCGCGAAGTAAGCCGAAATCCCTTCCATCGCATGACGCGATTCCAACAAGTCTAGCTGGGTTTCAGAATGGGACGACAACAAATTAAGCAAAGGATCTGAAAAGCTTTTCCAGATATTTTCGCTAACAAACGTACCTCCACCTTGACGGCGAGTAAGCAAGCGTTTTGCTTCTAAACGTTGTATCGCTTCTCGGATTGAAGGACGAGACACATCGAACTGTTTCGCCAGTTCGCGCTCAGGCGGCAGCTGCTGCCCTGGAGCCAGTGTTCCTTCCACTATCAACCTTTCTAACTCTTGTTCGATTACATCGGAGAGTTTTGGCTGACGAATCCTTTGATAAGCCATAGTTTGTTGTTCTTCTTTTTCTTCGCTGACAATTGGTAATACCAATTTTAAGTTGGGCAGAAATTAACATAATTAAAACGCCACTGTCCAGCCTAAAATTGACCTGCATCATAGAATACAGCGTGAATTAACCATGATTTAACAAATGAAATTTAAAACAGCAACCAAATTGGTCTTACCATTTACAGGGGTAATACTTTTGGGGAGTGTTCGTGCTAGAAAGTTTCAGGATAAAAATGAATTGTTTCAGAAAGATTAGCGTCACTTGTTTAAAAATCGAACCAAGCGCACATTTAGGGTGGAAATTCTGTTCATAAGTTTTAATAAATGAGTGTTTGATAAGTTCGTCACACTCTCAATTTATTGATGCGCTTCTCTCCACCACTTTCTTTACATCGCAACAACAAAAATTCACAAGTCATTATGCTAGGCGTTGACTATTCAACGCCCACCAGCGGTAAGGCCATCGTCAAAAACGGAGGCTTAAACTTTGAGATTTTTTTTAAACTTCTGCCAATCGAACACCAAGCCAGGGTCAGTTTTACGCAGAGGCGCTATGTATTGATGGCCAGTGATACGTTCACTGGTGATTTGAGGGAACGTAGATACGATCGTTGCTGTTAGTTGGCTAAGCGCTTGATACTGCTGCTCGGTGTAAGCCACAAAGTCACTGCCTTCCAGTTCAATACCAATCGAATAGTCATTACACCTTTCACGCCCTGCAAAACTCGACTGGCCAGCATGCCAAGCTCGGTCAAGAAACGAAACGAACTGCACCACTTCCCCGTCGCGACGAATCAAACAGTGCGCCGATACGCCCATTTGGTGAATCACCTTAAAAAATGGATGTTCCGAAGCGTCGAGTTTACCCGTAAAAAATTGTTCGATGTAAGGCCCACCAAATTGACCCGGAGGCAAGCTAATGTTGTGAACCACCAACAGAGAAATATCCTCGACGCTAGGCCTAGTATCAAAATACGGGGAAGGAACATGCCGAGCGTTGTCATACCATCCGTTGGAGCTGATCGTCATCTTGGTCTCACTTTCTTTTCTGCTAGCACAATAAGATGTGACCTGGCCCATAGAGCAGTCGCGCTAGCCTCTTTAATTTGAAGTTAAGCAAGAGTATCATTCCATTCCCACTCCCTTTCAAGATTAGATTTGCGATGAAAAACACACATAACAGCCACCAACGCCTTGACTACTTAAAAGAGCAACTGCCTCTAGAGATCACTCGTGCAGTCGCTGAGACCATCAAAGAAGATCTAGGTGGAACGTTAGATCCAGCGGCTGATATTACAGCAAGTCTAATCCCTGCAGACGCAATCAACAGTGCAACCATCATTACCCGTGAGCACGGCGTGTTCTGTGGTAAAGCTTGGGCTGATGAAGTGTTTAAGCAACTGGGCGGTGAAGTGACTATCGAGTGGAACGTAGAAGATGGCGACAAGGTTGAACCAAACCAAACGCTTTGCACGCTAACTGGCCCAGCTCGCGCGCTATTAACGGGTGAGCGTAACGCAATGAACTTCATTCAAACGCTATCTGGCTGTGCGACTACTACGGCTATCTACGCAGACAAAGTTAAACACACTGAATGCCGCCTGTTGGATACTCGTAAAACCATCCCTGGCCTACGCAGCGCACTGAAATACGCGGTTGCTTGTGGTGGCGGTTTCAACCACCGTATTGGTGTGTTCGATGCTTACCTAATCAAAGAAAACCACATCATCGCTTGTGGTGGCATTGAGAAGGCTATCTCTACTGCAAAAGAGCTAAACCCAGGTAAACCTGTTGAAGTAGAAACTGAGAGCCTAGAAGAGCTAGAGCAAGCAATCAGCGCGGGCGCAGACATCATCATGCTAGACAACTTCACCACAGACATGATGCGTGAAGCTGTGAAAATCAACGCAGGACGTGCTGCGCTAGAAAACTCTGGTAACGTAACTCTAGGTACGATTGCTGAGTTCGCTGAAACAGGTGTTGATTACATCTCGGTAGGCGCGCTTACTAAACACCTAAAAGCGATGGATCTATCAATGAGATTCAAAGCATAATTCACTGAATAGTAAGTAATTTCTGTAAAGGTACTGTTGATAACAGTGCCTTTTTTATTGCCTGAATTATCAGTATATCAAGCAGTTATTTAAGTTGATCGCATAAATTTGCGCGCTATATGAAACACTACACCAATAAATACCAAACCACTCGCGACCACACCTGAACACCATTCCACTGCCCCATCTCAACTTCTATTCTTTCCATCAACCAGTGCCTGCACTGAAACAAACTAAAGAGTGGAATTAGACAATGAATAACAAGAACAAAAGAACGAACCAGAAAGGCTTTACGCTGATTGAGTTGATGATTGTGGTTGCGATTATTGGCGTGTTGTCTGCGATTGCAGTGCCAGCATATAAAAACTACGTGACCAAGAGTGAACTCTCTTCAGGTCTAGCGACTATGCGATCTCTAATCACACCAGCTGAACTCATATTTCAAGAAAAAGGGTCAATCTCATCAGCTACTGCTATAACTGATCTAGGGACAGTTTCTTCAGCCAGTTCTTTAGGAACTATCTCAATAGATACAGAAAACGAAATCAAGTTTACATTTAATGACACAAGTTCAGTAAATGCTGCCACCCTAAAGTTTAGTCGTGGCACTAACGGTTGGACATGCGAAAATAGTAAAGATTCTGATGTTTCATTAGATGGTTGCTAAATGCTAACCAACCTCCCAACCGTGCTTCGTCAGGCTGACTTACTTAGCCTGACTCAAGAGCAAGCTGTTGCGGAATATGTACAAGCTTCAGGTATTTCGACACCTGAAGCTTTGCTCGTTCTCGATTTCTTCAGCGGCGACTCCTTAGCAAACAACATTAAAACCATCTTCGGTTTACCGTTAGTACAACTTACCAATGTTGATTATGAAGCCTTATGTGACCAGCTAGGGCTTCGAGAACTGATTACCAAGTATCGTGCTGTACCGATTTCAGTCTCTAGCTCGACTCTCACACTCGCCTCCGCCGACCCGACCGATTTACAAGCGGAAGATGACTTTCGATTTGCGACCGGATTACAGATCGAATTGGTCGTCGCTAACTACTCTGAATTAGAAGGTGCAATACGCAAACTGTATGGACGCTCTATTTCCGGGCAAGACTCCAAACGCAAAGAGATCACTCAAGATGAACTCGCCAATCTTGTTGAGGTGTCTGACGACGAGATAGCGTCGATTGAAGACCTCAGCCAAGACGACTCCCCTGTCAGCCGCTTTATCAATCAAATACTGGTCGATGCGGTGCGTAAGGGCGCATCAGATATCCACTTCGAACCTTATGAAGAGCACTACCGAGTGCGACTGCGTTGTGATGGTATCCTTGTTGAAATACAGCAACCCGCCTCTCACTTAAGTCGTCGTCTATCAGCTCGCTTAAAGATCCTCGCCAAGCTTGATATCGCTGAACGCCGCTTGCCTCAAGACGGTCGTATTAAACTGCGTCTAAATGACGACTTAGCGATTGATATGCGTGTATCAACGCTGCCGACCTTGTGGGGTGAAAAAATCGTTCTTCGACTGCTTGATAGCAGCGCTGCTAATTTAGATATCGATAAGTTAGGTTATAGCGAAGATCAAAAAGCACTCTACCTCAATGCCCTGAAACGTCCACAAGGGATGATCTTAATGACAGGGCCTACCGGCAGTGGAAAAACTGTCTCCCTTTATACTGGCCTTCGAGTGCTCAACACCACTGAACGCAATATCTCTACAGCTGAAGATCCGGTGGAGATTAACCTGTGTGGTATCAATCAGGTACAAGTAACACCTAAGATCGGCTTTGGGTTTGCTGAAGCACTACGATCATTTTTACGACAAGACCCTGATGTGGTGATGGTTGGAGAGATCCGAGACTTGGAAACCGCAGAGATCGCGATCAAAGCATCGCAAACCGGTCACTTAGTACTTTCGACACTGCACACTAACTCCGCCGCAGAAACCGTCACTCGACTCGCTCATATGGGGATAGAACCCTTTAACCTCGCTTCATCACTAAGTTTGATTATCGCCCAACGACTGGCAAGACGATTGTGCAACTATTGCAAAGAAAATGACGACTCGCCGGACATATTTCTGCGTCACTCGATTCCTAACAGCCAAACCATCTATAAAGCGAACCCTCAAGGGTGTAATGAGTGTAACCAAGGTTATTCGGGTCGAGTGGGTATCTATGAAGTCATGCCGTTTAGCGATCAGCTGAAAAATAGCCTGATAGACAAGCCTAACGCGTTAGCCATTGAAAACTTGGCTCGCCGAGAAGGCATGAGAACTCTGCAAGAGTCAGGGCTAGATAAATTGCTTGAAGGCACCACCAGCTATCAAGAGCTGCAACGTGTTCTGTACATATAACCCAATGGAGCACCAATGAGTAGCAAGTCCAAACAATCACAATTAAAAAGCTATCACTGGAAAGGCATTAACAGCTCAGGCAAGAAAGTGTCTGGACAAACCTTAGCGCTCACCGAATTGGAAGTACGAGAAAAGCTCAAAGAGCAGCATATTCAGATTAAGAAAATCAAAAAGAAAAGTATTTCAGCCGTCACTCGTTTAACCCATAGAGTCAAAGCCAAAGACATCACTATTTTAACTCGGCAACTGGCTACTATGTTGGCTACTGGTGTACCCATCGTGCAGGCCATCAAGTTGGTGTCAGACAATCACCGCAAAGCTGAAATGAAATCGATTCTATCGCATATCTGCAAAGGTGTAGAAGCCGGAACGCCAATCTCAAAAGCGATGCGAACTGCAAGCCGTCACTTTGATGACCTCTACACTGATTTGGTCGCGACAGGCGAGCTCTCCGGTAACCTCGCACAAGTATTCGAACGTTTGGCGACCTATCGAGAAAAGAGCGAGCAGTTAAAGTCCAAAGTCGTCAAAGCACTCATCTACCCCGCCATGGTGGTCACCGTTGCTCTGACCGTTTCTTATTTAATGCTGACCATGGTGATTCCGGAGTTTGAGTCGATGTTTTCAGGCTTTGGCGCCGACCTGCCTTGGTTCACCCAACAAGTACTCTACCTTTCCCATTGGATGCAGGCTTACAGTTTTTATACGGCTGTAGGTATCGCGCTTGTTGTCCTGATTATTTACCAACTGTGTCAGCGTTCCCACTCGTTCAGACTGTCTGTTAGCCGGCTAGGATTACGCTTCCCTGTTCTTGGTGGCGTATTAGCCAAAGCCTCTATTGCCAAATTTAGCCGAACCTTATCAACCAGTTTTAGTTCTGGCATTCCGATTTTAATGAGCCTCAAAACCACCGCCAAAACCGCAGGCAACCTGCATTATGAATCGGCCATCATTGAAGTTCACCGAGAAACGGCTGCTGGCATGCCAATGTATATCGCAATGCGCAATACCAATGCCTTCCCTGAAATGGTGTTACAGATGGTGATGATCGGTGAAGAGTCAGGCAACCTTGATGATATGCTCAATAAAGTAGCCTCGATTTACGAGTTTGAAGTCGACAACACAGTCGACAATTTGGGCAAAATTCTAGAGCCACTGATCATCGTGTTTTTAGGTACTGTCGTTGGTGGGCTTGTGGTTGCGATGTACTTACCGATCTTTAATCTTATGAGTGTGTTAGGATAGTTAAAGCAACTAAACACCCATGAGCAGCAATCTCTGCTCACCTTGATTAAGTGGTAAAGGACACTATGGAAGTATTTCACTACTATCCTTGGCTATTCCCCGTATTAGCTTTCATTTTTAGCCTTCTTATCGGCAGCTTCCTCAACGTAGTCATACACCGTTTACCGATTATGATGGAACGCGAATGGCAACAAGAGTGCTCGGAATATTTCTCTCAATATAAAATTCCAGCACCAGAGGGAAAGTTTAATCTCAGCATTCCTCGCTCTACCTGCCCGAAATGCAAAACCCAATTAAGAATCGTCGACAATATTCCAGTCTTAAGCTGGTTGTTCTTAAAGGGTAAGTGCCACAGCTGTGCGAATCCGATCAGCGCTCGCTACCCTTTGGTCGAACTGCTTACCGCAATACTTTGCACAATGGTTGCTAGCCACTTTGGTTTCAGTTACTACGCCATTGCTTTGATTTTTTTCACCTTCGCCCTGATTACCGCGACCTTTATCGATCTCGATACCATGCTACTGCCCGATCAAATCACCTTGCCTTTGGTATGGTCCGGTATCGCTTTAGCACTGTTTAATATCAGCCCAGTATCGCTACAAGATTCTGTGGTTGGCGCAATGGCTGGCTACCTAGCTCTGTGGTCGGTGTATTGGTTGTTCAAACTACTCACAGGTAAAGAAGGCATGGGTTACGGTGACTTCAAACTCCTGGCTGCACTTGGTGCATGGCTTGGTTGGCAACACCTACCGATGATCATCCTTTTATCTTCGCTCGTAGGCCTTGTGTTTGGTTTGATTCAACTTCGCCTGAAACAGCAAGGCATTGATAAAGCCTTTCCGTTTGGCCCCTATCTTGCGATTGCGGGTTGGGTAAGCTTGATGTGGGGTAACGACATCATGGGTTGGTATTTCACTTCTGTACTAGGAATTTAACCATGGCAATCATTATCGGATTAAGCGGTGGTATCGCCAGTGGCAAAACCACGGTCGCTAACCTGTTCAATCAGCATTTTAATATTGATATTGTTGATGCTGATATCGTGGCACGTGAAGTGGTTGCGCTGGGCAGTGACGGCTTAAAACAAATTACAGAACACTTTGGTAAATCTATCTTGCTTGACGATGGAACACTTAATCGAAGTAGGCTGCGTGAGCTGATCTTCTCTGATCCTAAAGAGAAGCAGTGGCTCAATGATCTTCTTCATCCCATGATCCGTGACAAAATTGACAGTGACCTGTCTAAAATCACATCCCCGTATGGTTTATTAGTTGCACCGCTATTGGTGGAAAACCAAATGCAAGGCATGGCTGATCGCGTATTAATTGTTGATGTGCCAGCAGAAGTGCAAATAGAACGTACGATGAGTCGTGATAATGTTTCTAGGGAACAAGTTGCATCAATTTTAAAATCACAGGCTTCAAGAGAACAGCGCTTAGCAGTTGCAGATGACGTGATTAAAAACCATACTAAAAACCAAGAACTTTTGCCTCAAATCACAGATTTACATCAAAAGTATCTGGCAATCAGTGCTGTAGATGGGTCAGAATAGAACAATGTTGAATGAAGGTTTGCTCGATGATCACCCATAAATTTGAACATCCTCTAAATGAGAAAACACGCATCTACTTAAGAGTCGAATCACTCTTGAGGCAGCTACACTTGTCTTCTACATTTTCCGATGCTCAACAGTATCAACTCTTTTTCCGTTCCATCTTTGATCTGATTGAAATCTTCGAACAGATCCAACTCAAGAGCGAACTCGCAAAAGATATTGAGAAGCAACGTGTAACCTACAAAAGTTGGTGGGATGTTGAAGGTGTCGATCAAGAGATGCTGACATCACTGCTTAATGACATTGGTAACATCTATCGAGATCTAATGCAGGCAGAGCGTTTTGGCCAATCACTTAAAGAAGACCGCTTCCTAAGTGCAATTCGCCAACGCTTTAATCTTCCAGGTGGCTCATGCTGCTTTGATTTACCGGCACTGCATTATTGGCTGCACCTCCCTCTTGATAAGAGAATGAGAGATGCTAAAGCTTGGATGGATAGCTTACAGCCTCTGTATGAAGCGCTAACACTATGGTTAAAGCTCACCAGAGAGACTGGTCACTTTAAAGAGCAAATCGCTCGTGCTGGCTTCTTCCAGAGCGATGCCGATGAAGCGAATATCCTTCGTCTTTCTATTCCAATGCAATACGGTGCCTACCCGATGATTTCAGGTCACAAGAACCGCTTTGCTGTTAAGTTCATGAGCTTTGAAACTGGGCAAGCCTGTACTCAAGACATCGAATTTGAATTGGCTATCTGCACCTAATTAATTTCCTTTTATAGTTTGGCTTGAGTCTCAACTCGAGCCTAAACTCACTATTATTACCCCCTCAAATTAAGAATCACTATGTCGAAGAAAATCACCATCGTTAAATGCCCTCAATGTAATACTGACGTTGAATGGGGCGAACAAAGCCCGCACCGCCCGTTTTGCAGCAAGCAATGTCAGATGATTGATTTCGGTGAATGGGCAGACGAAGAGAACAGCATCGCTGGCGCACCAGATATGTCGGATAGCGATGGTTGGTCGGAAGATCCGTACTAGGCGAGTAGCGAGTAGCGAGTAGCGAGTAGCGAGTAGCGAGTAGCGAGTAGCGAGTAGCG
>NZ_JADDYK010000060.1:335946-339513 GCF_015163615.1 Vibrio sp. OPT18
AATCCTTTTTTATTGCCGATAGTTTGGTGTTTACTGAAAGAGATTCCCTACTCCTTCCTTCGTCAGTCTAGAGAATGACGGTTGCATTTAAGCCTGTACTACTGTCGTCATCCCCAAGAGTGAGGTACGAGCGAATTGGGGATCTCTTACTTGCGCAACTCCAAATAGCAGGCACAAAAAAGCGGAGCCAAATGGCTCCGCTTTTATCGATAGAATGCAAAAAGAATTACTTCTTAGTAAGCTTCTCTTTAATACGAGCTGACTTACCAGAACGCTCACGTAGGTAGTACAACTTGGCACGACGTACTGCACCACGGCGTTTAACTTCGATGCTATCAACCATTGGAGAGTGAGTTTGGAACGCACGCTCTACGCCTTCACCGTTCGAGATCTTACGAACTGTGAATGCAGAGTGTAGACCACGGTTACGAATAGCGATTACAACGCCTTCGAAAGCCTGTAGACGCTCACGGTCACCTTCTTTTACCTTAACCTGAACTACAACAGTGTCACCTGGTGCGAATTTAGGAAGGTCTGATTTTAGTTGCTCTTCTTCAAGAGCCTTGATGATGTTGCTCATTTGTATAAATTCCTAGAATAAACTGATACTAAATTTAATAGGTTACTGCTTGCTTTTCGTTAAGAGCGTTGCTCTTTAATGAATTCAGCCAGTAATTGTTCCTGTTCGTCAGTCAGAGCTAGGTTTTCCAGGAGTTCTGGTCTTCTTAGCCAAGTTCGGCCCAACGATTGTTTTAATCGCCAGCGACGAATGTCCTTATGGTTTCCAGACTTGAGTACCGATGGCACATCTTTATCGTCTAGCACCTCAGGGCGCGTATAATGGGGACAATCTAGCAAACCATTTGCAAAAGAATCTTCTTCTGCTGAAGCGAAATCTCCAAGTACACCCGGAACAAACCGAGATACTGAATCAATCAGCGTCATGGCTGGCAGTTCGCCACCCGTCATCACAAAATCTCCAATCGACCATTCTTCGTCAACTTCAGATTGAATGATGCGCTCATCTACCCCTTCGTAGCGACCACAAATAAGAAGTAAATTCTCGTTTGTTGCCAGCTCTTCAACACCTTTCTGGTCGAGTTTACGACCTTGAGGTGAAAGATAGATAACTTTCGTCTTTCCCGGTGCTGCTTGCTTGGCAGTTTTGATAGCATCGCGCAGAGGCTGAACCATCATTAACATACCAGGACCACCACCGTAAGGTCTGTCATCAACAGTGCGATGTTTATCATGAGTGAAATCACGAGGATTCCATGTCTCAATAGATAAAAGACCTTTTTTAACCGCTTGACCTGTTACTCCAAAATCAGTAACAGAACGGAACATTTCAGGAAAAAGGCTAATAATGCCAACCCACATGTGTTCTCTCGCTCTGTAATTTGGAGTTAGAATCCAGGATCCCAGTCAACTTCGATCCGGCGAGCTTCGCGATCAACTTTCTTGATCACTTGCTCTTCAAGGTACGGTACTAACCGTTCCTTTTGGCCAAAAGCATCTTTAAGATTTGCTTTGATTACTAGAACATCGTTCGAGCCAGTTTCTAATAGGTCAGTGACCTCACCAAGGTTGTAACCTTTAGTGGTAAAAACTTGCATACCGAACAATTCGCGCCAGTAGAATTCATCTTCTGACAATTCAGGTAACGAAGCAGGGTCAATAGCAATTTCAAAGTTAGTCATCAGTTGCGCGTCTTCACGAACATCTAATCCCGCTAGCTTACATACATAACCTTGGCCATGACGTTTCCAGCTCTCAACTTTGTACTCAACCCACTTACCCTTTAGGTTTAAATACCAAGGGCTGTAATCAAATATGCTTTCAGCATTGTCTGTGTAGGAGAACACTTTAAGCCAGCCACGAATACCATAGGTAGACCCAAGTTTACCCATGACAATTCTATTGTTTTGCTCGCTCATAGTTTCTTTACCCTTCATCGACATAAGCTATTTCTCTTTAAAAAAGAATTAAGCCGCTTTTTGAGCGTCTTTAACTAGCTTAGCTACACGATCAGATAGAGATGCGCCTTGACCAACCCAGTGGTTAACACGATCTAGGTCTAGACGTAGACCTTCTTCTTGACCTTGAGCAGTAGGGTTAAAGAAACCTACTTTCTCGATGAAACGGCCAGTTGCAGCGTTACGGCTATCCGCAACTACGATTTGATAAAATGGGCGCTTCTTTGCACCGTGACGTGCCAAACGAATGGTTACCATGTCGTCCTCTTTGCTTTCTTAATAAAATAATTAACCCCAAGTATAAGTAAATAGCTTGGGGTCTCGTGCCAAATTAAAGCCCCGGAATTTTACTCTTATTCCGGGGCAATGCAAGGGGTTTAGCTATTTTTTCACCAACATAGCTGCCGTACACTTTCTGTGACACGGCTAACACTATGAAAAGTAACGTAGCTAAAGCTTACATTTGTAGATTATCGACCAAACGGGTTAAAGCCACCACCCATTCCGCCCATACCTCCACCGCCGCCCATCATGCCTTGCATGTTGCGCATCATGCCTTTCATGCCACCTTTCTGCATCTTCTTCATCATCTTCTGCATTTGGGTGAACTGCTTAAGCATACGGTTTACATCTTGTACCTGTGTACCAGAACCAGCGGCAATACGCTTTTTGCGAGAGCCTTTGATTAAGTCAGGGCGTTGACGCTCTTTCATGGTCATAGAGTTGATGATCGCTTCCATTTGCTTGAACATCTTGTCATCAACTTTATCTTTAACGTTATCTGGTAGCTGAGACATGCCTGGAAGCTTATCCATCATGCCCATCATGCCGCCCATGTTTTGCATCTGACCTAGCTGTTCACGGAAGTCTTCAAGGTCAAAGCCTTTCTTCTCTTTGAACTTCTTAGCCAGTTTCTCTGCTTTCTCGGTATCAACGTTTTTCTGTAGGTCTTCAATAAGAGACAGTACGTCGCCCATACCTAAGATACGAGAAGCAACACGATCAGGGTGGAACGGTTCTAGTGCGTCAGTCTTTTCACCAACACCCAAGAATTTAATCGGTTTGCCTGTGATATGACGAACAGACAGAGCAGCACCACCACGTGCATCACCATCAACTTTCGTCAAGATAACACCGGTTAGTGGTAGCGCATCACCAAAGGCTTTTGCAGTGTTCGCAGCATCTTGACCTGTCATTGCATCAACAACGAACAGTGTCTCTACTGGTTTAATTGCAGTATGAAGCTCTTTGATCTCGCCCATCATCTCTTCATCGATAGCCAAACGACCCGCAGTATCGACAAGTAGCACGTCGTAGAATTTCTTCTTCGCGTGGTCGATTGCAGCGTTTGCAATATCAAGAGGCTTTTGATCAGCTGAAGACGGGAAGAAGTCTACGCCAACATCGCTTGCTAACGTTTCAAGCTGTTTGATTGCCGCTGGACGGTAAACGTCGGCAGATACAACCAAGACTTTCTTCTTGTCACGCTCAGTTAGAAGCTTAGATAGCTTACCTACCGATGTGGTTTTACCCGCACCTTGTAGACCCGCCATTAAGATAACGGCTGGCGGCTGCGCTGCTAGGTTAAGAG
>NZ_JADDYK010000060.1:339565-346752 GCF_015163615.1 Vibrio sp. OPT18
CCTCGTTAGACTCACCCATCACCGCTTCAAGTTCAGCTTGAACGATCTTAATGAATTCTTGACCAGGCGTTAGAGATTTAGAAACCTCAACACCCACAGCGCCTTCTTTTACGCGCTTAACAAAATCGCGGACAACGGGCAGTGCAACGTCGGCTTCAAGTAGCGCCATACGTACTTCACGCAGCGTCTCTTTAATATTGTCTTCGGTCAGACGACCTTTACCGCTGATGTTCTTCAGCGTTTTGGATAGACGATCCGTTAAATTATCAAACATAGTTTTCTCTTCGCTCAAAACTGCGACTATTACTGTGAGTATACATTAGCGCGGATTAGAGTCATACCCGTTGTAGAGCGTTAATCATCCGTGCTTGTGATGTGAGACATTATTCACTTGGAATTGAATGAGGTTCGCCATAGCCCCAAAGAGCGATGCGAGGTATAATTCGCCAATTAGTAATCATTAAAATGGATACCATGGACAGTCTTATTGCGATCGCAGCAGCCTTTCTTTATACAATGGCGATTTCCACGATCATTCCAGGTCTCGTGCACCAAACAGGAATCCGTGTAAAAACGGTGTTTATCAGCGCATTACTTGCTCTAGCTTTCCATGCTTGGTTGCTTGGCGATTTGATTTTTAATGCCAGTGGCCAAAACCTCAGTATCTTGAACGTTGCTTCATTAATCAGTTTAATCATATCCGTAGTAATGAGCGGTGCTATGCTCAAAACCCGTCTGTGGTTCATCTTACCCGTCGTCTATAGCTTCGCTGCGCTGAACTTGATGGCTGCCACTTTTCTTCCAAGCACTTTCATCAAACATCTAGAGAATGACCCAAAACTGCTCGTACACATCTCTTTGGCTCTATTCTCATACGCAACGTTAACTATCGGCGCGCTATACGCCCTGCAACTTGCGTGGCTAGATCACAAACTTAAAAAGAAAAAAGCCTTAGTGATAAACCCTAACCTACCTCCTTTAATGATGGTGGAAAGACAGCTTTTCAAGATCATTCTGATTGGTAATGGCTTATTAACGGGTACTTTGTTGACGGGTCTCATCTTCGTGCAAGATATGTTTGCTCAAGGAAAAGCACACAAGGCTGTGTTGTCTTTTATCGCTTGGGTTATCTACTCCATCCTTCTATGGGGTCACTATCAGAAAGGCTGGCGTGGACAGAAAGTCACTTGGTTCGCACTGGCCGGTGCCAGCATGCTCACATTAGCCTACTTCGGTAGCCGCTTCGTCCAGGAAATTATCCTGAACTAGTCCGTAAAATAAAGGCAAGGTCTCACATACCTTGCCTTTAAAATATTGAGTGCAATACATTCAATTGACATCTCGACCATGTTCGGTCATAAATTAATCAAGATACACAAATAGGAAAAGAATAGTTTTGGACGACATATCAACGGGTATCTTATTTGCGCTACTCGCGTGTCTCATTGTAATTTCTGGTTATTTCTCTGGTTCCGAAACGGGCATGATGTCCCTGAACCGCTACCGTTTAAAGCACTTGGCCAATACGGGTCATAAAGGTGCCAAACGTGTAGAAAAACTTCTGAACCGCCCAGACAGATTGATTGGCCTCATTCTCATCGGCAACAATCTCGTCAACATTCTTGCATCTGCGATCGCTACTATTCTTGGTATGCGCATCTACGGGGATATCGGTGTGGCTATCGCTACTGGTACCCTGACTCTCGTGATCCTCGTATTCGCCGAGGTAACCCCAAAGACCATCGCTTCTCTATTTCCTGAACGTGTCTCTTACGCGAGTAGTATCCTTTTGATGATACTGATGAAGGTGCTGTCACCATTGGTGATCTTAGTGAACTTCATTACCAACGGCTTCATTCGTATCTTAGGCGTTAAAGCCAGCCATGATGCGACCGACCACCTGAGCTCAGAAGAGCTTAGAACTGTAGTAAATGAAGCAGGTAGCCTGATCCCTCAGCGTCACCAAGATATGTTGGTGTCTATTCTGGATTTAGAACACGTCACCGTGAACGACATCATGGTGCCGCGTAATGAGATAACTGGTATCGACATCAATGACGACTGGAAATCTATCGTTCGTCAATTGACCCACTCGCCTCATGGTCGTGTGGTTCTCTACCGTGACCAAATAGATGAAGTGGTCGGCATGCTAAGGCTGCGTGAAGCTTACCGCCTGATGCTTGAAAAGAACGAATTCAATAAAGAGACACTGCTGCGTGCCGCAGATGAGATCTACTTTATTCCTGAAGCGACACCACTCAACATTCAGCTACTCAAGTTTCAACGCAATAAACAGCGTATCGGTTTGATTGTTGATGAGTATGGCGATATCAACGGCTTGGTTACATTAGAAGATATTCTAGAAGAGATCGTAGGTGAGTTTACCACCTCTATCGCCCCAAGCTTATCAGAAGAAATTACTCCGCAAAGCGATGGCAGCTTCTTGATTGAAGGTAGCGCCAATATCCGAGATATCAACAAAGGCTTACAGTGGGCACTGCCTACCGATGGCCCAAGAACGCTGAATGGTTTGATACTGGAACATCTTGAAGATATTCCAGAGAGTCACCTAAGTGTTCAGGTTGCCAGCCACCCAATGGAAATTGTTGAGCTTGAAGAGAACCGCATCAAACTGGTTCGCGTGTTCCCACAGATCGTGAACGGCTAACTAAATTATCACTGAAGCTTACATACAAAAGACCCGGTTCATTGAACCGGGCCTTTTAATATCTAACTCACCGCATCAAGGTGAACGAACAACGACTAGTCGATTTTAAGCTCTTGCAGCATAGATTCTGGCAGTGCCAGTTCATCATTCTTGTTTACAGAAATACCTGCAGCAATGATCGCATTCGCGATCTCTTTCGCTTCATCCAAAGAGTGCATTGCTGCGGTACCACATTGGTATTCGTTCAACTCAGGGATCTTATTCTGGTTCTCAACTTTCAGTACGTCTTGCATCGCTGCCAACCAACCGTCAGCCACTTGTTGCTCTGTAGGCGTACCAATCAGGCTCATGTAGAAACCCGTACGGCAACCCATTGGTGAAATATCGATGATCTCTACATCTGAACCGTTCAATTGATTACGCATGAAACCAGCGTATAGATGCTCTAGAGTATGGATACCTTTCTCAGATAGGATGTCTTTGTTTGGCGCAGTAAAACGCAGGTCAAACACAGTGATGGTATCCCCTTTTGGGGTTTGCATTGTTTTAGCAACACGAACTGCAGGTGCGTTCATGCGTGTGTGATCAACAGTGAAACTATCTAATAAAGGCATTGCTCTTCTCCATGACGGCTGGTTTTAGAAAAACCAGCTTCGATTGTCTTCTAGTTCTTTGCGGCACTGTTTCAGCTGCCATCCATAATCTTTTGCTTGCTGTTCGACTTTGCGCGCCACCTTAATCAACGATGGCTTGCTGTTGTATGACTTGCGCTTATAACCACCACGGCCTTCATGATAAGCCAGATATTGGTTATATGGGTCCCATAGTGAGATGCCCAATTGACGACGCGTCTCGCTGGTATACCAACCGATGAACATCAATGCATCATCAAAGTTGGTTCTTGAGCCACCGTTATTGGTCGCCTTTTGGAAATCTTCCCAAGCAGGATCTTGAGCTTGTGCATAACCGTAGGCACTGCTTACACGCCCCCACGGTATAAAGCCAAGAATGTAATCTTTAGGTGGGCGCGCATCATGACGATAGCTACTCTCTTGTTTCACAAAAGCCATCGCGACGTTAATCGGCGTGCCCCATTCTTCTTGCATATCCAAGGCATCTTCATACCATGAAGGGTGCTCTCGAAAGATGCTACACAAATTATCTTGCTGCTTTGGCGGTGGCGTTGCACATCCAACCAACAGGCTAGAGACAACACCAACAGTCACTACAGGTAACCATTTACTACTCACTCGAGTAGGCTGACCTAATAAGGCTTGCTTCCTTTCCACCAAAGTCTCGCTATGCTTTTAAATACGAAAAATAATCCGCTAAGAAGCTATCAAAATCTTGAGTGCTTGCTTCTTCACTTTGTTGCTGAGCAATCACAGAGCGTTGAACTTCTGCTTCCATCAGCTCAGCTGAATATACTTTGTATTGGTGCGCTTTGTGTTGCTGAGCATACGTTTTACCTAACGCGCAACCCACTTTACCTAAGCCACCTAACTTCTTAGTCTCTTCTAGCAACTGGCCAGAAATGGTCAGCTCTGGGTTATCAATCCAAGCTTCAAGCGTATCGCACGTTTCTTGGTATGCACGACCACCTTGTTCAGCGTCCATCATCTCGGCAATAGAGCGCAGATCTTTGAAGACACGCTTCGCCCAATCTTGCAGAGACAATCGCTCGCCATGACAACCGATTTGCAGCTCTAGACCAACCTGACGACCTTCTAGGATCACCTTGTTCCAGTTATCACGCCAGCATTCAAGCTCGCAGTTATCCATCTCTGCAGAGTCCGTTAGCACACTCCACGTTAGGAATAAGTCTAGGAAGCGAACTTGCTGCTCATTGATACCAATTGAGCTGAATGGGTTTACATCTAAAGAGCGAACCTCAATGTACTCAACACCACCGCGTGCCAATGCTTCAGATGGTTTTTCACCACTCTTCGCCACACGCTTAGGACGGATTGGAGCGTAAAGCTCATTCTCAATTTGCAGTACGTTGCTATTCAATTGACGGTATTCACCATCAACCTTAGTGCCAATCTCGGCGAATTCTTCTGATGGAGTGCGAATCGCTTGATTCAAACCTTCAAGGTATTGGTCTAGGCCGTTGAAACCAATCTTCAACACACTTTGCGCACTGTTGGTGTAGCCAAGATCGCTCAGGCGCAGTGCCGTTGCTTTTGGTAAGTACAGTGTCTCGCCAATCTTTTCAAAAGGCAGGCTTGTCTCTCTTCCTTTGATGAAAGAAGAACATAGCGCAGGTGAAGCACCGAAGAAGTATGGGATTAACCAACCAAAGCGGTAGTAGTTACGAATCAAACCGAAGTAAGCATCTGACTTAGATTCACAACGCGCTTCTTCAGTTTGCTCTCCAAACAGGCTATCCCAAAAGCTTTCTGGGAAAGAGAAGTTGAAGTGAACACCAGAGATAATCTGCATCAGGCTACCGTAACGACGTTTTAGGCCTTCACGATATAGGGTCTTCATCTTACCGTTGTTAGAGGTGCCGTATTGCGCTAGCTGAATGTAATCTTCACTGCCAACGTAACAAGGCATAGAAAGCGGCCATAGTTTTTCGCCGTCTAACTTGGTTTGCGTGAAGTGATGGATATCAGACAACTGATTCAAAAGCGTCGGAACGTCGTTAGAAACAGGCGTGATAAATTCCAGTAGCGACTCAGAGAAATCGGTCGTTACCCATTCGTTCATCAACGCAGATCCCAAAGCCTCAGGGTGCGGCCCAGTAGCAAGGTGCCCATCTTCCGTGTAGCGTAATGTTTCCCTTTCAACACCACGACCAAATTGAGAGAAGGTCTTAGGGTTGGTTGCAACTTGCTTTAGTCGCGCAGCAAAATCAGTCAAAATTCAGTTCACTTATCTTATATTGTTCTGATTAGAACTATCATAAATTAGGTTGGAGGAGAAAAGTAGAGTCTCTTCCCTCCCCCTTTAATGTGTACTCTAACGAATGATTTCAAGCTCTTCTATTGGAATATCTAACTTTTCTAATTGCGGGCGAAGCGAAGTCGCGTCACCAACAACGATTATTTGATAATCATTCGGGTCAAACCATTTCTTAGATAGCTCGTTTAAGGTCTCTTTTGAAACCGTTTCAACTATCTGATTACGCTGTTGTAGGTAATCTTCATCAAGGCTCAGTGCAACAATATTACTCAACAACCCAGCCTTTTGACTTGGCGTTTCGTATTTAAGCGCATCTTGTTGACCGACGGCGAGGCGCATAAATTTCACCTCTTCGTCAGTTAATCCACTTTGACTAAACTCGTTCAACTCATTAATAAACTCTTGAATCGATGGAACCGTCGCATTCGCCCTTACCTGCGCGCTAAATACTACTGCGCCAGTTTCTCGAGTACTTGCGAAGTAACCGCTTGCACCGTAAGTGTAAGCTTTGTCTTCACGTAGGTTCTGGTTGATACGGCTATTGAAGTTGCCCGCTAAATTAAAGTTAGCTAGCTGGCTCAAATACAATTCACCCGTTGCATCAAACGGCAGGCCTTTACGAACCAAGCGAACAATGCTTTGCGGCGCACCCGGTTTGTCGACTAAGTACAGGTGCTGACCAGAAAGCTCTTTGACGATCTGTGGACGCGTTAATGGTGCCGCATCGCCTTGCCACTCTTCAAAGAATTGTAGCTGTTTCCCTACCTCTTTCTTCGAGATGTCTCCCACAACAACAATATTGGCACCTTCTGGTGTGTAATGTTGCGCATAGAATTTTTTCACATCGTCTAAGGTCAATTTCGATAGAGATTCCTTAGTGCCATCACTTGCGCGAGCAAAAATACTGTCACCAAACAGCACTTCACGGGTTGCTTGAGAAGCCATCCAGCTTGGCTGCTGATGCTGATACACAACGCCTTCTAGCATCTGTTTCTTAACGCGCTCAAAATCTTGCTCATCGAACTTAGGCTCGAATAGAACCTCTTGCACAATCGCTAAGGTTTGAGGCAAGTTTTTCTCTAGCGCCGAGACTGAAATATCTGTGGTGTAGCTGCCCGCACTAATGCTCACACTGCTACCAAGTTTATCTAAGGTCGCCTGTAACTCTTCAACGGTTCGTTTGGTTGAGCCTTCTTCCATCATCGAAGCCGTTAGGTTCGCTAGGCCTTCTCGCCCTTTGCGAACATAACGCTCACCAGCTGGAAGTTGAATCTGTAGCTGTACTGTCGGCGTTTCGCTGGTCACAGTACCGATCAAGTCCGTACCATTTGCAAAGTGCATGCGGTACAACTCAGGCATGGTCGCCTCAACACCAAAGTTAACTTCTGGTATTACACTGCGATCAAAGGTATTCGGTGCCTTTCTGAAATCCAGTTGGTCTTCCGTCACCTTGCTGTATTCAGGCAACGTACGTGGTGGCGTGGTAAAGGTCGCTTCACGAACCGCTAAATCGAGTTTTTTCTTAGGAACCACACTCAAGGTAACCTTGTGCTTACCTTCGATGAAATCTTGGTATGCCTTGCTCACGCTCTCAGGCGTCACCGCTCGG
>NZ_JADDYK010000060.1:346806-353959 GCF_015163615.1 Vibrio sp. OPT18
ATTTGATCGAGTTGTGATTCAATGCGATCAGGCTGACCATAGAAGGTTTGGTTAGACGCGAGTTGCGACACCTTACCTTTAACGCTTTGCAATGCAAAAACGGCATTCGCTTCTGCCATGCCTGTGATCTGGTCTAAACGCTCTTGTTCAACACCCTCTTTCGAGAATTGCTCTAGGGTATCCATCAGCTCTTTATTGAGAACCGTCAAATCGCCTTTTTCACCTGAGTTGCCCATTGCATACACGTACATGGTACAAGCAAGCTCAGCACAATCATGGAAAGAGCCAGCGCTGACGGCCTTCTGCGTTTTTACGAGGTTTTGATATAGGTAACTGTTGGTACCTGAACCTAACACGTTAGACAATGCATTCAGGGAAGCTTGCGTCTCTTCACCGCGATACGTTGTTGGCCAACCCACAAGCACCATCGGCTGCCGAATATTGTCTTCTAAGGTGATGTACTTATCTTCAGTCAGAACAGCAGGTTGCTTCTCTGCCGCCTTCACTTCAGGACCTTGAGGGATTGGGCCAAAGTACTTGTTCACCCACTCTAGCGTGTCATCAACGTCGATATCACCACCAATCGTTAACACGGCATTGTTTGGACCGTACCAACGCAGGAAGAACGCTTTAAGATCATTCACGTCAACACGGTCAAGATCTTCAACATAGCCGATTGGTTGCCAAGAGTAAGGGTGACCTTCTGGGTATAGCGCTTCGCCCATGCGTTCCCACATTAAGCCGTAAGGACGATTTTCGTAGCTCTGCGCTCGCTCGTTCTTGACCGTGCCTCTTTGCACCTCAAATTTCTTCTGAGAAACTGCATCCAACAAGAAGCCCATTCGGTCTGATTCTAACCACAGCATTTTCTCAAGTTGGTTAGAAGGAACCGTTTCAAAGTAGTTGGTACGGTCACGATTGGTCGTGCCGTTTAACGAACCACCCGCTTCAGTAATGATCTTAAAGTGCTGTTGGTCACCAACGTTCTCAGAACCCTGGAACATCATGTGCTCAAAGAAGTGAGCAAAGCCCGACTTACCAATCTCTTCACGTGCTGAACCGACGTGATAAGTTACATCAACATGCACCAACGGATCGGAATCATCAGGGGAAAGAATAACTGTCAGGCCGTTTTCAAGCTGATACTTGGTGTAAGGAATCACCACTTTATCTTTAGAAGGCTTAACCTCTTCTAACAGAGTGACACCTTCAGGTAACGAGGAAAAGAAGGGCGTTGAGCTAGGTACATTGTAAGAACAGCCAGCAATGGCGATAAGAGAAAATGTACCAAGTAAAACCTTTTTCATAGGTTCTCCTTAGAAAAAACCGAAGTAGATAGCAGCAAGTAAGCTATAGCGAGCGGCTTTGCCAATCGCTATCAAAATAACGCTAGGGATGAATTTCATTCTTAGCCAACCCGCCGCTAGACACAAAGGGTCACCAATGATCGGTAACCAACTAAATAACAGTGTCCAGTAGCCATAACGACTCAGCCAAGCCATAGCCTTATGACCATGCTTTTCAGATTGAGTTCGATTAGGCAACCACAAACCAATCCAATAGTTAGTCAGGCCGCCTAAGGTATTGCCTAATGTCGCCACTAGAATGATCGATGAGGTTGAAAACTGATCTAAGCTCAATGCAGCCACAAGGCTAGCTTCTGAACCACCGGGTAGTAACGTGGCACTCAAGAAGCCACTAATGAAGAGTACCCACAGCGCTGAGTCCGAGAACCACAGCGCGATATTTTCAAAAAGGGAGTTAAAAAATTCTAACACTGCCTATCAACTTTCTTGCATTTTAAGTAGCACCTTGCCTCTGGTGTGTCCGGTTTCAACCTGCAGATGAGCCGACTGCGCCTCGTCTAACTGGTAGATACCTTGAATTTCTGTTTTGAGCAATCCGACACTGACCATGTAAAGCATAGTGTCCATTTGCTCAGGGTTTGGTTCAACCAGCATGCCTGATGCAGTAAAACCTAATAGTGTTGCTTTCTCACAGATAAGTTCTGCAGATAGAGTTGGCACGGTTACTACTCTTGCGCCATCTTTCAGACACTTCAATGCGTCAAGCGCGGTATCGCCACCGACCAAGTCAATCAACACATCGACATCAGATACTCTTTCTGATGCTGGCGCAAACTTATAGTTAATCGCGTGAGCACCTAGCGTCGCAAGGTAATCAAGATTGGCTTCGCTGCAGGTTGTGTAAACCTCAGCTTTTGCTGCCACTGCAATTTGAACCGCAAGATGACCAACACCGCCAGCACCCGCTAAGATAAGTACGCGATCGCCTTCTTTCACTTCGGCTTTGTTGAGCGCTTGTGCCGCTGTTTGGCTCGCGAGTGGTAATGCCGCAGCCGCTTCTAGAGTGACAGAATCAGGAACCATACTTAATGCAGCTTCTGGAACACACACATATTGGCTGTAACCGCCACCTTGCAGTGGAAAACCAATAAAGCCAGCCACGTTATCACCAACAGTAAAGCGTTCAGCCTGTTCGCCTAGCGAGACAATTTGTCCTGAAATATCGTAGCCAGGTACCCAAGGTAGATTATCTTTGTTTTGTGCTGCCGCCCAACCAAGGCCCGCTCGGGTTTTGACATCAATCGGATTAATGCCTGAAAAGGAAACTTTAACCACCACTTCTCCAGCCTTAGGCTCAGGGATCGCACTGGTTTGAATACTTAGGTTTTCGACGCCGCCGAATTGAGTAATCGCAATCTGTTTATTTTCCATTTCCACATTTCCTTGATTGATAAAAGCCCTAGTGAGCAAGCACCCTAATTAATAAAAAGAAAGGGATGCGAAAGCATCCCTTTGACTATAAACCATTTAATAAGGCTAAGTTAACCGCTCATTCGTAAATTGACGACCAATTAACGTAACGATACATGACCCAGCAAAACTACTAGCCCACAAGAGCTAATAGAATACCCGCCGCAACCGCACTACCAAGTACACCGGCTACGTTCGGGCCCATTGCATGCATCAACAAGAAGTTCTGAGGGTTTGCTTCAAGACCAACCTTGTTTACAACACGTGCCGCCATTGGAACCGCCGATACGCCAGCTGCGCCAATCAGTGGGTTGATGTCCTCTTTCGAGAATCGGTTCAACACCTTCGCCATCAATACACCACCCGCCGTACCGATACTGAACGCGACCGCACCTAAACCTAGAATACCCAGCGTTTCTAAGTTCAAGAACGTATCCGCTTGAAGCTTAGAACCAACACCTAAACCTAGGAAAATAGTTACAACGTTAATCAGTTCGTTTTGAGCTGTTTTTGAAAGGCGATCAACCACGCCCGCTTCACGCATTAAGTTACCCAAACAGAACATACCAACTAAAGGTGTTGCTGAAGGTAGGAACAAAATCGTCATCAGTAGTACAGCAAGCGGGAAAAGAATCTTCTCTGCTTTGCTAACGTGACGAAGTTGAGCCATCTTAATCTTGCGCTCTTCAGGAGACGTTAACGCTTTCATGATTGGTGGCTGAATGATAGGAACCAAAGCCATGTAGCTATAAGCCGCTACTGCAATGGCACCCAAAAGATCCGGAGATAGCTTACTCGCCAAGAAGATCGCAGTTGGGCCATCGGCACCGCCAATGATCGCAATTGACGAAGCATCGGCCATCGAGAACTCCATTCCTGGAACGTAGTTCAGCAAGATCGCGCCAAATAGCGTTGCAAAGATACCAAACTGAGCCGCAGCCCCTAGCCACAATGTTTTAGGGTTCGCAATCAACGCACCGAAGTCCGTCATCGCACCAACACCCATAAAGATCAGCAGTGGGAAAATACCTGTTTCAATACCAATGTAGTAAACGTAATAAAGCAAACCACCTGGATCAGTAAACCCAGCATTTGGAATGTTTGCTAATACAGCACCAAAACCAATAGGCAGTAGAAGTAACGGTTCAAATCCTTTACGAATTGCCAAAAACAACAGTAAGCAACCAACCAGCATCATACAGATCTGGCCGAACTCAAAGTTCGCAATCCCTGTTTCAGACCATAAGGTCATCAATCCTTCCATGGTACTCCCTTACGCTAAGCTTAGTAGTGGAGCGCCTACAGTAACTGCATCGCCTTCTTTAACATTCAATTCTTGAACGATACCACCACGAGCAGCACGAACTTCCGTTTCCATCTTCATCGCTTCTAGGATTAGCAGAACGTCGCCTTCAGCAACCTCAGCACCCGCCTGAACGTTTACTTTAAAGATGTTACCCGCCAATGGAGCTGGAACCGCTTCAGCGTCAGAAGCTGCTACTGGCGCAGCCTGAGCCGCTT
Organism: Vibrio sp. OPT18; assembly: GCF_015163615.1. Classification (NCBI taxonomy): domain Bacteria; kingdom Pseudomonadati; phylum Pseudomonadota; class Gammaproteobacteria; order Vibrionales; family Vibrionaceae; genus Vibrio; species Vibrio sp. OPT18. The sequence goes on from NZ_JADDYK010000060.1 coordinate 351,105, forward strand.
GAGCAGGTTTTGCAGATGGCGCTACCGATGTCAGTTCACCTTGTGGGCCAACTTCAACATCGTAAACCTGACCATCAACCTTCACGCTGTAGCTTTCAATACCACCAGAAGCTTGTACAGGAGCTGCTGCAACTGGAGCCGCAACTTCTAGCGTTGGTGCAGGTTCAAATGCTTCAGGGTTACGACGGTTCTTAAGGAACTTAAGACCTACTTGTGGGAAGAGCGCGTAAGTCAGTACATCATCAACCGTATCTTCAGCTAATGAGATACCCTCTGATTTCGCTTTCTCTAACAGATCCGTCGTTAACGTATCCATTTCAGACTTAAGTAAATCAGCAGGACGACAAGTAATCGGATCTGCGCCGTCTAGAACTTTCGCTTGCAGTTCAGCATCCACTTCAGCAGGAGCTTGACCGTATTCACCTTTGAGTAGACCAGCAGTTTCTTTCGTGATGCTCTTATAGCGTTCGCCCGTTAAGACGTTAATAACCGCTTGAGTACCGACAATCTGAGAAGTTGGTGTAACTAAAGGAATGTAACCAAGCTCTTTACGTACGCGTGGGATCTCTTCTAGCACTTCATCCATACGATCGGCTGCGCCTTGCTCTTTAAGCTGGCCTTCCATGTTAGTTAACATGCCGCCAGGAACTTGAGCGATCAGGATGCGAGAATCGACGCCTTTTAGCTGACCTTCCCATTTCGCGTACTTTTTACGTACATCACGGAAATAAGCCGCAATTGGTTCGATTTGGTCTAGTTTAAGATTCGTGTCGCGCTCTGTACCTTCTAACATCGCAACAACCGTTTCGGTTGGCGTATGACCGTAAGTACAGCTCATTGAAGAGATAGCGGTATCTAGAATGTCGATACCCGCTTCAACGGCTTTAACCGCTGTTGCAGTCGATAGACCGGTTGTCGCGTGGCTATGCAGTGCTAGAGGAACGTCACACGATGCTTTGATACGTGTAATCAGCTCTTCTGCTTCATACGGCTTTAATAAACCTGACATATCTTTGATACATAGTGAATGACAACCTAGGTCCTCTAGGCGCTTAGCCAAATCAACCCAAGTATCTGAGTTATGAACCGGACTGGTTGTGTAAGACAACGTACCTTGAGCGTGGCCACCAACGTCGATCGTTGCTTTCACTGCTTTTTCAAAGTTACGCACGTCATTCATCGCATCAAAAATACGGAATACGTCCATGCCGTTTTTATGGGCACGTTCAACAAATTTTTCTACTACATCATCCGCGTAGTGACGGTAGCCCAATAGGTTTTGACCACGCAGTAGCATCTGCATTGGTGTGTTTGGCATCGCTTTTTTCAGCTCGCGCAAACGCTCCCATGGATCCTCGCCAAGAAAACGGATACACGAATCAAACGTCGCGCCGCCCCAAGTCTCAAGTGACCAGTAACCGACTTTATCCAGTTCTGCCGCAATTGGCAGCATATCTTCGATACGCATACGAGTAGCAAATAGTGACTGGTGCGCGTCACGAAGTACCACATCTGTGATAGCTAGTGGTTTAGACATGCTCATAAACTCCTTTTTAATCCTTTAAATGCTACTTAGCAGTAGACGCACGGTATTGATGAACCGCGGCCGAAATTGCTGCCACTACCTGTGGACTAACAGCTGAAGGGTTTGATTGTGATTTTTGAATTTTTTTAGGTGCTGCGATCGGCTCTGGTACTTCTTCTGGTACCAGTTTTGACATCAACCGAACGAGGTAAACTAGAATAGTTAGGAAAATAAAGACAACGGACATCCCCGTTATCATTAGAGTCGCCGCATCTCCTAGCAGGCTTCCAATATTAGTCATGTTGCTTCCTTTCTTCGTCATCCTGACATACGTACAGGATTTCAGCGAATAGTGATCCCGACCCATGGATTATCTCGATTGGTAAAAGTTTGTCAATTTTGTTTAAGGTTCTGTTACGGATAACGCACACATAAGGTTAATTATTCGCCTATCAGATCACATAAATCTGTCAAATACGTCATTTTTAGATATTTAAACTGTGACTTAAACGGGGCTTTTCTGGGAATTGATATGAGAAAGGTGGAATAACAAAGAAGTAATCAAGAACTACTTTAAATACAACAAGTTAAACAACGAACAAATTTAACATTGTCGCAACAAATTTACAGCAGACATAAAAAAAGCCTCGTATAAACGAGGCTTTTTCTAATAATGTGGCGCGCTCTGGAGGATTCGAACCTCCGACCGCCTGGTTCGTAGCCAGGTACTCTATCCAGCTGAGCTAAGAGCGCACGGTTTTAATATCAATTCATTGTTACTAACAATAGATCAATATAAGGATTTCATTCTTATAAGAAAGAAGCCCTAAATAGTGGCGCGTCCTGGAGGATTCGAACCTCCGACCGCCTGGTTCGTAGCCAGGTACTCTATCCAGCTGAGCTAAGGACGCACGGTTTTCGATATCAGTATTTCCAATATCAGGAGTTCACAAGGAAACCCTAAATAGTGGCGCGTCCTGGAGGATTCGAACCTCCGACCGCCTGGTTCGTAGCCAGGTACTCTATCCAGCTGAGCTAAGGACGCGCAGTTTTCGATATCGGTATTCCCAATATCAGGGGTTCATAAAAGAAACCCTAAATAGTGGCGCGCTCTGGAGGATTCGAACCTCCGACCGCCTGGTTCGTAGCCAGGTACTCTATCCAGCTGAGCTAAGAGCGCACGGTTTTAGTATCAATTCGTTGTAAACAACAACTCAATACAAGGATTTCTGTTCTTATAAGAAAGAAGCCCTAAATAGTGGCGCGTCCTGGAGGATTCGAACCTCCGACCGCCTGGTTCGTAGCCAGGTACTCTATCCAGCTGAGCTAA
>NZ_JADDYK010000060.1:353969-368129 GCF_015163615.1 Vibrio sp. OPT18
CTTAGTCAATACAAGGACTTTCATTCTTAAAAGAAATAAACCCTTAAATAGTGGCGCGTCCTGGAGGATTCGAACCTCCGACCGCCTGGTTCGTAGCCAGGTACTCTATCCAGCTGAGCTAAGGACGCACGGTGTTCATTCATTAAGAATGAAGTTGTGAAATATATCACATTCTTCTTGCTACGAAGAAAAAAAAAGGCCATCGGCCTGTAATGAATGGCGGTGAGGGAGGGATTCGAACCCTCGATGCAGCTACAAACCACATACTCCCTTAGCAGGGGAGCGCCTTCGGCCACTCGGCCACCTCACCTAATTCATTATTCTCAAATCACTTACAAGTAAGAGAAGAGAGAATGGCGCGTCCTGGAGGATTCGAACCTCCGACCGCCTGGTTCGTAGCCAGGTACTCTATCCAGCTGAGCTAAGGACGCACATTTACATTGTCTAAATTGCTAACTTTAGACTCGCAAGAAATGGCGGTGAGGGAGGGATTCGAACCCTCGATGCAGCTACAAACCACATACTCCCTTAGCAGGGGAGCGCCTTCGGCCTCTCGGCCACCTCACCGTCTTGCGGAGGCACATATTACGTTTTACCGAAAATATGTCAAACACTTTATTGAAAAAAATTGGACAAAAACACTCAACCGTTTGCTATTTAATCAAAGCGCTTGCAAATTGAACTTATAAGATTCAAATCGCGCTTTTTCCCTTAAAAATTAAGGTGAAAGATTGGCAATAATAAACAGCCGAAAACAATTATCTAATTTCTCCAGCAGCAAGTGCTACCGATGATGGCACAATACTACGGGATGCGTATTTGCGCCATAGGGGAAGCGAATAAATCTTGAGTTTTGCCAAACAAAATACAGAGCAACCATTCTGTTCAACCTTGTCTGTATCTCACAACATCACAAAGCATTCACTTCACCACTTTGAGACTGAACCGTTATCCAACTCATCTATGTCCCAATGAGTGTTTCGATTCCCCAAGATCAAAAAAGGCTAGCAACAATGCTAGCCTCTTCTCTACGCAAAAGTATTAGTAGTTGCCAGATGCAACGTTACCATTACCTTTTTCAGCTTGAATGCGCATGTAGATCTCTTCACGGTGAACAGATACTTCTTTAGGTGCGTTAACACCGATACGTACTTGGTTACCTTTAACGCCTAGTACAGTAACTGTTACTTCATCACCAATCATCAGTGTTTCGCCAACGCGGCGAGTCAAAATTAGCATTCTTTGCTCCTTGAGTAATCTCTAAATTTATCTAGCTACGAGAGCATTATCCAACAAAAGTTATATTTTCGTAAACTATCGATTGAGTTTATTTAACCAAAATGCACTTCTTTTTTAGGATAACCCTGTGTTTCACGCGCTACGATGTATGCATTGTGTAATATGTTAGCAGCCATATCGACTTGCGTTGGTGATATCACCAAAGTTAAAGACTGCTGCTGCAATAAGTGATGCTGTACATCAATTTCGCCTTCAGACAACAATCCATGTGAACTGACCACAATTTCTTGTGTTCGGCTTCCTACCACAGTTAACAAACTAACCTGTTCACTATTACGGATTTTCTCAGCAAAAACTAGTTTTAATTTGGCACTTATGTCTTGTTTAATAATGAGTGCTGCCCGTTCTGTTTCCTCGATCACACTACAGACTTCGATACCCAACAGTTGGCAATGTGAAATGAAAGACGGTAAATCTTCATTCAAACACTCGATACGTACCATATCTCTTTGGATGGCGATGCCAGCAATGTCATTCAAACACTGATTACCCGCGATCAATGTGCCCTCGCCTTGTTCAAAGCTTGAAAGCACTCGCAATGGCACGTTGTGCTGCCATGCATACTGAACACAAGGAAGGTGCAATACCTTAGCCCCTCGGCGAGCCATCTCTTCCATAGAAGGAAAGTCTAAGGTATCTAATTTCTGAGATTGCTTTACGACTCTAGGGTCACAAGAGTAAACACCATCTACATCAGTATAGATCTGGCATTCTTTCGCCTTTAAGGCCCCCGCAAGCGCTACCGCTGTAGTATCTGAACCACCGCGACCTAATGTTGTGATATCGCCTTTCGCATTGAATCCTTGAAAGCCTGCAACAATGACAATCTGGTTGTCATCTAGTAGAGCTTGAATCGGAGCAGTATCAATACGCTCAATCGCTGCATTATTATGATTAGAATCCGTGTGTATCTTGGCTTGGTAGCCAGTCATCGATGTCGCTTCATAACCTAACTTGTGTAACGTCATTGCTAACAAGGCCATGGAAACTTGCTCGCCAGCCGTTAACAACACATCCAGTTCTCTAGCGTTTGGTACGCTATCAACTTGCGTGGCTAAGTTAACTAACCGATTTGTTTCACCAGACATAGCAGAAACGACAACCACAATCTGGTTCCCTTCATTTTTCGCTTCAATGATTTTTTCTGCTACATGATGGATTCTTTCAATTGAACCCACCGACGTTCCACCAAATTTCTGCACGATAAGAGGCATTTTCACCCGTCCTCACCTTCCCAAGACCAATGTCTATATATGACAAAAAAACACATACTCCGCGTCAGGGCGAAGCAATAAAAAATTAACCAAGGAGTCTAACGCCACCATTAGACTTCTTGGTTAATCTCAATCAAACCTTGTTTAAACACACTTCCAATAAGCAAAATAAAAGATGCCCAATCAACTGATTGGGCATCTTTGTATCAATTACTTAAGCTTAAAGACGTTCTTCTAGCCAAGTACGCACCGATTTAAGCGCTTCTGGCAGTGCTTCAACGTCTGTACCGCCCGCTTGAGCCATATCTGGACGACCGCCGCCTTTACCGCCAACTTGCTCAGCAACCATCTTAACGAGATCACCCGCTTTAACTTTGCCGATTAGGTCTTTGGTTACACCAGCAATCAAGCCAACTTTACCGTCTGCTACGTTTGCGATCAGGATGATACCGCTACCTACTTGGTTTTTAGCGTTATCAACCATAGTACGTAGGTTCTTGTTGTCTGCGCCTTCAATTGCAGCAACCAAAACTTTAGTACCAGAGATGTCTTCTACTTTGCCCATGATGTTTGCGCTTTCTGCAGCAGCCATCTTTTCTTTAAGCAGTTGAATTTCTTTCTCTAGCGATTTCGCTTTCTTAGCTGATTCAGCAAGTTTCTCTTCGTAAGCGTTAGCCTGAGCTTCTACTGCATCTAGAGCAGCTTCACCCGTTACTGCTTCAATACGACGAATACCCGCGGCAATACCACCTTCAGAAGTGATCTTGAATAGGCCGATATCACCCGTGTTGCTTGCGTGGATACCGCCACAAAGTTCAGTAGAGAAGTCGCCCATAGATAGAACGCGAACTTCATCATCGTACTTCTCGCCAAACAGTGCCATTGCACCTTTTTCTTTCGCTGACTCGATGTCCATGATGTTGGTTTCAATCACGTGGTTCTTACGAACTTGTGCGTTAACCAAACGCTCTACTTCTTTAATCTGTGCCGGTGTTACCGCTTCAAGGTTAGAGAAGTCAAAACGTAGGTTGTCTGGCTTAACTAAAGAACCTTTCTGAGCAACGTGCTCACCTAGCACTTCGCGCAGTGCAGAGTGAAGTAAGTGAGTTGCAGAGTGGTTTAGTGAGATAGCAGCACGACGCTCAGCGTCAACGGTTGCTTCTACTTTATCGCCCTGAGCAAATACACCTTCTACTAGCTCACCGTGGTGCGCAAATGCGTTACCTAGCTTTTGAGTATCTTGTACTTTGAAAAGACCCGACGCTGTTTTTAGTGTACCAGCATCACCACATTGACCGCCTGACTCAGCGTAGAATGGTGTCTCTTCAAGGATGATGATTGCTTTGTCGCCAGCCGATAGTGAAGATACTTCTTCGCCGTCAACGAATAGCGCAGAGATTTCACCAGCACCTTCAGTTGCTGTGTAACCACAGAACTCAGTGTTGGTGTCTACTTTGATTGTCGCGTTGTAATCAGTGCCGAATTGGCCAGCTTCACGTGCACGCTTACGCTGCGCTTCCATCGCCTTCTCAAAGCCTTCTTCATCGATAGTAAAGTCGCGTTCACGAGCTACATCGTTAGTAAGGTCAGCTGGGAAGCCGTATGTATCGTAAAGTTTGAAAACTGTTTCGCCGTCAAGCTCTTTGCCTTCAAGTGCATCTAGTGCATCTAGTGCATCATTAAGAATAACCATGCCGCGCTCTAGAGTACGACCAAAGTTCTCTTCTTCAATGCGAAGTACTTTTTCAACAAGTTCTTGTTGTTTCTTAAGCTCTTCAGCTGCAGAACCCATCACTTCAGCCAGTACACCCACAAGTTTGTGGAAGAACACGCCTTGTGCACCAATCTTGTTACCGTGACGAACTGCACGACGAATAATACGACGTAGAACGTAGCCACGACCTTCGTTTGAAGGCATAACGCCGTCAGCGATTAGGAATGAACAAGAACGGATGTGGTCAGCAATAACGCGCAGCGATTGGTTAGATAGGTCGTCGTGACCAACCACTTCTGCTGTCGCTTTGATTAGCTTTTGGAATACATCAATTTCGTAGTTAGAGTGAACGCCCTGCATAATTGCAGAAATACGCTCAATACCCATACCTGTATCTACAGCAGGCTTAGGTAGCGGTTCCATTGTGCCGTCAGCGTGACGGTTGAACTGCATGAATACGTTGTTCCAGATCTCGATGAAACGGTCACCATCTTCTTCAGGTGTGCCAGGACGGCCGCCCCAGATGTGCTCACCGTGATCGTAGAAGATTTCAGTACATGGACCACAAGGACCTGTGTCACCCATCGTCCAGAAGTTATCAGACTCGAACTGTTTACCGCCTTCTTTGTCGCCAATGCGAACGATACGGTCAGCAGGAACACCTACTTTTTTGTTCCAGATATCGAATGCTTCATCATCTGTCTCGTATACCGTTACCAGTAGACGATCTTTTGGCAGTTGAAGAGTTTCTGTCAGGAATTCCCAAGCAAAACCAATCGCTTCTTCTTTGAAGTAGTCGCCAAAGCTGAAGTTGCCTAGCATTTCGAAGAACGTGTGGTGACGAGCCGTGAAACCTACGTTTTCAAGGTCATTGTGTTTACCACCCGCACGTACACAACGCTGAGCCGTAGTTGCTCGAGTGTAGGCACGCTTTTCGGCGCCTAAGAAGCAATCTTTGAATTGGTTCATACCTGCGTTAGTGAATAGCAGGGTTGGATCGTTATGTGGAACTAACGATGAACTGTCTACGATTTGGTGTTCTTTGCTCTCAAAGAACTTAAGGAACGCGTTGCGAACCTCATCAGTGCTCATGTACATGCAGCTCTTCCTGAAAATAGTCGAGTTAGAATTTTGCCGTATTGTAGATCATGGTTAAGGCTTCGACTAGTTTTCTTGTAGAAAAGACACCCTTGGGCAGGATTTTAGTTGGAATTCGATAAAATGAAGAATATTCCACTATATCTAGCCGTGGAAAAGCAGAACTAAATTGACGACCTAGTACCGAAGAAACTCAGTCAACGAAAGAGAGTTGACCAAAGACATGCTCGACGGAGCTGATCCAATAAAAAAGCCCCGCATAAAATATGCAAGGCTTTAAATTCTTTCAAAGCGGATGCTTCTTTCAAACATCCACTCTATAAAACGTGAGCTTATAGCTCTTCGTTTTCTTCTTCTTTCTCTACGTCTTTCTCTTCAAGAACAGCAGGAGTCAGTAGTAGCTCACGAAGTTTAGTATCGATCTCTAGAGCAACTTCTGGGTTTTCACGTAGGTATTTACCAGCGTTAGCTTTACCTTGGCCGATCTTATCGCCTTTGTAGCTGTACCAAGCGCCTGCTTTTTCTACTAGCTTATTCTTAACACCTAAGTCGATAAGCTCACCTTCGCGGTTGAAGCCTTTACCGTAAAGGATTTGAGTCTCAGCTTGTTTGAATGGTGCAGCAATCTTGTTCTTAACGACCTTGATACGAGTTTCGTTACCAACAACTTCATCACCATCTTTAATCGCACCAGTACGGCGAATATCAAGACGAACAGATGCGTAGAACTTAAGTGCGTTACCACCTGTTGTTGTTTCTGGGTTACCGAACATCACACCAATTTTCATACGAATTTGGTTAATGAAGATAGCCATACAGTTAGACTGCTTAAGGTTACCCGTCAGCTTACGCATAGCTTGAGAAAGCATACGAGCTTGAAGACCCATGTGGCTGTCGCCCATTTCGCCTTCAATTTCTGCTTTTGGTGTTAGTGCTGCTACTGAGTCAATAACAAGAACGTCGATTGCACCTGAACGAGCCAGTGCATCACAGATTTCAAGCGCTTGCTCACCCGTATCTGGTTGAGAAACAAGAAGTGCATCGATATCAACACCCAACTTTTGAGCGTAGATAGGGTCTAGTGCGTGCTCCGCATCAACGAATGCACACGTCTTACCCACTTTCTGTGCTGCAGCAATAAGCTCAAGCGTTAGCGTTGTTTTACCTGATGATTCTGGACCGTAAACTTCTACGATACGTCCCATCGGTAAGCCACCAGCACCTAGTGCGATATCTAGAGATAGAGAACCTGTAGAAATAGTTTCTACGTCCATTGTGCGGTTATCACCAAGACGCATGATAGAACCTTTACCAAATTGCTTTTCAATCTGACCAAGGGCTGCGGCTAACGCTTTTTGTTTATTCTCGTCCATTTCTATCTCCACATAATCGGTTGTCTCAACAAGCGATCTAGAATCTATTTCTAACCCACATAGGGGTGACTAATTGACTTTTATTATACTGTTGATTCATACAGTGTCTATACCTGTATGAAAATAATTTGTACAAATGTTACTTACCTTCCATTGATAGGTAATCATAAATAACTTGCAGGGCATGGTGCGTGGCTTGTTGGCGTACTTGTGATCTGTCGCCTGTAAATACATGCGTTTCTACTTTATCCCAGCCATTTAGCGCTTCCCACGCGAAGCACACCGTACCAACAGGCTTATCTTCGGTCGCGCCACCTGGGCCAGCAATACCACTGATCGATACAGAGATAGTCCCGTTTGAATATTGCAATGCCCCGCTCGCCATTTCTATTACGACAGGCTCACTCACTGCGCCAAACTCAATTAAGGTTTTAAGTTGTACACCGATCATCTCTTGTTTGGCTTCATTGCTGTACGTAACAAAAGCGCGATCAAACCACCCAGAGCTGCCCGCAATATCGGTGACTGCACTCGCGACACCTCCGCCAGTGCAAGATTCAGCCGTCACTAACACGTGTTTGTGTTTAGCGAGTAAATGTCCAAGCTGTTCACTAAGGTCTTGAGTCATCTGCATCATCAGCTTCCCTTTATTTACTATCATATCATTTGGATTCGCATCTTTTCGCATCAGCCGCTTTTCGCACGAAACGCTTTCACGTATCCTAAGCCGCAATAGAAATAAACGAAAGAAGTTAACTGTGAAAGCCGATCAAAAACATACTCCCATGATGCAGCAGTACCTAAAACTGAAAGCAGAAAACCCAGAAATTCTGCTGTTCTACCGCATGGGCGATTTCTACGAGCTTTTCTACGATGATGCTAAAAAAGCTTCTCAACTCCTCGATATTTCACTGACTAAACGCGGTTCATCAAACGGTGAGCCTATTCCTATGGCGGGTGTTCCTTACCATGCCGTTGAAGGGTACCTTGCAAAGTTAGTGCAACTTGGTGAATCCGTAGCAATTTGTGAACAGATTGGTAATCCAGCAACTTCAAAAGGCCCTGTTGAGCGTGCTGTTGTACGTATCGTTACACCCGGTACCGTGACCGATGAGGCATTGCTTTCTGAGCGCGTTGATAACCTGATTGCGGCCATTTACCATCACAACGGTAAGTTTGGTTACGCGACACTGGATATTACCTCCGGTCGATTCCAACTCTGCGAGCCAGAAACCGAAGAAGCAATGGCCGCAGAACTGCAGAGAACCTCGCCGCGTGAGCTACTGTTCCCTGAAGATTTCGAACCTGTCAATCTAATGGCAAGCCGTAATGGCAACCGCCGCCGCCCTGTATGGGAATTTGAATTAGACACCGCTAAGCAGCAATTGAATAAGCAGTTTGGTACTCGCGATCTGGTTGGCTTTGGCGTAGAAAGCGCGAAACTGGGTCTATGTGCGGCTGGTTGTTTGATCCAATACGTGAAAGATACCCAACGTACTGCGCTTCCACATATCCGTTCACTGACGATGGATAAACAAGATCACTCGGTGATCCTTGATGCTGCGACTCGACGCAACCTAGAGATCACGCAAAATCTTGGTGGTGGTACTGATAACACCCTTGCCGAAGTACTTGATCACACTGCGACAGCAATGGGCAGCCGTATGCTTAAGCGCTGGTTACATCAACCAATGCGCAATATCTCGGCACTCGATCAGCGCTTAGATGCGATTGGTGAGATGAAAGATTTGGCTCTATTCACAGAGCTACAGCCAACCTTAAAGCAGATTGGTGATATCGAACGTATTCTCGCTCGATTAGCACTTCGCTCTGCTCGCCCTCGCGATATGGCGCGTCTTCGCCAAGCAATGGAATATTTGCCAGAGCTTGCTGAAACACTGACGCAGCTGAAGCACCCGTACCTAACTCAACTTGCTCAATATGCTTCTCCTGTGAATGAGGTTTCTGAACTGCTTGAGCGTGCAATCAAAGAGAACCCACCGGTGGTTATCCGTGACGGTGGTGTGATTGCAGAAGGCTACAATGCCGAGTTAGACGAATGGCGCGACCTTGCAGCAGGCGCAACCGAATTTCTTGATAAGCTTGAGCAAGAAGAGCGTGAGCGCCATGGCATCGACACGCTTAAAGTTGGCTACAACAACGTACATGGTTTCTTCATTCAGGTAAGCCGTGGCCAAAGCCATCTTGTGCCGCCACACTATGTTCGCCGTCAAACGTTGAAAAATGCAGAGCGTTACATCATTCCTGAGCTAAAAGAGCACGAAGACAAAGTGCTTAACTCTAAGTCGAAAGCACTCGCTATCGAGAAACAGCTGTGGGAAGAGTTGTTTGACTTACTACTGCCGTATCTAGAGCGCCTGCAAAATATCGCCTCTTCAGTATCTCAGCTTGATGTTCTACAGAACTTGGCTGAGCGTGCAGATACCCTTGATTACTGTCGTCCAACCATGACAGAGTCTGCTGGCGTACAAATTCAGGCCGGTCGTCACCCTGTTGTTGAACAAGTGATGGACGAACCTTTCATTGCTAACCCTATCGACCTGAATGATCAACGTAAGATGCTGATCATCACAGGTCCAAACATGGGTGGTAAATCGACCTACATGCGCCAAACGGCACTCATCGCATTGATGGCTCATATCGGTTGTTATGTACCTGCAGAAAGCGCAACCATCGGCTCTATCGACCGTATCTTTACGCGTATTGGCGCATCCGATGATTTGGCTTCAGGTCGTTCCACCTTCATGGTTGAGATGACAGAAACCGCAAATATCCTGCACAACGCGACACCAAATAGCCTAGTGCTAATGGATGAAATCGGTCGTGGTACCAGTACTTACGATGGCTTATCTCTGGCTTGGGCAAGTGCGGAATGGCTAGCTAATCAAATCAATGCGATGACACTGTTTGCAACGCACTACTTTGAGCTAACTGAATTGCCTAACCAACTTCCAACACTGGCTAACGTACACCTAGATGCGGTTGAGCATGGTGACAGCATTGCCTTTATGCACGCAGTTCAAGAAGGTGCAGCTAGTAAATCTTACGGTCTAGCAGTTGCAGGTTTAGCTGGCGTACCGAAAGCGGTGATCAAGAATGCTCGTGCGAAGCTGACTCAACTAGAAGCGTTAAGTATGGAGTCGCCAACATCGAAGCCAAGCGGTGTCGATATCGCAAACCAGCTGAGCCTTATCCCAGAGTCGAGTGAAGTAGAGCAAGCGCTAGCGAATGTTGATCCTGATGATCTAACTCCTCGCCAAGCATTAGAAGAACTTTACCGCTTGAAGAAGCTGCTTTAGTTTCTTACCGAGTAGCTTGTTATTGCCGTTTGTGATTTTGATTAGACGGCATGAAATACCAAAGCCACAAACAAAAAAACGCTGACTTAAAGTCAGCGTTTTTATTTGTCTTCTATTTAGAGAAGTATCATCCGTTCAATTAGTCGTTTTCTACGTTGAACAGGTTTTCCATATTCAGACCTTGCTTGATAAGAATCTCACGTAGGCGGCGAAGACCTTCAACTTGGATTTGACGAACACGTTCACGAGTCAGGCTGATTTCGCGGCCTACTTCTTCTAATGTTGACGGTTCATAACCCAGTAGTCCAAATCGACGTGCAAGCACCTCTTTCTGCTTAGGATTCAGCTCATCAAGCCAGAAAATCAACGAGTTCTTGATATCGCTATCTTGAGTTGAAACCTCAGGATCTGAATTGTTGATGTCTGGAATGATATCCAACAGCGCTTTCTCACCGTCACCACCAATTGGCGTATCAACAGAGCTCACTCGTTCGTTTAGACGAAGCATCTTGCTCACATCACCAACCGGCTTATCTAGCTTAGAAGCAATTTCTTCTGCCGTTGGTTCATGGTCAAGCTTTTGTGATAGCTCTCTTGCAGTACGTAGGTAGATGTTCAGCTCTTTCACAACATGGATTGGCAAACGGATAGTGCGAGTCTGATTCATTAACGCACGTTCAATGGTTTGACGAATCCACCATGTCGCGTAGGTTGAGAAGCGGAAGCCACGCTCTGGATCAAACTTCTCTACGGCGCGAATTAAACCTAGGTTGCCTTCTTCGATTAGATCGAGAAGTGCAAGGCCGCGGTTGCTATAACGACGTGAAATTTTTACCACCAAACGCAGGTTACTTTCGATCATGCGTTTACGTGCTGCTTCATCACCGCGTAGAGCTCGACGTGCGTATAGCACTTCTTCTTCAGCGGTTAGTAGTGGTGAGAAACCGATTTCGCCTAAGTAGAGTTGAGTGGCATCTAAACTTTTAGACGTGACTTCAACTTCTTCTTTCGCTTCGGTTTTCTTAGTGACTGTTCGTTTTGCTTTTCCAAGAGCTTCCGGTTCCGTGGTTGCTTGGTCAAGATCGAACTCTTCTTTGGTTACTGCATTGCTTATACTCATAACGCCTCCCCCTGGCGAAATTAGCATGACATTACAACTTCATATGTCGCTAAATGACTATGTCACTCCATACAATACGTAATTTTTGCATATTGTATTTAAGGTAAATATCGTTTTGGATTAACGGATTTACCTTGGTAACGAATCTCAAAGTGCAGCCTAACACTGCTGGCTCCAGAGCTTCCCATTGTTGCAATCTTCTGCCCTGGTTTCACACTTTGCCCTTCAGATACTAATAGTCGGTCGTTGTGCGCGTATGCACTTAAGTAATTATCATTGTGCTTCACAATCACTAGATTGCCGTAGCCTCGTAGTGCATTACCCGAATAAACAACCGTTCCCCCTGCAGTAGATACTATTGGCTGACCTCGCTGTCCTGCTATGTCTATGCCTTTATTTCCTTGTTCGCCTACAGAGAAATTCTTGATTACTCTCCCTTTAGTTGGCCATAACCATTTGGATATTTTATCACTTGTTGGTTTGGTGGACGGTGTAACATTCTGTTTACCTTTAGAACCAACATACTCCTTTGATTTGGATTGTTCAACCTTCTTTGGTGGATCTTTTTTCACCACTTTGGTGGTAGTTTGAGCTGGAGCTGGTTTAGAGTTTTTGCTCTTTTGTGGTGTGGTTTTCGGTTTACTTGCCGCAGATGACGTTGTGGATGCAGCGACAGGCGCAGCAACTGCTGCTACCGCTACCGTTGATTTACCATACGCTGGCGCGTTGTAGCTAGGACGCCATAACTTAAGCTTCTGCCCCGGGTGGATAGTGTAAGGAGCAGACAACTTGTTATAACCGATAAGATCTTTAACGTCTTTATTGGTGACATAGGCGATGAAGTAAAGGGTGTCGCCTTTTTTAACTTCATAGTAACTGCCACGGTAACTACCACGATCAATCGATGAGTAATTCTTGTTTAGGCTTGAAACGGGCGCAGGCGAATTCGCTGCACACCCAACAAGGGCACAGCTAAGCAGTAAAGTACTTCCTTTTAACAACTTCGAACGCATCGACTCTCTATCCACCTACACCATTAGTCTTTTATTAAGCTAGCTCACCAGGAACAAGAGGTACAAATCTCACCATCTCGATAACACTCGATAAAAACTCATCGCCGTGTCGAACGATCTTCAATAGTTGCTGTTCGTCATCACCGACTGGAATCAGTAAACGACCGCCATCTTTCAGCTGTTGCAGAAGCGCTTGAGGAATCGACTCTGCAGCGGCGGTGACAATAATCGCATCAAAAGGGGCTTTTGAAGACCAACCTTGCCAACCATCACCGTGCTTAGTTGAGATATTGTAGAAATCGAGTTGCTTCAACCTACGCTTGGCATCCCATTGTAGCGACTTTATTCTTTCAACCGAATAAACATGATCAACAAGTTGAGCCAATACCGCAGTTTGGTAACCAGAACCGGTTCCGATCTCCAAAACACGGCTGTCTTGTTGTAATTCAAGTAGCTCTGTCATTTTAGCAACAATGTATGGCTGGGAGATTGTCTGCCCCTGACCGATAGGCAGCGCGTTATTATCATAGGCTTGGTGATACATCGCCTGTGATAAAAAGCTCTCTCTCGGCAGTTGGTAGATCGCATCAAGAACCTTTTGATCCTGAATACCATTATCAATCAGAAAAGTAATTAAACGCTCAGCTTGCGGATTACTCACTTACTTCTCCCTAACCATGTTGCCATCGCGCCCAACGACTCATGCGCCGTTAGATCAACTTGTAACGGTGTTACCGACACAAAGCCATGCTCAATCGCGTAAAAATCGGTACCTTCACCGGCATCTTGCTCTTTGCCCGGAGGACCGAGCCAATAGATATCGTGACCACGTGGGTCTTTTTGCTTGATCATATCTTCAGCGTGATGACGAGCACCTAGGCGTGTCACCTGACTACCTGACAGCTGTTCTAAAGCTAAATCAGGAACGTTCACGTTCAACAAGCGATTGGTCGGGATTGGGGTTGCTAAATGTTGTTCGACAATACGACGAGCAATCGCTGCCGCTGTCTTAAAATGTTTTTTTCCCACCAGAGAAAACGCTACCGATTGAACACCTAGAAAATGCCCTTCCATTGCTGCTGCCACCGTGCCGGAATAAAGCACGTCATCACCAAGGTTAGCACCGTGATTAATGCCCGTTAATACCAGATCAGGCATGTCATTCTTTAGCAGTTCGTTTAACGCAAAATGCACACAGTCGGTCGGTGTTCCTTGTACCGAATAGGTATTTTCAGCAATCTCTTGAACACGCAGAGGCTGTTCTAAAGTTAATGAATTTGACGCACCCGAGCGATTACGGTCAGGGGCAACAATGATAACTTCAGCAAGATCACGTAGCTCATTTGCCAGCTCATGAATACCTTGAGCGTGCACACCATCATCATTGCTGAGTAAAATCTTCATCTTGTATCCTTTCTTTTGTTCCCATGCTAAGCCAAGTCACTTAAATTCCAATATCAAGTGACCCAGCTCCAAGCAGAATCGTTATTGCTCGTAGGTTCTTTCTACGTGTACTTCTTCAACCAACTCACGAACGATAGCAGTTGCGAAACAACCTGCGTCTAGAGAGAACTTAAGAGTGACATTATCTTCATTCACTTCCCAAGTTAGATCGGTTGGTTTTAACGATGCTTCACGACGGTCATGGCGCATGCGGTTACCGCGAATCAGCGCCATTAGGTCAGGTTCAGAATCAACATGTTTTTGCTCTAACGCTTGAGACTCATCAGTCGTTGGCAAAGCATTATCGCCAGCCAAAGCAACAGTAACCAATGCAGATCCATTCGCGATGTCTTGGTTTACTGCTTCGATATTGTCCGCAGTTACCGTTAGTTGAGCGCCGTCTTTCATGACAATATCGCCAACTAATGCTGATGCAAATGCATCTTGCTCAATACGGTCTGACAGGATCAGGTTGTAAATCCACGAGCGAGCCGCAGAAAGGTACAAGCTGCGCTTATTTTGGTTGCGAGTACGAACGTTATCACGGCCCCAACGACGAGCTTCAG